>JABXKU010000001.1 GCA_013619105.1 Desulfuromonadales bacterium
GGCCGATAGCCACGCTGTCCTCGGTTACGTTTGAGTTCACGGCAGATAGTGGCCTTGTGAACCCCGAGCAACTCGGCGACCCTGGCTTGCGAATGTCCTGCTCTCTCGAGAGCGTAAATCTGATATCTTTGTTCTCGGGTAAGCTGCGTGTAGCTTCTCATCTGTGCTCCTTTGACCGGCCAGTCTAGGTGCACAGATGCTACCGCAGCTTGCTCACTTAAACTACCCGTACAAAGTTGCACTTACGAATTGAATCCAGGTGACGATAAAAGACCGGTGAACCGATATTAGTTGGTCTGTTGTTCGAAACCACCGGATTTCATAGCCAGAAAAGGGAAGCTCACGGCCACCGCAAACAGGATCATGCTGGCCAGGACCAGCGCCAAGGATCGTTCGATACTATTCGGTTTGGAACGCAGGAGGAGGGAACCGCAACGTGGGCAGTAGGCCGCACCACTCCTTGGAAGTGGTGGAACTTGAGTCAGAAGATCGCATCCATGGCATGCCATCATGAGGAACATAGGTCGTTTGTCTCCTGGTCAATCAAGCTTCTTCATTGAAGGAAAGCAAACTATGTGGATTTAATATTTACCAGTCGGGCGCTCTCCACAAAGGCTTCTTACCTTTTTCAAGTAGTTGGCCCCAGTCCGTTCGCGTGCTCATCTCCTGCTGCATGGGTGCCGGCACAATATCTTTTCCCAGTCGCATTTGCCATCCACCACCAAGAGCCTTGTACAGAGCGATCAAGTTAATAGCAATTTCCCCCCGAGTGGCGGTGTAATTATCTTGCTGCTCAGTGAGAAAACGATCGGTGTCGAGAACCCGCTGGTAGTCGATGACCCCTTCACGATACTGAATCATCGCCAGTTCAGAAGCACGCTTGGCTGCTGCTACACCTTTACCCAGAAAGTCAGCCTGATCCTCAGCCCTGGCAAAACCGGTCAAGGCGTCTTCAACTTCACGAGCCGCCTGCAGTACAACATTGCGATAGTTAACTAATAACTGTTCAAGTCGGGCATCTTCGATGCGAACCTGGTTCTTGATGCGGCCGTAGTTGAAGAGATTCCAGCGGATGGAAGGTCCAGCTTGAAAGGTCAAGCTGTCACTAAACTCAAACACATCGCCTGTGTCGGAATTGCCTGTATTAGATGCACTCCAGCCAATGCTGCCGAACAGGGTGAAGCTGGGATAAAGATCAGCCTTGGCGAGGCCGATCCGGGCGCTTTGTGCTGCGGCTTTCATCTCTGCTTGTTTAATGTCCGGACGTCGGCGGAGCAACTGTGCTGGGATACCTACGGCGATCGTTGCTGGTGCCGCGGGGATGGTTGCCTCGCCCATGAGAAGAGAATACAGATCACGGGGGGGCAGGCCGAGTAGGATACTCAGGGCGTGCTGGGCTTGTCGATGAAAACTTTGAAGATTAGGGATAAAAGCCTGGGTGCTGCGTAACAGCGATGTGGCTTGTTGCACGTCAAGTTCGGTGACGGCGCCGTTATTAAAAAGAACAGTGGCAATGCGCAGTGATTCTCTCTGAATCTGTACGTTGTCTTCGGCTAAATTGATCCGTTCTTCCAGAGTACGAATGAGCGTATAGGTACGAGCCACTTCGGCGGTGAGGGTGACCAGCACGTTGTCGTAGCTCGCCATCTCGGCCATCAACGCGGCATCGGCGCTCTCCACGCCGCGCCGAAAGCGGCCCCAGAAATCGAGTTCCCAGGCGGCGTCAAAACCGATCGAGGCCTGATCGTAAACCCGGTCGATGCCGGGGGACAGGTTAGGACTGTTGCGGCTTAACTGGGTCTTGGAATATCCGGCGGTCGCCTGCTGGGTCTGGGGATAAAGATTGCCGGTTGCAAGTCCAAGTCGTGCTCGAGCCTCTAGCACTCGCAGCCCAGCGATCTGCAAAGGCAGGTTCTGTTCAAAGGCGCGTCTGATGAGGCCATCGAGAACCGGGTCGTTGAAAGCTTGCCACCAATCACTCAGATCTTCTTCTTGATGCTGAATGCCAGCGCTTTCTGCATCGATCCAGCTCTCGGCAACCGGTGCTTCCGGTTTTACGAAGTCGGGACCGACCAGGCTGCAGCCGGAGAGGAGCAGGGCGGCCGTGGTGATAAGAAATATGGTGCGAATGAGAGGAATCCTGGTCATGAAGCTCTCTCCTTTATCGGGCATGTCAGAGAATTCAGCCTTCTGCAACTTCGGTTCGGTGGGGAATCGGCACTCTGAACAGCAGGGTGTAGAGTAGGGGGACGACGCCCAGGGTGAAGACAGTACCGATTGCCAGACCCCAGGCCATGACGCTGGCCAACCCATAGAACAGCGGGTCGCGGGAAATAATAAGTGGCAGGAGTCCCAATACGGTGGTGGTCATCGACATCAGAATCGGCCGCAAGCGGGAGATGGCCGCCCCGAGTACGGCATCATAGTCTTGTTGTCCTTCGGTACGATTGACCTCGATTTTGTCGATGAGGACGATGCCGTTATTGATGATGGTACCCATCAGGCTTAGCAAACCAAGAATAACCATGAAACCGAAATCAGCCCGCATGACAATAAGTCCCACCACGGCGCCAATGATGATCAGAGGAATTGTAAAGAGGATGATCCCCGCACGGCGGAAAGAGTTGAATTGCCAGACCAGCAGAGCGATGATCAAGAGGAAGCAGGGGGGGAACCAGAAAAACAATAATCCTTTGGCTTCCGCGGCATCTTCCAATTCACCGCCGGTCTCCCACCAGTGTCCAGGGGGTAATTCCAAATCCTCCAGGGTAGGCTGAAGGGCTGTAAATAGTTCGCTGGCGCCCATATTAGGGTGTATGGCAGCGATGGTGATGGTACGCACCTGGTTATAACGATGAATCTGATTAACCTCGCTGACGGCATAAATAGTGGCGATCTGGGAAAGGGGAACATTACTCTGGTGTGTACTCGAATAGACCCCAAGGCCAGGCAGGGAAGAAAGGTCTTTACGCTCCTTTTCACGACCCCGTACCACAACCGGCACCACCGTTTGGCCAGCTCGGAAGTCGGTGACCGTGCTGCCATCAATAAAGGCATCGAGGGAGTCGGATACCTCCTGCGAGCTTAGACCGGCTCGGCGCGCCCGTGCCTGGTCCACGTCCACTACCAGCTTGGTTACCGGATTGTTCCAATCCTGCTTGATGTCGATAGTCCCTGGAATTCCTCGTAATCCAGCCATAATGCGTTCGGCCCGGTCTATCAGAACCTCTGAATCGGGACCACTGACTCTTATTTCAAGCAACCCCACTTCGCTGCCACCGAGCCACATCCCCTTAATCCGTCCGCGTACGTTCGGGTGTTGAGCTAGAAGATAATCACGGGTTCTTCTAATCGATGCCGGCACTTGTGCGTCGGTTTCGGTATTGATCACGATGAAGGCATTGTGCGGATCGGGGTCGCTGGGTGCAAGGGAGAGGAAAAACCGGGGGCCACCGCTACCTACATAGGCTATGGTTCCGGTAATTTCGGGATTTATGGTTTTATCCTGAAGCCATGCACTGACTTCCTTGACCGAAGCGGCAGTCTGGTCGCTCCGGGTACCTGCTGGAAAATCCAGGTATCCAAGATATTGGTTGCGGTCTCCGGGCGGGAAAAAGACCTCGGGGATGAAGGTGAAAGCATAAAAGCTTAGGACCAAAGTGCCCAGGACAATGGCAAGAGTCAACGTCCGCTGGCGCAAGACAAGTTCAAGCAGGTTTCGATAAACCAGATAAAACTTTCCTTGGTAAGGGTCGTCACCCCCTTTTGTGTTCGCGGTTTTTTTGACCTTCAAAAACCAAGTGCAACAACTGGGGGTGAAATACATGGATAGGAACCAAGAGCCGATCAGCAGGATGGTTACCACCTGCCCCAAAGACAGGATGTAGTCTCCGGATGAGCCGATCATTAGCATCATGGGCGTAAATGCCAGGACCGTAGTCAAGGTGCTTGTCATCAACGGTACTGACAGAGAATTTCCTGCCTGCAAGGCCGCGTCGTGAGCTGATGCACCGAGCTCCATACGAGTACGGATGTCCTCGGCGATAACGATACCGTTATCGACCATCATGCCCAGCGCGATGATCATGGAAGCGATGGACATGCGTTGGAGCTCGATACCCATGAAACCCATAATGACTACGCCCAAAAGCATTACCAGAGGCACGAAAGAGCCGACAATCAGTCCGGTGCGCATACCCAGAAAAAGCATGACCACCACCAGGACGATGATCAGGGTTTCGACGACATTGATTACCGCACCGTTGACCGCCTTGGCGATTAGGTCGGGCTGATAGGTGGCGTAGTCGAAAACGTAACCGATGGGCAGTTTGTTTTCGATCTCCTCAAGCCTGTCCGATAACCGGTCGCCGAACTCTACCGCGTTGACTCCGGAAAGAAGGACAAAGCTGAGTACGATGGCCGGGCGACCATTAAAAAAAACGGGGCTTTCAGGCGGGTCAACATAACCTCGACGGACGGTGGCCAAGTCTTGCAATGGGACCGTTTGCTCCGTACCGGGAATGGGAATTAGCAGTGTTTCGATCTCCGAAACCTGATTAAAATTGCCGGTCGGTTCGATAATGAACTCGGTGCCCTGGATATCGATCCGTCCACCCGGCAGAATGATATTTTGAGCTTTGAGAGTTTCAGAGATAGTCCTGACACCAATGCCGAACTTGGCCATTTTGGCGTTGGCAAAATCGAGATAGATTCGCTCTTCCTGAACACCATAGAGCTCAATCTTTTTGATACCACTCATCGTGCCAAGGCGTTCTCGGGCAATGCGGGCTGTCTCGTGCATTTCAGCCATGGAAAAGCCGTCGCTCCACAAGGCAACAGTGGCTACTGCCGTATCACCGAACTCGTCGTTGACAAAAGGACCGATGCTCCCCTTAGGTAAGGTCGGAGCGACGTCGGCAATTCGGTTGCGCAGCAATTTCCAAGTGGCAGGCAGGTCCGCGGCAGGTACTTCGTCCTGAATCGAAACATGAACGATGGACTGACCTCGCTTGGAGGTTGACCAGATGTCATCCAGTTCACCCATAGTACGGCACTGCTCTTCGATTGGCCGAGTGATCAGGCGCTCGATCCGTTCCGGTGACATGCCCGGAAAGTTGGTGGAGATCACCGCCTCACGGATGGTGATGAATGGGTCTTCCAGGCGCGGTTGATTGGCGAACAGGACAAGCCCTGCACCGACCATCAGTATCAGGGAGAGGATGACGGTGCGGGAGTTGTTGAGTGCAAAGGCCGTGATGTTCATTAGTGTCATCTCCGCCAGGAGACTGTTGGCGAGCTCCTCCCAACAGTCTCTAAATGTGAGTTTATTTCAGTTGAAAGGCTTCGGGTTTGAACTGCGAGGCTTCCGGCATCAACTTGACCCGCTGACCATCGCTTAAAAAACCCAACCCAGCCACGACGACGATATCCCCGGTGGTCAGACCTTCGATGACGATGGCCTGGTTGTTTTGAACTCCGCTTAGACGAACAACGGTTTTTCTCACTGAGGAGGAAGACGAGTCATAGACAAAGACAAAGGCGCGACCTGATTCCTTGCTGGCCAAAAAAGCCTGGGGTGGTATCAGATAACCAGATTGGTCTTTTTGGCCTTGTAAGGGGAAGGTTACCTCTGCGGTCATGCCCGATTGAATGTTCGGGGGGGGATTTCTTAAAGCCACCTTGACGGGAAAGGCGTTGGCCGCTCCGGCCATGGTGCCCACATCACTAATGACGCCATCGACCGTTTCATCTGGGCGGATGCTTAGGGCCACCTTGGTTTCAGTGTTGACCGTGATTCTATTAATAATGGTTTCTGGAATATCTACTCGGACTTCCATGTCGCCCGCTGCATCGATCTCAAACAGCTCCTGGCCGACGGTGACCTCCATGTGAGGTTCCACCATTCGGCTGCCGATGTTGCCGTCGTAGGGGGCGTAGAGGGTGGTCTTGCGTAAGTCGCGCAGGGCAAGATTGAGCTTGGAGACCGTATACTTGACACCGGCCCCGGCCTCTTGATAGCCGAATCTTGCCTGGTCGAGGCGTTTCTTGCTGCCGGCCCCTTCCTTGAAGATGGCCTCTTCTCGCTCGTAATCGGCTTTCTTGTTGGTGAGATTGGCCCTGGCCCGCACCAGCTCCGCCTCGGCGCTCTTCATCAACAGCTCGTATGGCTCCTTGTCGAGCACCGCTAGAACCTGCTCTTTTTTTACCTGATCGCCGATATCAACCAAAACCTGCTCCACTTGCCCCCCAACCTCAAAGCTCAAGGCCGAAGACTCGGCAGCCTGAACGATACCGGAGAATTTACGCACCTGCCCGCTGGACATCTCCTGGACGATTATAGTCTTGACCGACCGTATTTCCTCGATGACTTGCTCTTCCTTGCGGCAGCCGCTAAGCATGACAACGGCGGAAAGCAGGATCATGGCGATTTGCAGGCATAGAAGTTTCATGTTTGTTCACCTCGGTGCAGATTAGTCATGACAATTAAAAACAGAAGTTGCCAAAAAACTAGCATATCTCCAATGAAAACACAGTTTTGTATAAAATCCAGTCTTTACGGGAAAAAATGAAATTCTGATTAACTTTGTTATGATCAAACTATTCATAGTTTTTCAGGAGGTGTACTCAAGATATTTTTCGCAGGGTGACAGGCTTTCCAGCTCCCAGCCCGTCAAGACTTCGTAAGACCACCCCTATGGACGGAATATTGATGAATATTCGCTTAAATCCACACAGGTATTTTTTTTCACCATGGGTCATGACCGCTTTCCTTGCCGCCATTCTGTTGACCGGCTGCAGCGGGTCGTTCTCCACCAAATCGGAACCGACTGCCTTCGTTGTTCGTAATCTAACGGATCAACATATCCAT
Source organism: Desulfuromonadales bacterium (assembly GCA_013619105.1). Lineage (GTDB taxonomy): Bacteria > Desulfobacterota > Desulfuromonadia > Desulfuromonadales > Syntrophotaleaceae > Syntrophotalea_A. Next base: position 6,869 of record JABXKU010000001.1, read on the forward strand.
TCCTTTTCCCTCAAAGCCCCTTCTGCCAACAAGTATCGCAGCAGCCGCTACGGCAAGATAGCACCGGTTCCGCGAGGCGCTGCACAGATATATTTACGCCCAAGTTCAGCACCGCCACTGCCTGGCCAACTTGTTGCCGAGTGGGTTATGGGTACCGGCACCGTCCATTCCAGCCTGGTTGTTTTCAGCGACCTGTTCAAAACCGGCTGGAGTCCAACTGCACGAGTACTGTATTTCGATTTGTACCCTGGAGGCCAGTTAAGCATTTCTCTGCAGCAGGACATACCCTACAGTCAAACGGTTGAATAGGAGGAGTTCTTATGAAAGTTGGGTATTTATTTATAATGTCGCTGGTTTTTCTTCTGATGGCCGGTCCCGCCCTGGCCAGCGATTCCCTGCGGGGCCTTTTCAAAAAGGTCGGACCGTCGGTTTGTGTTCTGAAAACCTTCGGCAATCAAGATCCTCCGGGTTCCAAAGGAGGCCCGGTTCGCGGTTATGGCTTGGGTTCCGGAGTGTTGATTTCGGATGACGGCAAGATCCTGACGGCAGCTCATGTGGTCAATCTGGCCGATGCAGTATCCGCAGAATTCGCCAACGGTGAAAAAATCCCCGCTAAAGTGTTGGGCTCTGTGCCACCTGCTGATGTTGCTTTGTTGCAGTTGGAAAGAATGCCGACCGGCATTGGCCCGGCAGTGCTGGGCGATTCCGACCTGATGCAGGTCGGAGACAGGGTCATGGTCGTTGGAGCACCGTTTGGGTTGGGGAACACCATGTCAGCCGGGTATTTAAGTGGCCGCCATCAACTCTCCGAGCAGCTTGAGAGCCTAGTGGACGTCGAAATTCTGCAGACCGATGCCGCCGCCAACACGGGCAATTCCGGAGGCCCCATGTTCAACATGAACGGGGAGGTCATCGGTATCGTCAGTGCAATCCTGACTCGGTCCGGGGGATTCGACGGCATCAGCATGGCCATAAGCTCGAATGTCAGCCGGCACCTTCTGTTGGAAGAAAAGCCGCGCTGGTTTGGACTGGATGCCGTGATGCTGGATAAGTACGCTGCCGCCTTCAATGTACCCCAGAAAGCCGGTTTGCTGGTGAAACATGTGGCCGACGGTTCGGTTGCCGATGCCCTCGGCATTAAGGGGGGGAATAAGGTGGTCAAGATCGGCAAACAGGAGTTGTTGATCGGCGGTGACGTGATTCTTGAGGTCGCCGGAATCGTGGTCTCCTCGGACCTGGAAACCCTGAAAAAGATACGGAAAACCCTCCTCGAGATGGAGTACGGAGACACCTTGGCCGTTAAAGTGCTCAGAGCCGGAGAAGTCCATGTACTTACCACCGTTTTGGAGTAGTAAACCAGGCCGCCCTGCAAAACTGACAATATGAAATAATCCGTTGACCAGAACAGTTTTAGGACAATTGCGATGATCTTTTTAGCGGTCCTTCCTTTTTCTATCCAAAGGAGAAAGACATGAGAAGAGTACTGATTCTGACGGCCTGTGTTTGTGGCTGGATGATACTGGGGCAAGGCGCAATGGCTCTGGGCTACGATTATCCCCTGACCAACCGTTTTACAGCGACGGTGCTTGGCACCCCGGCTGAGTTCGCTGCAGACCTGCCGGCGGAGGTGCCGGTCAAGGTGGCATCCCTTAAGATGTTCCCCGACCGTGAAGTGCCTGATATCCTCTGGAACCTGTCCGATCTGCGATATTCCTATATCCGACAGAAACATAAGGCGCCGCTGGTTTTTCTGATTGCCGGCACCGGGGCCAGCTTCCGGAGCCCCAAAATGGTGACCCTGCAAAAAGCCTTTTTCCAAGCGGGCTATCATGTCATATCGCTCTCATCGCCGACCCATCCAAATTTTATCGTCGCGGCCTCAACCAGCGGTGTTCCCGGCCACTTGACTGAAGACTCTGCCGATCTCTACCGGGTGATGCAAGCCATATGGGCCAAATTGCAGACCAAGCTGGATGTTAGCGAATTCTACCTCAGCGGCTACAGCCTGGGGGCGGCTCAGTCGGCATTCGTCTCCCATTTAGATGAGCAGCAACAGGCTTTTAACTTTCAGAAGGTTTTATTGATCAATCCGCCTGTCAACCTCTTTCATTCGGTGGAAATTCTGGATCGCATGTTGGAAGAGAACATTCCGGGTGGTTTGGATAACTTTAACGCCTTCTACAAAAAACTTACCGATGCCTTTGCCGATGCCTATGCGCATGGTGACGATGTCGAGTTCAACGATCAATTCCTCTATGCAACTTACAAATATCGCAAACCAAAAAGTGATGAGCCCCTGCAAGCCCTGATCGGCATGGACTTCAGACTTTCTTCCAGCAACATGGCCTTCACGACGGATGTTCTGACGCAGGCCGGTTACGTGGTCCCCAAGGGAATGAAGCTTGGTCGGCACGCCCACGTCACTGAATTTGCAAAAATTATCAATCGTTTGTCGTTCCAGGATTATTTCGACGACATTTTCCTGCCCCACTTTCAGGCCAAAGATCCCGAGCTGACTGAGTCGCAGCTTATCGAACAGACGGGCTTGAAAGGAATCGAGAACTATCTTATGACTTCGCCCAAACTGGGCCTGATCGGCAATGAAGACGACTTTATTCTGCGCCCTGGCGAAATCAGCTACTTACGCGAAGTTTTCGGTGACAGGGCCACGATCTTTCCTTACGGAGGGCATTGCGGGAATATGGCTTTTCCGGACAACATTGCTGCCATGCTGGGTTTTTTCCAGAATTCTCATAGTGAATAGGGGGAATCAATGAAGTGTCGAGTAAATGATAAAATGCGCGGGACACTGTTTTTTTTGGTCCTCGTTGCCGTCTTGGTCCTTTCCGGTTGCAGTACAACCCCTAAACCAGACATTCAACTGGATCCTCCGAAGCATCGGGCGGAGGATCTTCTTAAAGATTCGGTTGAATATGCTGTCGATGTTTATGATCCCATCGAGGGGTTAAATCGGCGAATCTATACCTTCAATTACTATTTTGACAAATACCTCTATCTTCCTGTCGTCAACACCTATGAATTTATCACCCCGAACTACGTCGAAAAGCGCGTCTCCAACTTTGTCGACAATGTTTTCGAATTCAACAATTTTACCAACAATCTTTTGCAGTTGAAATTGAAGCGTACCGGCATTACCGTCGGACGTTTCCTTGTCAACTCCACTATCGGCATTGCCGGGCTATGGGACCCCGCTACCGGTTGGGGGTTGCGGCATCAAAATGAAGATTTCGGCCAGACATTGGGACATTATGGAGCCGGAAACGGGCCCTACATCGTACTGCCGATTTTTGGCCCATCCAACCTGCGCGACACCGCTGGCTTGGTAGGAGACACTGTTGGATTTAATTATGTCGGCCCACCCGCGTGGGTTAACGATGACACGACAACCATCGTGTTTACCGGTGTCAGCGCCGTTGACAAGAGGCACCGTGCACCTTTTCGTTATTATCGGAGCGGGTCGCCCTTTGAGTACGAAATGGTTCGGATGCTCTATAGCAAAAAACGCGAATTGGAGATCGCCAAATAACAAGAGCTGGGGTACTCAGCAGCTGCTAAACAGAACCAATGCAATCGTTTATTCTGAAAAAGATTAAATGAAGGGAGGGGAGGACTAACGTGGGTGAAAGACATACAACGTTGTTGCTAAGTTCTTGCTTCAAAGACAGGTTTCTGTTCCTGTTAGTTTCGATCCTGCTGTTATTGGCCTTGCAACCCTTTCTGGTCGGTTTCGTCGGACTCAGTAAACTGCTGAACATCTTTCTCAGCGCCGTGTTGATCTCAGCGGTTTACGCAGTCAGCATGAAAAAACAAACCGCCATCGTTGGGTTTCTGCTCGCGGTGCCGATGTTTCTCGGAATGTGGTCCCACCAATTTGTGTCCATGCCGCGTCTTCATTTGCTGAGCCTCGCCTTTGGCATTCTGTTTCTGGGCTACATTGTCATTCACATTCTTGGTTATATCTTTTGTGCTGAACAGATTAGTCGCGACGTCATTTACGGCGCCCTAGTGGTTTATCTGCTGCTTGGAATCCTATGGAGCTTCTCCTATACCCTGCTCGAAGGATTGCAGCCAGGTTCTTTCAATATTCCTGTCGGCCAGACCGGAGAAATGCGCGAGCTGTTTTTCTATTACAGCTTTATCACTCTGACCACCCTCGGCTACGGCGACATTACCCCGCTGAGTGCACCGGCCAATTCCCTGTCACTACTAGAGGCGGTTGTAGGCCAGCTTTACCTCGCGGTGCTGGTGGCCCGGTTGGTGGGAGTACACATTGCCCAGGCGATGGATAACAAATCTGATCCATAAACAATAGAGAGGTTGTTTCTTATAACCATGCGCTGCCCTTAATCTTTAGACCGAAAATTGCTTGTCAGGCCGTTTACAAGGGTGGGTAGTCTGATAAGGTTGAATTAACAATTTTATACAAGCATCGGAAAGGCCATTGGCCATCTCATTATACATAGAAGTAGCGATGGGATGATGGAGGTATGTAGCGGGAAATCTTAGTTGTTTGTGGCTGTTGTTTGCGTTGGCTATAGGGCTGGCCTGGATATCCGTCAATTATAGGTTTGGCAATTAATCGCTTGAACAGGTTCCGGACAGAGAATTACCTGCAGGGTGCATAACTGGCAAAAACCATAAATAGAAAAGGAGTTGTTTCATGCCCAAGTCGAATTCGTTTACCTGCGTTATTCATCTGGTGAATGGCGAGACGATCAGTTTTTGTGGCGATGCCGACGACGAAAAGCGTCGAAATTTTGGTTCACGCCTGGAGAAATTGATGAGTGCAAACTTCCTGGCTTTTGACCTAGGGGGGAAATTGAACGTCATTCCAACGCAAAGTATCTTACGGATTGAAATCGAACCGGCACCTAATGTAATGATAACCAACACCATTAAAGACGTTAAGCCAATTTCCTGACCATTCCTAATGAATCCTACAGAGGTTCAGCAGGTCCTTAAAAATCACCACCAAGCAGACATGAAACGCCCGCCAAACAAACTTGGCGGGCGTTTTCCCTATTGTAGAAGGTGTGGCACACTGCCCGAAATAGCAGTTATTGCCCTCAAGAGTTTATGACACATCTTAACCGTTGAAGTACGGTTAGCGTATTTCCGACTCTTCCTCCAAGTTTTCAACTCCTCCGATGGTGGCTCGTTTGGTCGGGGTGCACATCGCCCATTCTGACGAAAGTGCCTGCTGGAAAACTTAGCTGGGCCGGGATAAAAATGGTCGTTAGAAATACCACCAGAAGCATTCTTTGAGAACCCGCAGAGGTAGGCTTGAAATCATGTTGACCTTCGTTATCCTTGATTTGTAGACATTTCTATATAGGCGGAGTTTTATATTCGCCGAAAAACAAATGGATTTCCGGCTTGGTGCAATTTACGGGAAGAAATCGACCCGCAGGTTGAAATATGCGACGGCTCAGGCAGCAAGGAGGTAGGACATGGATATCTGGAGTAAGACTTTACGGGTTGTATCTTTCGGGGTTGCGCTGGCCGTGCTATTGGGTGCCCAGAGTGTATTGACACAGGTCTGCATGGCTCAAGAACCGATTGTCTACCCGGCCAAAGGGCAGGGAACGGATCAGGTGGAGAAGGATAAGTACGAATGTTACCAGTGGGCCAGGCAGCAGACCGGTTTCGACCCAATGAAGGCCCCGGTGGTACAGACGACTGCTCCCCAAGAGAAAGGTGGCGCGCTCAGGGGAGCGGCTGGCGGGGCGATTCTGGGAGTAGCCGTGGGAGCTATTGCAGGCGATGCGGGCAAAGGTGCTGCCATCGGGGCGGCCTCCGGCGGAATAATCGGCGGGGCCCGGCGGCATCGGAGCCGACAGGACCAGAAACAGTGGGCACAACAAGAACACGCTGGCTATGAACAGCAACGGGGCCAGTATAACCGGGCTTGGGGCGCCTGCATGGAAGGAAGAGAATATACGGTGAAATAGTTTTGCCGTCCACTTTTCTACGGCTTGCCTGAAAAGAACCCTAAGGAGCCAACCATGATACGAAAATCACTACCTAGTGTACTGCTATTTCTCTTATTTGCTGTTCCGGCACTTTCTGCTCAAGATAACATCCGCATCTGCGCACTTACAAAAGCTTACGAATGCGACATCAATCAGGAATGCAGCGAGCGGAGCCTCGCGGAGATTGAACTGCCTCGTTTCGTAAGAATTGATTTTGAAAAAAGTTCCATCATTTCCCTCGACAAAAATGTAAAGCGTGCCGGCACCGAGATCCGCCAGATCGAGCAACTTGAAGGAATAACCATTTTACAGGGAATCGAGCAGCGGGGATGGAGCATCGCTCTGGGGCAAGAATCCGGCAGTTTGACCTTGAGCGCTGCGGGAGACGGGCACGGATTTATTGTGTTTGGCTCCTGTATGGATCCCCAGTAAGGATGCCCGGACCATGATTGTCTGACTAACGGCTGCGGAAGTTGTTCTTTTTGAAAAGACTTCTATACTGTTAGAAATAGAAGCAAGGGGGAGGTAATACGTTTGGTTGTTTGGTTTGACAAATCACTAAGCCGAAAAGGAGAAACTCATGAGACTACTTCAGGTTTTTCTGTTGCCTGTTGTTGCATTAGCAATGTTGAGCTGCGCTAGCCCCCAAGACAAGGCTTTCGAAGCACAGGGAAAGGTCCATAATGAAAGGCTGAGACTCGTAGAAAAGTACCAGAACTGTATAGAGGAGGCCGGTGGCGATACACTAAAAGTCGAAACGTGCGACCAATATTTGAAAGCGTCTGAAGCCCTGAATTAATGCTACCCATTTGCAAGCTGTGTGTCTCTTTCACGGAGTGGTATCATACCGCAGCTGGAAGGGGAGACGTAAGTTAGCAAACCATCACAGCTTGGCCGAGGCAATACAAGCCCTGTGGCGCTTAGCTTGACAAAAAGGCTGGTAAGGTCTGTTCGCTGACGTTGCCGGTCTTTTAAAGGTTTGGGTGGTCGTCTTGTGACTGAAAACGGCATGTATTCGCCATGTCTAGAGTATTCTCGATAATGTATGTAAGAACTCTAGGCATAGCTAGGCGCTTTGACGGACATATGATTTTGCGCTGGTTAGTGCATTGCTGTAATATCTAGCTGGTGTTACTTTGCCTAAGAAGGGATCAACCGCTTTACGCAGAAAAGTTTTGTGAAAGCGGCTCAAAGTACGCTAGTTACACTATTTGCATGTCGGCTACTGCTTCAAGGAGACACCAGCGTTTGATCGACAATCCAGAAATCCAGAACATCGTGCGGCATTACCAGACGTTGCTGACTTCAGTGGACAATTGGTTCTCCCGCTGCCAAGCGTCCTGTGAAGGTCACATTCACTGTGTGGTCGGTTGCTCGGCCTGTTGCCGGGGGCTGTTTGATATTACCCTGCTCGATGCCTTTTTGTTGCAGACCGGCTTCAGGCGTTTGCCACAGGAGCTTCAGGAGATCGTTCGGGTCAAGGCCGAGAAGCGCCTTCGTCAGTTGCAGGCCGATTGGCCCGAGTTGCGTCAGCCTTATCTGTTGAACCACCTGCCCGATGACCTGTGGACCAAAATGCCTGAGGACGACCTGACACCTTGTCCCTTATTGGGGGAGGACGGCAGTTGCCTGGTTTATGAGCACCGGCCGATGCTCTGTCGCACCCATGGTCTGCCCAACATTGATGACAGTGGAGAAAGTTTTTCCGATCTCTTCTGCTCTTTGAATTTTGCTGGTATCGATCCCTTGAGCCTGGATAAGCTTCGGTGGTCCTTTCGTCGCGTTTATGCACAGGAATTCGATCTGCTTGCTCTGTTCAATCGTCAACTGCTCGGTTCCCCTCTCAGGGAGGCCGATACCTTCATTCCTCTGGCTCTGCTCATTGATTTTCCTGCCCTTGCGACCGATCCCTCCTTGGTCTTGGTTCGCTGAGCCCACTTCTTGTTGAGTGAATAACAACGTCTTCCCCACAGGTAGGTCTAGTTTGCGATAGATGAAAAAAAACCGCCCACCGGGAAGCCGATGGGCGGTTTTGTCTGAGGAGAGTTGCGAACTCTTTTTAGTTCATAATGACCTCGGGAGCGAGGGCGACGCGCAATGCGCCCCAATGCTTGCCGTCGATCTTGATCGGCAAGGCAAATTCACTCAGTACCTCACCGGTATCGCGTAGGTAGCTGTGCAGTAATACTGGTTTGGTATTCTGCGCACTTTTTAGGCCAGCCTTATCGTCGAATATGCGCTTGTCGCGGCTGTTGATGCGATCGGTTTCAGAGTTTCCGGTTACCGCCTGCGCATAGATGCCGTTGTGGGTTGGCGCGTAACCGTTGCTGTCGACGCACAGAACAAAGCTGCAACTCTTGAGATCATTCATCAGGTTGTCGGTCAGACCCTGTACAGCCCCGGCAAAAGCGTCATCGTAGCAGGTCTTGTACTTAGTAGGGGCGCTGCCAGGGATAGGCTGGTAGCTCTGGTCGAACACGTTAGTGCCCCGATTGTGCAGGTCTTGCAGAATGTCTCGTACCTTGCGGCGCAGTTTCACTGCCTCGCCAACCACCTTCTCGCCATAGCCCGTGCCGGTGATGAATTTGGCATTGTTTTCCAGCAGACTTTCGGTGATTTCATAGAGCCCCTGGGACAGTTGCTGTCCTTCGGCCATCAGCTGTGAGACTTCTTGGCTTACCTCGCTGATGGTGGTGACTTTGCCGTGGATCTCGTCGTTGGCAGCGGATAGTTCTTCTACCGATGCCGTGATGCCCTGCAACTGGTCGTCGTTGCTTTCGAAGTCGCGGATCATGTCCTTGAAACTAGCGGAGGATTTTGCTACTGCGGTTTTTGTAATCTTGGCAAAATGGCTGACTTCATTGGATTCCTCGATAGAGGTCTCAATGTGATTCAGCATGGTGTTGATTTTTTCAGCGATGTTTTCGCTGGCCACGTTGACTTCCTCAGCCAGTTTTTTCACCTCATCGGCGACGATGGCGAAGCCCTTGCCGGCCTGGCCAGCCCGTGCTGCCTCGATGGCAGCATTCAAGGACAAAAGCGAGGTCTGGGTAGCAATTGATTTGATCAGTGTGACAATTTTTTTGATTTCCTGCGACTCGGCATCCATCTGGTTGATGGTCTCCGTGTAGCTGCCAATCTTTTCGGTCATAGAGTTCATGTGACCATTGACATCCATTAGCTCCTGAAAGGAAACTTTGGCGGTCTCCAGGTTGTTGCTGGTCGAAGCGCAGATGCGCTGGGTGCTATTGGATATTTCGCCATGAGCAGAGGTCGCTTCCTTACTGCTGGCGAAGATGTCGTTAGAGATTTCGCTCTGTTCTTGGGCGTGATGTGCCGAGGTATCGATCTGCCGGCTCATGCGCAGGGAGTTGGAAGCAATCTGGACACCCATGGAGCGGACGCCGACAAAGATTTCGCGCAGATTATCAACGGTGGTGTTGATGGCGACGGCCAGACGGCCAACTTCATCGGTGCGATCCATGTCAAGATGAACTTTGAAGTTGCCGCTGCCGAGTTTCTCCATTTCGGTAACGGCGGTGGCGATGGGTTTTGAGATGAGGCGGTCGATGTACAGCGTCAGCAGAATGCCGCCTATCAATAGGGCGGCCAGAGAACCAAAGGTCAGATAAAACATCTTGCTCAGAGCGGCATGAATGTCGTCAGTATAGGCGCCGGCGCCGATGATCCAGTCCCACTGGGGCAATTTCTTAACATAAGAAATCTTTCCGACTGCCTTGTCGCTGCCCGGTTTATGCCAGGAATATTCAACAAAACCCTGGCCCTGCTTGCGGCACAACTGAGCCATTTCGGAAAACATGGCTTTGCCATTGAGATCCTTTTTGCCCGCCAGGTTCTGGCCGACTAGTTCAGGGTCGAGGGGATGCATGATCATGCGTGGTTGGAAGTCGTTGATCCATAGGTAGTTGCTGCCGTCAAAGCGCAGGCCTTGCACCGCGGCCTTTGCCTTGTCTTTAGCTTCCTCTTCGCTGAGTAGGCCCTGTGCCGATTGTTTGGCGTAGTGGTCGAGAACCCCCCAAGCCGTTTCAACCACGTGTTTGATTTCGCCGCGACGGCCTTCAATGACATTCGCCTTGGCAGCCAGGTACATCCAACTGGCGACCAGGGTGAAAACCAACAGCATACTTCCACTCAATAGGAAGATTTTTTGGGAAATTTTCAGATTCTTCACTTTGGACTCCTTTGCCAAGAGCTTGTTTGGCTGTAGCCAGCAATTAAATCTGCAAAACCATAGAGACGAAAAAGATGGGTATGGGTTGTCGATATCTAAACAGCGTAACAATAAACTAAATTTTCTCGGTTTTTGCAAGCACTAGAATTGCTTTCCTTTAAAACTATGTTTGCTGTCCAGAATAGGCAAGTACTGTGCCGAACCAGCTATAGTTGGTACGGTTTTTCAGCTTGCAATGGGTTGCGGATGTTAATGTCCTATAAGTTCAGTTGCTTAGCTGATATTCTAGTCAAATAAAAGGCTTAGTGGCTGGTTTTTAGCCTGCTCCGGACCTCTTAATAAGGTGTGGCACGGGCCCTGGTCGTGTGGCTTCGGTGTGGCATGCCCCACCGCCTCTGTCCCCACATGTGTGGCATGCCACACTAAATTCTGGTCTGGCTGGTGGTTGAAGTGATTCGCGAAGGGGCCTTTATGTCGATACCCTCTGTGCGGTTAGGGAACAGTGTATTGACAAGGCGGTCGGCAACAGGTAAAAAACAAATCAACTATCCGCTTTGGGTTGTTTTGATAGTATTTTGGTGGTCAATGGATGTAATTTCCAGGAGAATTCAGTAGTTGTCGGCTATCCTCTCTGAAATCGAAGTTTTTAAAGCTTGTCGTACCCTGTTTGGGGCGGAGGTCGACCTTTCGCTGGACTTTCTGTCCTACCTGCAGCCGAGCGGAGTCAAAATCGCTTATCGCCAGCGGGTTAAGGAAACCCATCCCGATACTTTTGTTGGGGATGCGGCTCAAAAACGCCGCCAGACCGGGCTCTTCCAAGAGGTGGCGGCAGCCTATGAATTGTTTGGAAACTTCTTTAAACAGCGAGAGCGCGGCTTGGGTATAGCTAGCCGTAATCGTCCCCCGTCACGGCCGGCTCAGCCCCAACCTCAACCCGCTAATCCTCCTGGCGGCTTCCGCAACAGTCGTCCCACACAAGAACGGTCTCAGGCTCGACGAGCACCGGGTTGGGGATCTACGCCTCGTCAACCGCACCTTTATTGTGGTCATTTGCCCGGACGCACCTTGGAGTTCGGCTTGTTCCTTTACTATCAACGACTGATCAATTATCGGCAGTTAGCTGAGGCCCTGGTTTGGCAACGTGGCCAGCGTCCTAATCTGGGTGATATAGCCCAGCGCTGGGGTTGGCTGAATAACCAGGAGATTCGGAACGTTCTCGCCTCTCGCGGGCCTCTTCGCCGTTTCGGAGAAAAAGCCGTTCATCTGCAGTATCTTAGCGAACGGCAATTGCAGACGTTGCTTTACTATCAACGCTCCCAGCAAAAACGGCTTGGTGAGTTCTTTGTTGAAAATAAAATTCTGACTGCTGCCGATATCGATCGTTTGGTTCTTGAACAACAGGCCCACAATCGGCATATTGCTGCTGAACTGTTGCGCGCCAGTCGCTAACCGTAGTATCGACTTAATCTGTTTGGTCAAGAGTCCTTGAGGGCTCTTTTTTAGTTTGTAATGGATTGTGGAATAAAAACTGCAGTTTATCAAAGAACTGGGTCCTTTGGACTCCTTTATGGGGCAGCAAACGAGATATCAGAGAATCGAGACAGTCTAAAATATTGGAGGTACTTTAGGTATGGCGAACGAAGAAAAGAAACAATTGACCCTGGGGATTGTTGGTGGTGGCCATGGTGGACTGGAGATGCTCAAAATCTTTTCCGACAGTGATCTGGTCCAGGTTGTCTATATGGTCGATCGCGAGGTAAAGGCGCCAGGCATGGTCGAGGCCAAGACCAGGGGAGTCAAGCAGGAGACCGATTTAGTGGCGGCGGTCAAGGGCCACCGCACGGATTTTATTATCGAGGCGACGGGCTCCCCTAAGGTTCAGGAAATTATAGAAAAGAATCTCAATCCACAGACGGAGCTTATCAGCGCCAAAGGGTCGCTGATGTTTTATAACGTCCTGAATGAAAGCCGTAAAAAGACCAACAAGCACGTCTCCGATCAGATCGGCACCATCAGTGAAGAGATTATTGTGAGTACTAAGACGATAAAAAGTGCTCTGGGCGGGATTACCCAGGTGGCTTTAAACCTGGAGATGTTAGCCATCAATGCTGCCATCGAAGCGGCTCGTGCCGGAGAAAAGGGCCGCAGCTTCGCTGTAGTAGCCGAAGCGGTTAAATGTACAGCTGAAGAAGCTAAGACTCTGCTGGAAAGTATCGAGTCGGTAAACAACGATAACAGCCTCATGTCCGAACAGCTTGAAAAGTTGCTGGAACAACTGCATTAGATGATTTGACGTAATTAAGGTTGTTCACTGCGTCTCTATACGATGTATGGTGTTGTGATGAGAAGAACGGGCAGGGGAGACTCCTGCCCGTTTTTTTATTAGTGCCAGATATGACAGCCTTTTTAAAGAAAACCAGAGAGGAACCTTGAAGATACAATACAAAGCCACCTTCACAATGACTTTGTTCGGAGTTGTCATCCTGACTCTTCTTTCATTGGGATATGAAAAATACAGCCACAGAGTTGTCATAGATAAAGAGATGGAAAAAATTGAACATATCTCTGAAGAGGTTGCTTTGCATGTGGAATCCCATCTTGAAGAAAAGACAGCAATTGCTGCAACTCTTTCTTCTGCACCGCTTATCAAGAAGGCTTTGCTGAAAAGCAATGCTGAATTTGACGCATTATCGGATGCTGAACGAAAAATAGAGATTGATAGTCGTAACCAGCAATGGATGGAAACAGCGGATATTAACGATCCATTTATCCGGGCTCACATGACCAACCCCGTTGCAGAGTATCTAAAACATCAGCAAATTATCTTGCCCGGAGAGTATGGTGAGATATTTCTAACCAACCGTTATGGAGTCATGATTGCCGCTACCGGCAAGCTCACCACGCTTGCTCATGCCCATAAATATTGGTGGTTGGCGGGCTATGATGAAGGCCAAGGCAGAATTTTTCTGGATGATCGAGGTTTTGATACTAGTGCCCAGGGATATGTGCTTGGCGTGGTTGTTCCAATCAGGGATAAACACGAGATAATTGGAATATTGAAAAGCAACGTGAATATCATGGGGCCGTTGACCGATGTCGTCCAGAAGTTTGACCTACGAAGTCCAGGCAGGATGAAAATCGTGCGCACAGGTGGATTGATCGTGTCTGAACGTGGTGTGACCCCTCTGACAGCTAGGGTAAACGAGGCTCTCGTTGGGGTATTACGGGAAAAAGAGAGTGGCAGCGCAATCATTGCGGAAAAAAATGAAAAACAGTTTGTGGCTTATTCTCCTATACCAATAACAATGGGATCAGAACAGTTTGGATTTGGAGGCAAACAGGAATCGCTTGATCACATTAAAGGCAATAAAGGCGAGGCCTGGAGTGTGGTCGTTTCCCGTAGTGAAAACGAGGTCTCCGAGACTGCCCATGAAACAACTTTAGTGATTGTTTTTGTCGGAATAACCTTCACCCTCTTAACCGCTGCGGTAGCTCTGATTTTGGGCAAATGGGCAGCCAGGCCCATAGTTGAACTTGCAACTACTGCCCAATCTATTGGTGAAGGACATCTTAATGCGAGGGCCGAAGTGCGCGCAAATGACGAGATTGGGTTTCTGGCAAAATCGTTGAACAGCATGGTAGAAAATCTGCAAGTCACCATGACTTCCAGGGATGAATTGAAGTATGAAATCAAAGAGCGCGAAAAGGTGGAAGAAAAGTTGCGTCTTCTTTCAACCACTGACGAGTTGACCGGTGCTTATAACCGAAGGGCGTTCAATGAGTATTTGGGCGCCAATATTGACAGAGCAATGCGCTATAATGAGCATCTTTCTATGTTTCTGCTCGATATCGATAATTTCAAAAAGATAAATGACACTTATGGCCATGATGTCGGTGACCTGGTTTTGAAGGCCCTTGTCCGGGTTGTACGGGAAAGCGTTCGTCAGCAGGACATCGTGGCCAGGTGGGGTGGCGAAGAGTTTACCATTCTGCTGCCTCAGACAGGGAAAGACGCCGCCTTGCAACTGGCTGAACGGTTAAGAAAAAAAATAGCTGTCAATGACTTCCCAAAAGTTGGCCGTATCACTGTAAGTATAGGCCTTGCCGAGCTTCAGGTTGATGATACTTCTGATGCATGGGTTAAACGTGCAGACCTTGCTCTTTATCAGGCCAAAGATTCGGGAAGAAATATTGTGAAATATTGTGAAATATTGTTGAGTTCGAGAACGTCATGAGATCATAATCAGTAGATTTCCGAAAGTACCAAGACGGTTAAGGCGGCTCTCGGCGGTCGATGCCAAGACCCTGCTGAAAAGTAGCGAGTTGGTAAACAATGATAACAGCCACATGGCCGAACAACTGAAGAGCTGCACTCCACAATTCAACGCTGCAGGCGCTGTCTGTTCCCTCCCATAAAGGCTAAGGGTCCGATGCGGCGAGAGAGACGGGCAGGGGGAAATCCTCCTGCCCATTTTTTTTCTTGCTGCCTCTGATCACTGCACGTTTTCTGCACAAATAATAGCCTCCGGGTTTCATAACAAAATGACCAGCAGATATAAAGTTCAGTAAAAACAATGACTTGAAAAAAGTTTTTCATTCTGGCATATGTCCTGCAGTCTGAAGAAGGCAAATGTCAGGCACGATGGAGTGACCAGGCATTTACGGCAACGAAGCCCACCGGGGGAAAAATCCCTCCGCTGGGCTTTTTGTGTTTTGTTTGTAATAAGAATGTTTTCGATAAACGCCAAGGCGGCGTTTTCGGGGTAAAGGTGCCCCATCCGGATGGTCCGGATGGGGTTTTTCTATTCAACGTACAACATATATTTATTCAGGCGACAGGCCGGAGCCGATTATCAGGAACCGGTGGGCCTGCCAAAAATTCAACATCGCATTAAAAGGAGTCACATCATGGCAAAGAAACTGAGACAAATCGCAATTTACGGCAAAGGCGGCATTGGCAAATCGACCACCACTCAGAATACCGTTGCCGGCCTGGCTTCCTTGGGTAAGAAAATTTTGATCATCGGTTGTGACCCCAAGGCCGACTCTACCCGCCTGATCCTCCACGCTAAAGCTCAGGACACGGTCATGGACAAGGTTCGTGAGCTCGGTACCGTTGAGGACCTGGAGCTCGAAGATGTAATGAGAACCGGCTATGCAGGCATTAACTGTGTGGAATCCGGTGGACCGGAGCCGGGTGTGGGTTGCGCCGGACGCGGGGTTATCACCGCCATCAACTTCTTAGAAGAAGAAGGCGCCTACACCCCTGACCTCGACTACGTCTTCTACGACGTCCTTGGCGACGTTGTCTGCGGCGGTTTCGCCATGCCGATTCGTGAAAACAAGGCCCAGGAAATCTACATCGTGGTTTCCGGTGAAATGATGGCCATGTATGCGGCTAACAACATCTGCAAAGGTATCGTCAAGTACGCCGCGTCGGGCAGCGTGCGCCTCGCCGGTTTGATCTGCAACTCCCGTGAAACCGATAAGGAAGCAGAACTGATCGAAGCGTTGGCCGCCAAGCTCGGTACCCAGATGATCCACTTCGTACCCCGTGACAATCAGGTACAGCGCGCTGAACTGCGGCGGATGACGGTTATCGAATACTCCCCAGAGCATAAGCAGGCTCAAGAATATCGGGATTTGGCCCTTAAAATAAGTGAAAACAAGAAGTTTGTCATCCCCACTCCTCTGACTATGGATGAACTGGAAGGTTTGTTGATGGAATTTGGCATCATGGAAGAAGATGACGAAGAAATCATCGGCAAGGTCGAAGGCGCATAAAAAGTCAGGTAAGCAGGGGGCAGGGTGATCTAGTGACACTTGTTCGCTTTGCCCTCTAACTGTATGTACTTTAGTGAGGAGAGAAAAACAATGGAAGAAACTAATAAAAACAACCCGTTAGAGGGTATAACCAAGGAAAAAACTCAAGAAATAGTGGAAGAAACTCTCGCGATTTATCCTGAAAAAGCCCGTGCAAAGCGTGCGCCCCACATGTCCGCCAACGACCCGGAGGATGCCGGCTGTGCGATCCGTTCCAACCGCAAGACCGTGCCCGGGGTGATGAGTGCTCGCGGCTGCGCCTATGCCGGAGCCAAAGGGGTGGTCTGGGGACCGATTCGCGACATGGTTCATGTCTCCCACGGTCCCATCGGCTGCGGTTACTACAGCTGGGGCACTCGCCGCAATCTGGTCGAAGGTACCATGGGCGTCGACGTGTTCAGCGCCATGCAGTTCACCTCCGACTTTCAGGAGAAGGACATCGTCTACGGCGGCGATAAGAAACTTGAGGTGCTGTGCCGCGAAGCGAAGGAGCTGTTTCCGCTGACCAAGGGCATCTCGGTTCTCTCCGAATGTCCCGTCGGCCTCATCGGCGACGACATCAACGCCGTGGCCAAGAAGTCTGCCGAGGAATTGGACATCCCGGTGGTGCCTTGTAACTGCGAAGGTTTCCGCGGCGTCAGCCAGTCCCTCGGCCATCACATCTCCAACGATACCATTCGCGACCACATCATCGGCACCCGGGAGTTCTCCGAGCCGATCGGTAAATACGATGTGGCCATTATTGGTGACTACAACATCGGCGGCGACGCCTGGGCCTCGAAAAAGGTCCTGGAAGAAATGGGCCTCACTGTTAAGGCCGTGTGGACCGGCGACGGCCAGATCGAGCACATCGCTGCGACCCATCAGGTCAAACTCAATCTGATTCACTGCTACCGTTCGATGAACTACATGGCCAAGGTCATGGAAGAGAAATACGGTATCCCCTGGATGGAGTTCAATTTCTTCGGCCCGACCAAAATCGCCGAAAGTCTGCGGGAAATTGCCGCTCAGTTCGACGAGCAGATTCAGGAGAACGCCGAGAAGGTGATCGCCAAGTACACCGCGCCGATGCAACGGGTGATCGACGAGTACCGTCCCCGTCTCGAAGGTAAGCGGCTTCTGATTTTTGTTGGCGGCCTGCGTCCCCGTCATACCATCGGTGCCTACGAAGACTTGGGCATGAAGGTCGTGGCTTCCGGTTACGAGTTCGCCCACAACGACGACTACGAGCGGACCTACCCGGAATTGGACAAGGGCACCCTGGTCTTTGACGATGCCTCCGAACTCGAACTGGAAAAGTGGGTGGAGGAATTCCGTCCCGACCTGGTAGCCAGTGGCGTTAAGGAAAAGTACGTCTTCCAGAAGGCCGGCATTCCTTTCCGTCAGATGCACAGCTGGGATTACTCAGGCCCCTATCATGCCTATGACGGCTTTCCGATCTTTGCCCGGGATATGGATATGGCCATCAACAGCCCGACCTGGGGCCTGGTCAAGGCACCCTTTTAATAATACAGAGTGTGGATGGAGAGCTGGTTTCATAGGTAGCATAGAACACCGACCCCTCCGTTATTCACGACCTCGCTTCACATAGGAGTATGATCATGAGTGAACAGTGCGCAATAAAAAAAGTGACCGAGATCACTACCGAAGAGGTGGATCGGATCAAGGCATGGATCAATACCGAAGAATATAAAGAAAAGAACCTGGCCCGCGAGGCGTTGGTGGTCAATCCGGCCCATGCCTGCCAGCCCCTCGGCGCCCAGCTGGTGGCTCACGGTTTTGAAAGTACCTTGCCCTTTGTCCACGGCTCCCAGGGCTGCGCTTCTTACTACCGTAGTTCCTTAAATCGTCACTTTCGTGAGCCGGCCCCGGCGGTTTCCGATGCCATGACCGAAGACGGCGCCGTTTTCGGCGGCCAGAACAACCTGCACGAAGGTCTGGAGAATGCCTATGCTCTCTACAAGCCGAAGATGATCGCAGTCTTCACCTCTTGCATGCCCGAGGTTATCGGCGACGACCTCAACTCGTACATCCAGAACGCCCGGAACGAAGAGATCATTCCCCAGGATTACCCGGTGCCCTACGCCAATACGCCGAGCTTCAACGGCAGCCACGTCCAGGGCTACGATCCCATGCTCAAGTCCATTGTCGAGTGCTTGGGCGGCGGCAAACGGGTCGAAGGTAAGAACAACGGACGGCTCAATCTGATCCCGGGATTTGACACCTGCACCGGCAACTACCGTGAATATAAGCGGATTATGAAGGCTTTTGATATCCCTTGCACAATGCTGGCGGATATCTCCGAAACCTTTGATTCGCCTCTGACCGGTACTTACCATCCGTTCCCTGGTGGTACGCCGCTGGACGAAACCGCCGACGTGCTCAACTCTCAGGCCACCATCGCCCTGCAGAGTTACGCCACCAAACTCACCACAAAATGGATGGCTCAAAACACCGATGCTCCGGTCGAAACGCTCTCTATGCCCATCGGCGTCAAGAAGACCGATGAGCTGCTGCTGAAGATCTCCGAGCTGTTTGACAAGCCGGTGCCTGAAGAGTTGATCGCCGAGCGTGGCCGGGTGGTGGACGCCATGACCGATGCGCACCAGTATCTGCATAATAAAAAGTTCGCCATCTACGGGGATCCCGACTGGTTGCTCGGCATGGTTTCTTTCCTGCTCGAGATGGGCGCCAAGCCCTATCACATTCTTTGCAGCCGTTCGAACAAGAAGTTCGCCAAGACGCTGCAGGCCCTGCTCGACACCTCGCCTTACGGTGCCGATTGCAACATCTGGATCAACAAGGACCTGTGGCACCTGCGCAGCCTGTGTGCCACCGATCCTGTCGATGCAATGATCGGCAACTGCCATGGCAAGTTCATCACTCGCGACCTGGGCATTCCGTTGATTCGAGCCGGTTACCCGATTATCGACCGGGTCAACCTGCACCGCTACCCCACGGTCGGTTACCAGGGTACGATGAACCTGCTGACCTGGACTGTTAATACTCTCCTCGATCAGGTCGATGCCACTTGTGAGGACCGTAACTTCGAGATTATGCGCTAAGTGTTGGATGACATCGTATCGGCAGGGGAAAGGAGGATGCTTTCCCCTGCCGGTCGAAATTGTCGTCGATCCACCTCAAAACGGAACCAGGCAGGGGCTGGATCTTTGACCCGCGGGAGGATTAACCGTGGCACTGACGCGACGACTGACCGTGGTGAATGATCCGGTCAAGAAAGGATTTGTCATGAAAGTAGCCTTCGCCAGCAGCGACAATCATCACATCGACCAGCACTTTGGCTGGGCGGATAAATTCGCCATATGGGAAGTGCAGATGGATCAGGCCCGGTTTTCAGGCATGGTGCAAGTTGAGGCCACCGGGGACGGTGTTGAAGATAAAATCCAGACTCGGGTCGATGCTTTGATGGATTGCTCCATTGTTTATGTCAATCAAATTGGCGGCCCGGCAGCAGCTAAGCTGGTAGCACAGAAGATCCACCCGCTTAAGAGCAAGGGGGAGGAAACAATTTCTCAGGTTGTCGAGAAGCTGCAGCAGGTGCTGCAGAGCAATCCGCCTCCCTGGCTGCGCAAAGCCATGCTCAAAGACGAGCGTCCTGCGTAACCTATGACTCGATAATTCATAATCTATCGCAAGTGACCGTTAGGCTCTATTTATGGACTGCACTTACCCCCAAAGTTCTCCCAGCCTCCTGACGGATGTCTCTGCGACAGCATGACACGACCAGATAGAGTTAAACTCACCCGCAAACTTCCATCGATAAATCGTACAAGGAGAGATGATTATGGCGTATTACACCGCTAAAACCAAAAATGGCAGTGACTGGACCCCGACCTTCGTCGAGGCTATCGATGAAGAAAAATGTATTGGCTGCGGGCGTTGCTACAAGGGCTGCTCCCGCAAGGTCCTCGGCTTTAAGGAGATTGACGAAGAGGATTCGGCTCGCATGTTCATGTATGTGGCTGAGGCTGGCAAATGTATCGGCTGTGCCGCTTGTGGCGTAACCTGTCCGAAAAAAGCGTTTTCTTTCGCGCCTCTGGAAGTCTGAGCCTTACCGATAAACGCCGCAAAGCTGCGGCGCTTATCCCAAAAAGGAGCCCTTGATGCTTATTGCTGTTGCTACCAGTGACCAAAGGAACGTTGACCTTCATTTTGGAAAGGCCTCTGTTTTTGCTCTTTTCGAGATTGACGCTGGGTCGACTCGTCTGGTGAAAGAGGTGGCCGTAGCGCAATATTGCTCCAGCGATCCCAATCACACTTTTCATAAGAAGCGTTTTTCCGCCATTGCCGAGGCTTTGAGCGGCTGTCGAGCCGTGGTCTGTGAGCAGATCGGTGATCTGCCGCGTATGGCCCTGGCCGAGGTGGGCATTCAGGCCTTTACCGCTCAAGGGGCGGTGGACGATGCGCTGAACAAGGCTTTTGTGCTGCTCTCCGCGGGGGGATGTTGACGGGCCTCACCAGGAGGGGCTTGGCCGGTGCGTAAAAAAAGACCTTCCGGATCTGCAATTGCCAATGGCATGGGCAGGCGGACCTCAAAAAGAGGCTGCCTGCCCTTTTTTTACTGGTTTTTGCTGGCACGGGCTATGCACTAAATACTATCAACAACAGGCGTCAGGCAAATTTCGAAAAAGTTTCGCTCCTTTCCATAGGGTTGGAGGTTTTTCAGGCTCCAACCCACTTTTTCGAAGCATAAAGACAAGCTGAACGCTACTTAGTGACTGACAGGCACAACGGAGTGCTGCGAAGAATAATGGCAATGAAGCCCCACAGGGATATCCCTGGGGGGCTTTTCTGTTTTTTAGCCTCAACAAAGGAGTACAACCATGTCAGCAAGCAGTTGCTCCCATTCCAGCAATCAGGCAGGTCATCCCAACAATCAGTCAGGCCATCCCTGCTTTGGCGGAGATCATAAGAAGGCTGGCCGCATTCACTTGCCCGTAGCACCTGGCTGCAATATCAAGTGCGGTTTTTGCGAGCGCAAATTCGACTGCGCCAACGAAAATCGCCCTGGCGTCACCAGCCGGGTGCTGTCACCGAGCGAAGCCCTTGATCGACTACGGCTGGTCATGTCCCACCCGATCGGCGGCAAAAACATGCGGGTGGTGGGGATCGCCGGTCCTGGCGATCCTCTGGCCAACGAGAATACTTTGGAAACTTTTCGTCTGGTGAAAAAACATTTTCCCCAGCTGATGCTTTGCCTATCTACCAACGGTATGTTGTTGCCGGGGCGCATCGACGAACTCAAGGAATTGGGAGTGCATAGCGTTACGGTAACAATGAATGCCCTGACACCGGAAGTGGGCGCCAAGGTCTACGAGTGGGTGCGAGCCGATGGTCAACGCCTGACCGGTGAAGCTGGAGCGGAAATCCTTCTCGAACGGCAGATGACCGGCGTCGAAGCGGCTGTGGCTGCGGGTATGTTGGTCAAGGTCAATTCCGTTTATATCCCCGGCGTCAACGATCACGAAACCTTACCTTTGGCGGTAGCCGCCCGCAAGCTCGGCGCCAGCATGATGAACATTGTACCGCTGATTCCCCAGGGTATCTTCCACGACCGGGAGCGACCTTCGGATCTGGTCATGGAGTTGGTGCGCAATCAGGCGGAATCGATTCTGGCCCAGGCTCGCCACTGCGGTCAGTGCCGCGCCGATGCTGCTGGTCTTATCGGCCAAGACCTCGATCTGTGTTCGCTGAAGGCGCCAGCTGAGGTTTCCGCTAAGCTTCGCTGTTCCGGTTAAGCGCAGTGTCCCTTAAGTTTCAGTTGTCCATCTCGAATCTTATACCGCAGGCTGAATTGGTTTTGCAGCCTGCGATCCAGTTTGTCCATTGTCCCTTCAGGTGAAAAGCATGCAACTCGATGTCGATCTTAATCTGCGGCTTGGTTCTTTTGAGTTCGCCGCCGCCTTCTCTGTGCAGGGGCGCCGCACTGGGATCTTTGGTCCGTCCGGTAGCGGCAAGTCGACTCTGGTTAACTTGCTGGCCGGATTGTTGCCGCCCGATGTGGGATCGATCTGTCTGGATGGAAGGACCTTGCACGATAGTCGCAGCAAAATCAGCCTGCCGCCAGAACAGCGGCGGGTGGCGGTGGTGTTTCAGCACGCGCATCTTTTTCCCCATCTCAATGTGCGGCGCAATCTGCTCTATGGTTATCGTCGTTCTTCCCCAAAACGCCGCAAGCTGGCTCTGGCTGATGTTGTCAGTGCCCTGGGTATCGAACCTCTGTTGTCGCGCAGCGTGGCGGCCCTCTCTGGCGGCGAGCGGCAACGAATTGCCCTGGGGAGGGCCCTGCTGGCCGCCCCCGACCTGTTGATCTTGGACGAACCGTTAAGTGCTCTGGATTACGGCCTCAAAGAACAGATCATTCCTTTTTTACGCAAGACCCTGCGCCGGTTTGACATCCCCTATCTCTACATCTCTCATTCCCTCAGCGAGATGCGGTTGCTTACGGATCAAGTGCTGATATTCCAAAATGGTCGCCTCCAGGCCATAACAGATGCCGAGACCATGGCCCGTGAGCGCCTGGCCCATTGTGAGTCGGGCTATCTCAATCATCTGCAACTCGGTCCTTCTCGAGAGGTTGGCGACCTGCTGGCCTATCGTTGGGGAGCTACCGAGCTGATCGTGTCGGGTAAAGAATCGAGCGGTCCTGGCCTGTTCGGTCTGGCCAGCAAGGACATTCTGCTGTTTAAGCGCCATCCGCAGGCGCTTTCGTCGCGCAACCTGCTGGAGGCGACCCTGGTCGAACTGACCCCTTGCGGCAATGGTGTGGGTGTGGTGCTCGATTGCGGGGGGCAGCGTTTGGTGGCCCAGGTGGTACGGGAAGCCGCTGCGGAGTTGGAGCTAAAGGAAGGGTCCAAGGTGTTTGCCGCGATCAAGGCGGTGGCTTTTCGGCGGCTACTTTAAAAAAATGCCTTTTTTAGTACTAGCCCAAAGGAGTTTGAATATGAAAACTCATAAGAAAATAGTCCGTACTCTGTTTGGTCTATCTTTGCTACTCCTGTTCCCTTGTATGCTGTGGGCGGGCGAACTGCGCCTTTCCGTTGCTGCCAGTATGACCGGCGTGATGAGCGAGGTAGGGGCAGCCTTTGTTGAGAAACATCCGCAGGCTCGGTTGGTGCCTAATTTCGCCTCCTCAGGATCGTTAGCTAAGCAGCTTGTCGCTGGAGCTCCTGCCGATATTTACATTTCCGCTAATCCCAAGTGGATGGACTATGTGGTTGAGCGAGGCATTGTCCCTGCGGCTAAGGTGACGACCCTGGCCCACAATCGGTTGGTGTTGGTAGGTTTCACTACGGTGTCGATTAAAGAGCTACAGGATCTATCTGAGTTGCCTCGCATCGCACTTTGCAGCCCGCAGAGCTCTCCAGCTGGGCGCTATGCTCAGCAGGCTCTGGATAAGATCGGTCTCTATCAGCTGCTGCTGGCAGACGGCAAGCTGATTATGGCTAAGGATGTACGCCAAGCGTTGCTTTATGCCGATCGCGGTGAGGTCGATGCCGCCTTCGTCTATGCTACCGATGCTCTATTGGCCAGTCAGGCAAAAATACTGCTGGAGGTACCTCAGGAGCTCTATCCACGTGTCACGTATCCCATGGGCCTGACGGTAGCCGGTGCGGATAAGGAAGAGGCGAAGGTGTTTATAAAATTTCTGCACAGTGAGGCTGCCAAGGAGATTTTTCAGCGACATGGTTTTGTGACGGTGGAATAGGTTTTTAGATGAGACAGGCAAGAGTGATTAACGTCAACTTCGCCGGTCCCGGCCGGCAGCCGGGTTACTTTCTTTGCTGGACCCAAAGAAAGTAACCAAAGCAAGGGCCTGGCTGTCGCCGGACTTCTGTCGCGGAAGTTGTAGCGTCTATCTCCCTGCGTAGAGCTCTAAGAAGCGAAGCCGCTTTGTCAGCAACTCACCTGCCATTGGATCAGCTTGCAGGCGTGGGACGACAGGAGGTGGAGCAACGGAATTGCAAACGCGTTGTTGGTTTTAAACCCAACAGCAACTTCGTTCACTTTGTGCAAGAGAGGTGGTCTGCGAGTTTTAGCAACCAATTGTAGGAAGAGGGGCCGCCCAAAGAAATTGCCATCGCTGTGAGATGACTCAAGGGATCTTAGCCTTCTCCTTACCTGCGAGACAGCATGCTCCACGCAGTGGCAGCCATTTTTTGCCTACTTTTTGTTGGCTTGGACAAAAAGTAGGGCGTCTGGCGGGACGCGACCCGCCGGTTCTGATCTTAAAACTAAACAGCCACCCTCAAATCTGTCCGCCAACGCAGTGCAACAAAAAGGAACCTCGTAACCATGTTGGAACTATCCCCCAGTGATTATCAAGCCCTGTGGCTGTCGGCCCGAGTCGCCACGGTAGCCACCCTGGTCGCCCTGCCGGTCGGCTTCGGCCTGGCCTGGTTGCTGGTGTTCAGCCGCCTGCCGGGCAAGCCCCTGCTCGACGGACTGATTAACCTGCCGCTGGTGCTGCCGCCGGTAGTGGTCGGTTATCTGTTGCTGTTGCTCCTCGGCCGTCAGGGCTGGCTCGGTGGCCTTCTGGATCAAATGGGGATTCAGATCGTCTTTACCTGGAAGGCTGCGGTGGTCGCCTCCGCTTTGATCGGCCTGCCGCTGATGGTGCGGGCTATTCGGCTGGGCATGGAACAGATCGATCCCCATCTACTGCATGCCTCCCGTACCTTGGGTGCGACCTGGCACGACACCCTGCTGACCATCGTATTGCCCCTGTCCTTGCCGTCGATGCTAGCGGGGGCGACTCTGGCTTTTGCCCGCAGCCTTGGCGAATTTGGCGCCACCATTATTTTGGCCGGTAACATCCCCGGCGTGACCCAGACCATCCCTTTGGCGATCTACGATTATTCCAATTCACCGGGAGGCGAGACGCGGGCCTTGACCCTATGCCTGGTGTCTATCGCCCTGTCCTATGTGGTGCTGCTGTTCAGCGAGATGACCTTGCGCCGCTTTGGTTATGGTCGGGCGGGTACGAGTTGTTCCCGGCAGTGATTCTTCCTCTACCGCTGGTCAACCATGGTCTCTTGTTGCTTAGCTTGACAGACACGACTGCCTTGAGTGAGTGCATTCAATGAGCCGAATGCTTAAATTTGCAGCAGAGAAATGGTTTGTTTTTAAATAGCTGATAGTAAATGCGGGGATTTTCTTCTGGTACGAGAATTGCTCAATCAGAAACTAGGGTTAAACGAAATTTCCAGTAACCGCAATGGCGCGGTGAATCGGGCAATGCAGCCCCGGGGTTGTTGAGACTGCCGGGGTTTTTACGTTTATTCGCAGGTCGATTGAGGTGAATGATGAACGAAGATAAGTTGCCGAGCGTCGTCATTGACGATACCACCCTGCGCGACGGTGAACAGACCGCCGGGGTGGTCTTCACGCTGGAGGAAAAAAAGACCATCGCCCGCACCCTCGACGAGATGGGGGTGCATGAATTGGAGTGCGGCATTCCCGCCATGGGCCAGGAAGAGCAGGCGGCGGTGCGAGCCCTGGTAGAGATGGATCTTAACGCCCGGCTCATCACCTGGAATCGGGCGCTGACCTCCGATCTGCAAGCGTCTTTGGCCTGCGGCGTTCAGGCCGTCGATATCTCTCTGTGCGTCTCGGATATCCATATTCAACAAAAGCTGCGCAAGGATCGCCACTGGGTTCGGGAACAGCTCAAAACGGCTCTCGGTTTCGCCAAGGAGCACGATCTTTACGTATCGGTCGGCGGCGAAGATTCGAGTCGGGCCGATAGCGATTTTCTGCTTGAGCTGATGGAGATCGCTCATGACATGGGGGCCGACCGTTTCCGCTTTTGCGACACCCTAGGCCTGCTCGATCCCTTCACCACCTTCGACAAGGTGGGCTATCTGGTACAGCACTCCGAACTGCCCATCGAGGTGCACACTCACAACGACCTCGGCATGGCCACCGCTAACGCCATCGCCGGCATCAAGGCCGGCGCTCGTTTCGTCAATACCACCGTCAATGGCCTGGGCGAGCGGGCCGGTAACGCCGCCCTAGAAGAGGTGGTCATGGCCCTTAAGCACGCCTGTGGCGTCGACTGCGCCATCGACAGCAGCCGCTTCGTCGAGATCTCTCGCTACGTTGGCCAGGCCAGCTGCCGGCCGGTGCCCGAGTGGAAGGCCATCGTCGGCGAAAAGGTTTTTTCTCACGAATCGGGGCTGCACGTCGACGGGGTACTGAAGAATCCACGCAACTACGAAGTCTTCGATCCGCAGGAGGTGGGCTTATCCCGCTACCTGGTACTGGGCAAGCACTCCGGCACCCGAGCTCTTATCGCCCGCATTCGCCAGCTCGGTATCGAGCCGGAAGAATTAGCCTTGCCGGTCTTGCTGGATCAGGTACGTCAGCGCTCCCAGCTCTGCAAGAGTCCCATCGGCGACGGGGAACTGCTTAGCCTTTGCCAAGATCTACCCAAGGTGGCCTGACCTGAATTTGCCGGTCGTGTTAAAATAATCGTTACAGGGGGCCAGGGGCTACCCAGGTTCCCAAAACGAAAGGAGCAAAACATGAATCTTTTCAATTTTGCCCTGCAGATGGAACAGGACGCGACGGAGTTTTACCAGAAACAATCCCGTAGCGCCTCCGATATGAGATACAAGCGCTTATTTGCCGATCTGGCTTCCGACCATAAAGAACGATTAGGCTTTATTCAAAGCATGTCTTCAGTGGAAGAAACCACCGAGGATTCATCCGATCAGGTCATGGCCGAAAATTGCAGTCCTTGGCGGATGGTCTCTGCCAAGAGTGCCGTGACAGACGAGAATGGAGGCGGCCTGGAACAGGCCTATCGCGATGCTCTTGCACTGGAAACAGCAGAGGTTCAGTGCTTTCAAAATATGCTGGGGAAAACCCGTTCCGGAACAATGAAAAAGATATTGCAGATTATCGCTGAAGAAGAAAACCGACACGTTGAGAATTTTCAAAGTGTTTATGACTTTATCAATGCCCCTAATCAGTACCTTGCCACTAGTGAATTCAGTAATATGGAAGAGTTTCATCAGTTCGGTCGGGATGTGGACTGAGGGGGAATACTCTGAACTCCGGCCTTGACGGGTGAAAGTCGATGGATAGTACTCTAGAATTTGTTAGGCCAGGAGGTGATGACTGGCGGGAGTTTCTGATTGCGGCCGCAGGGGAGGGCTGGCGTGTTCCTGTCACCGAAATAGAACTATTTCACGGTCCCCTTGCGGACAGTGCCTTGGCGCTGCGCTGCGGGGGACTTTTTGTCGGACTAGTTACTCTAGCGAACCACGGTGCCAGCTCTTGGATCGGCAACCTCATCGTGCCGCAGGCCTGGCGTGGGCCTGGCGTGGGCCTGGCGTGGGCGGGGTTATGGCCGGCTACTTCTTGACCAGGCTATTCTACTTTTGGAACAGCAAAGTACGCGCTCCATCTGGCTGACCGCCTCGGAAGCCGGCTTTCCTCTCTACCAGCGCCGAGGTTTTGAAACCATCGGCCAGGTGGAACGCTGGGTTCTGCCAAAGGGGTCTGACGCAAGGAGCGCCGATTCCTTGCCGATAGATGATGACCCAAATCATGCAAATGCAGCCCTGCAGGATGCTGATCAGGCGGCGTGGGGAGAACAGCGTGCATTGTTGAACTATCTGCTGCCCAAAGGAAGGCTGCTCCGTTGTGGTGCGACCATAGCCCTGTTGCAGCGCGGATCGGAGTTGCAGATTCTCGGTCCTTGGTTCACCGATAATGGAAGCAAAGAACAGCGCCAGTTGCTGGATCTGGCCGTTGCGGAGGCATATTCCGAGGAGGAGTTGGTTGTTGATCTACGAACTGGCGCCCTACCGCCGCAAGTTTTGCAAGATTCCGGATTCGGCCTGCAGGGGCACACGCGACTGATGGTTCGGGGAGATACGGCTGGCATCGACTTAATTCGCCTGGTCTCCTTTGCCAGTCTTGGCAGCATGGGATAAACGGCAATTATTGCGTTATCTGCGCTCGGCTATCCGATAAGAAAGTAGCCCAGAAAAGGCAAATCCCATGGATCATTATGACCAATTCACTAAATGGAGCAAGGCTAACCATGGGAACGCCGCAAGCCCTATTAAGTTGGACAATGCTCACCGTTTTAAGCGAATCCGGCCCATTTAATGATTTAGGGCTAATCGTACTACCTGAATTGCTTGCAAGATGAACCTGCGTTCATCGTTTTGGCCTCACTTTGAAGGTTTGCATTGTAGGTATTTGGATAATCTAACTCTGGCCGGTCATATTTCCTTAAAATATTTGGTGCTGGTTTATTGTTAGGGTGACTAAATATACAGGATGACCTGGAATCAAAACGAATGGACTGCCGGGACAATGAACCGACACAGATGAGCTGTTTTCCGGTTGGCAGATTAATTGATTCAGGCTAAGCTGCGCCCGAGAATCTGATTGTACCGTCTCTGCTGGTCTCTACTTGGCTTGGGCTCATGACTACTACATCCAATATACCTTGGCAGCATATAGCCGAACCAACCAAGAAACGCCTAATCTGGTGGCTCTGGCTGATCACTTGGCTCCTTCTGCTAGGTGGCCTTTTTGATCGATCTTTTTATCATTGGGTGGTGATCCTTTCTGGCCTACACTCTCTTCTTTTTCTTTGGCTTTTCCGCTTCCGCATTGACCCATTCCCGGTGCAGGTCCGCCTCGCCTATCTGCTATGGACTTTTCTCGGTACTTACGTTCCCGGCATGACTTTTCTGATGTACATCACAACAGTCGGCCTGCCAGGCAACCTATTCCTAAATTATTGCCCATTGGCGCGACTAATGCTCTTGATGCCTTGGAATCGAATGGATCCTCTCTCATTGAACTTCCTTAAACGGGTATTTCTTAGTTCCCCCTCCGACGGCAGGTTCGTTCCTCGTAAACGTGGCTAGACTCGCAGCCTTAACCTTAGCCGCTCCACACAAAGTCGTCATCTTTTTCTTGGGCTTACATTGACTATGAAAAATAGCTAAAGATCG
The DNA here is from genome assembly GCA_013619105.1 of Desulfuromonadales bacterium. Classification (GTDB taxonomy): domain Bacteria; phylum Desulfobacterota; class Desulfuromonadia; order Desulfuromonadales; family Syntrophotaleaceae; genus Syntrophotalea_A. Next base: position 35,881 of record JABXKU010000001.1, read on the forward strand.
GAGTTTACCTTTAAGGTCTTCAGCTTATCCAGCCTTTAAGGAGGGCGATCAAAGTCAGGCCGCTGACAAAAACCCAGAGGGTTACACCCTGTAGCATCGGACGAAATCCGACATCCTTGAGAACCTTTTTACTGAGGCCAGCGCCAATCAGAAACAGGGTGACCATCAGGCTCTGACGGGCGGCCTTCGACAGAATGCTCCAAAATCCTTCGTATTGCGGTAAGAGTGAAGCAAGTGTTGCCGCAATGATGAAGCCGAGGATAAATAGAGGAAATTTCGCTTTTTGTTCGGATTTCAAAAGTAGAGCGAAGATAATGACTACGGGGGCAATCCACATGGCCCTGACGAGCTTGACGGTGGTTGCTACGGAAAGGGCTTCGGACCCGAAGCTGGAGGCGGCTCCGACGACGCTACTGGTGTCATGGATGGCCAGGGCAGCCCAAAGGCCGAATTGGTGCTGACTGAGATCAAAGAAATGACCGGCTAGGGGAAAAAGCACCAGCGCCACGGCATTGAGGGTGAAGACGGTGGCGAGGGCCACGGCTGTTTCGTCATCATCGGAACCGATCACCGGCGACATGGCAGCAATCGCACTACCTCCGCATATGGCTGTTCCAAAAGCGATTAGGGTTGAGGTCTTAGAGCCCGCACGAAACAAGCGACCGAGAAAAGTTCCCATGGCCAGAGTTAAGACGATGCCTACCACTGTATAAACCACGGAGCTTTTACCTACCTGCCATACTTCGCCGACGCTCAGTCCGAAACCTAGTCCCACTACCGAGACCTGAAGCAGGTTCTTGCTCCAGATAGAAGTCTGTTGTGGCCAGGGGTTCTCAAACAGTAAGCTAAAGAGAATTCCGGCTACCAAGGCATATACGGTGGTGACGCCCGGCAGTGTGCAGGCGATGAGCAGCAGTAGAAAAGATATTCTTTTAGTGTGAAGGAGGGGCATGAAATTTACTCCACCGATTGAGGTAAGTCTTTTTACCATAACAAGGGTTATGTTGAGAAATTACAATAAACATAACAGCGGTAACTTTAACTTCGCCGGGCACGGTCCTTAGCCAACGCCAAAGTGTAATGCCGAGACCCCCCGGTTTTGTCGATCCAACAATAATAATTCCGAAGTTGTTGGGCTGTCCCCCAGCGGTAGACACCTGTCATGCCTTAAGAAGATACGACCCTCGATGAGCACACAAAAAGACCCAGCCTCCTATTCAGACTGGGTCTTTTTGTGCAAATGGTCCACAAGGTGATTTTCAGCCATCTGTCACTTGGCCGCGCCAAACACCTTCTGCAGCAGCTCGGTGGTGCGAGCCGCCGGATTTTCGCGGATTTTACGTTCTTCTTCGCCGAGGATAAGGAACAACCCTTCCAGGGCGCCGTCGGTAACATATTGGTCCAGATCAAAACTCAGACTCTCACCCATGGGCAAACTCCTGATGGTCGTGTCAAGATCCTGGAATTTACGGGTAGCGCCTACCGTGGCCAGGGAGTCGTGGACGACGGGGCTGAAGAGTTCCACCAGCTTCGGTCGGGTATGCTCGGCAAAGTAGTCGGTGGCGGCGGTGTTGCCGCCGTTAAGGATCTGCCGCGCATCGTCAAGAGTCATGTCGCTGATCGATTGCCAAAAGATCTCCTTAGCCTGGGGGGCGGCTTGCTCCGCGGCTCGGTTTATGCTCGTTTCAAAGGCATCGACCTGATCGCCGTAGCCTGCGAAGCGCAGTAGCTTTTCAGTTTTGGCCAGTGGGGCCGGCAAAGGGATGCGAATATCCGGGTTATTTAGGTAGCCGCCGTTCTGCCCAACCTGGCTCACGCTGTTGTCGGCGCCAATGCGCAGGGCCTCTTTAAGCCCCGCGATAATGTCCTCATTGTTCAGGCTGCCACCACTGATCAGGCCTTTTACCCCTTCGAACAGGCTCCCCCAACCCGCTTCGGCTGAAGGTGTTATCGTCCAAAACAAAAGGGTGCACAGGCCCAACACCATACACGAGCGTAGTCTGTTCATTTTTTATAGCCCTTTCTTTTTCCTGTTGCGCTTTAAATGCTCACCACAATGATATTATAACTTCAACCCTAAACCTTGTCTTTTCCCAATGCAAGGTTCGTAATTTTGCAGCGGGAGAAATGCTTTGACAAGGTTGGCCGGAATTCTTAGGATGGGCGGTATTTTGTCAATAGTTCCTTGTAGAAAAGTCTGTAAAATTTATCAACTTGATTTGTTATCATCATTCATTGGCCTATAAAACCTTGGGTCGGCGAATTAATGTCTTATCTCTTGGCTAGGGAGAAACAAACAGTTTATGGAAAAGGCCCTGCAGTTGCTTCGCGATGACCTTACGGCTGTCGAGGATCAATTTAACAAAAGCATGCACTCTGAAACGGCCCTGATCAATCGGGTGGGGCAATACCTGTTGGCCAGTGGCGGCAAGCGCATTCGGCCCATGCTGTTGCTGCTCTGCGCACGGCTCAGTGGCTACCAGGGTGCGGACCATATCCCCTTGGCCAGTGTGGTGGAGTTTATTCATACTGCTACCCTGCTTCATGACGACGTGGTGGACAAAGCGACCCTGCGTAGAGGTAATCCATCGGCCAATGTGGTGTGGGGTAACCAGGCGTCGATTTTGGCTGGCGATTATCTGTTTGCTAAGTCCTTTTCGATGATTGTTGAAACTGGCAACCTGCCGGTTTTTCAGACCCTGTCCGAAGCGGCAACTATGCTCGCCGAAGGGGAGATGCAGCAGCTGGTCAACAGCTCTGATCTTGACTTGAAAGAACAGAGCTACCTGGAGATTATCGGTAAAAAAACCGCGGCTCTGTTTGCTGCTGCTTGCCGATGTGGTGCACTGTTGGTTGATGATGGCTCCCGGGCCGAGACACTGCGTCAGTTTGGCACTGAACTCGGTATGGCCTTTCAGCTTATCGACGATGCCCTTGATTATGTGGCCGTGGAAGCAGAGTTTGGCAAAACGCGGGGACATGATTTGGCCGAAGGCAAGGTAACCCTGCCGCTGATTCATGCTCTGCGCAACGCTAATGATGAGGACCGGCAGCGTATTGTCGCCGTGATCGGCCAGGCCGAATTGCCCGAAGCTGACCTCGCCGAGGTGCTGCAAATCATCGAAGGGACCGGCGGCATCGCCTACTGCTGGCAGCAAGCTGAACAGCTGTGCGGCCAGGCCAAGGCCCGGTTGAATGATTTTGCCGACGGCCCGGAAAAGGAAGCCTTGCTTGAACTGACCGATTACGTGGTGGCGCGCCGGCATTAAGTTGCTGCTGCCCGGCGCCGTTTTTTCCTGCCTGGTACTCTCTCCGCACCATTCTGAACAACCAAGCCCCCTGCTGCTTTTTATTGCCCAGCCAACCATCTATAATGACATCAAAACCATTCCCCCGTTGGTGTTGAAAACCCGACCCGCTTGTTCCCTGCCTAGTTGTCAGTTTCAACTGTTTAGTTTTGATAATTGTGTGGCCATCGTACTCTGGAAGTCTGGATACATAAAAGTATGAACTTCCCCGGCAGTTTTTAGCCAAATATGGGGAACACAACATTTATTGAACTTCGGTATAATGTGATAAAGTTCCGATAAATTATTTTTCTTCAAACTCTAGAAGTAATCAGACGAGTATTCTTTTGTGATATTAAGAGGAGTCTCTGATAAAAAACTGACTTGCTGGTTGTTTCTGCTTGAATGAGATAAAAGTTGCGTTCAAGAAACCAGGCTTAAAGGACCACTTGATGAAATGCCATCGGCTTAGTTGAACTATCCAGTATTGCAGCCGGTATGCATTCCGCTGACATGATCCTTAAGACATGACTTTATTATGCCGTGAAATGTAAGTTACTTATTTCGCGTAGCTAATCTTGGGAGGGACCCTATGCAAAGACGACGTTTTCTTAGCTTTATTATTGTGTTTTCAATGATCGTTACCAGCCCTTTAGTTAGTTTCGCTCAAGAGTTAAAGGGAGCGTTGGTTGTAGTGTCATCTGATCTCGTTCAAATTAAACTTGAGGGGCAGCAGCTTCCCAGCGTTGGCGATAAAGTGACTATTTTTGAGTCGGTCCCGGGGGTGGGTTTAATTCCTTTGGCGGGACAGTGGGCTATTAGTGCGGTGAGTGCGCAAAAGATCGTTGCTTTCTCCCAAACGAGTAGTGGTACTCCCCGGGTTGGTCAGTTGGTTGTTATTGATAGTTTAAAACCTCAAGTGATCACCTCTGCAGCGCCTGGTGGAGATGATATTTATCTACAAGGTGAAAATTATTATAAGGGGATCAATGGGATTCAAAAGGATCTTGGTCGCGCTTTTAACCTATTTAAGCGTTCGGCTGATTTGGGGCATGCAAAAGGACAATTTAAGGTCGGGTATTTTTTATATTTAGGTAAACACGTTACGAAAGATGTTGCACAGGCCGCATTGTGGTTTGATAAATCGGCACAGCAGGGTTATGCCCCTGCACAGACTAATCTTGGTGCAATGTATCGTAACGGTGATGGGGTGGAACAAAATTACCAATTGGCCTTTAAGTGGCTTCAAAAAGCGGCGAGTCAGGGGCACGCAGGTGGTCAAAATGGTTTAGGGTCCCTTTATCAGACAGGCCAAGGCGTTCCGCAAAATGACGCGCTCGCATTTGAATGGATTAGAAAAGCTGCGCTGAAGGGCGATAGCACGGGACAATATAACCTTGGCTTGTACTATTATTCAGGGTGGGGGATCGAAAAAGACCTTAGCGCAGGAACTAAATGGTACCGTAAGGCAGCTGAACAGGGAGATATCAAGGGGCTGCGTAAAATGGGTGCTGCGTATTATTGGGGGCATGGGGTTGAGCAGGATTATGTTCAATCGGCATCATGGTATCGACAAGCAGCTCAAAAAGGCGATGCTCCATCACAGTTTGCGTTGGGTCGTATTTATGAGAAAGGAAAAGGGGTTCGCCGTGATAATTCTGCAGCGTATCGGTGGTACCGTAAGGCGGCAGATCAAGGTGATTCTGATGCACAGTTTGAAGTGGCTGCAGCACATTATAACGGTTTGGGCGTGGCAAAAGATCGTCATGAAGCGCATCGGTGGTATCGCAAGGCTGCAGGTCAGGGCGATGAATATGCTCAGTTTGCGATGGGAATCTATGCGGAGTATGGTCATTCTGGGGTGACAAAAAGTCGCAAACAAGCGTTACGTTGGTATCGTAAGTCCGCTAAAAAGGGGCATGAGGGCGCAATCGATAAAATTAAGGAGTTGGCCCCCCATGCTCAAAACAAGTCAGTCTCTACGGGGAGCATGCCGTCGAGCTCTCGGATAAAGCAGGGTTCTCTTCCATCGCAGGCCCAGGGTTATGTAACGATGATTCAATCTTCTGACAGTCGGGTTCAGCAGCGGGGCGCGAAGAAACTCTTCCGCTCTGAGTATAAAGATCATCCCGAGGTGCTAAGGGCTGTTGAGGCGACCTTGCTTCGTGAATACAGCACCCGTTTACGTGATGGGCACCATGTCGATGCGATGGCATGGTTATGTAATTTACTTGGTGCTTCGAGGGATCAGGAATTTTATTCAACATTGCTTGAAGTTGCAAAGAAAAGTCGAAATCGAAAATTGAAGAAATATGCTCAATCTAATGCGCGCAAACTTCGATGATGTTTATTTACCTTTGTCCTCCCACGATATATTTGGAAGAGTTTTACTATTAGGGTGGTCTAGATTATATTGCGTTTCTGTAGAGTGACCGATACCGAAGCCATCAGTAACGTGAGTGGTTCGCGTGGGTGGGCGATTGGTGTGTGGTCGAGAGCCTTGCTTGATGGCGCTGTTGAGTGCCGCACCAAAAATTTGTCCAATTACATTGCCAAATTGCTGGCGATTCCCTTCTTGCTTTGCATCCAGTTGTGATTGTTTTTCTGCTTTTTGTGCCATGGCAAGATAGTTTGAGTAAAATGAGCAGTTTTGGCTTTGGTATAAAGTTCCTTTAAATTGGTTCCAGTTGTTGCCACGCAAAGCGCTATTCATTTCTGCTAAATTCTTACTGCACTGAAGTTCAGGGACTGCGCTTGCATAGAAAGTGCAGTAAGAATTCTCTGCTAAAACTTGTTTAGCACCATCGTAGTTATCGCTGTTGAACGCGGCCCGGTAACGCGATTCAGCATCGAGACACATGGATTGAGCGAGACCGGCCACTTCACTTTCATAAAATTCACACCCGCCAGATTCATCTAAGATTTGTTGACAGGCTTCAAATTTTTTGGCATTGAGGGCCGCAACATAGCGTTGTTGGTTTTTTTTGCAGAATTCACTTTTTGTACAAGCGGAGAACAGAGTGAGGAGCACCGTTTGCTCCTGCTTTGAAACAGGGTCACCCGCGGTAAGGCTTTGCAGTTGAACTGTATTCTCTTCCTCAGGTATCGGCGCGCCATCTCCATCATTGGTGGCGACGACAAGTCCCACCGCTTCCATCAGGCGTACTGCTTCTAATTTTCCCAATCCGATCACAGCCGGAATTGTTTGTTGTTCATACTGTCCATAGAGAACGAGGGCCACCACTTGGTCTGATTGAATAAGGTCACCTGGTGATGGAGCTTGGGTATGTACTTTAAATTCTAATTTTGTGCTGGGGGCTATCTTGCCAACGGTGATTGCTCCTGTCGCTGGGACTGTAAGCCCTGCCGAGGTCAGTACGCCCCGTGCTTTTTGTGGATTCATGCCGATCACGCTAGGCATGGTTATTTGTTCTTGTTTGTCGTAGCTAAGGGCGGTAATTGTCATAAAAGAGCCAATCGGTTGCTGACTCTTTGCTGTAGGGCTTTGAACGTAGATTTTACCGATTAAATCTGAGGTGGGTGCGGGTTTTACCGTCTGAACTGAAGCGGTGAATCCAGCCGCTTGGGCCGCCTGTTCTGCTTGAGCTTGCGTCATTCCTGCGAGGCTTGGAACGGTCAGCATTTGGCTACTTGTGGCTATTTCATCAAGGGTCAGTTGCTGATTGTGTTCTATCCGTTGGCCAAACCGTTGGTCGCGAATTTGCTGTGCTTGTTGATGTAATTGTTTGGGATCAATATATCCTGTAGAGGAGAGACGCCCTTCAGGATAAACAAGAACAAAGTCAGTTCGAACTCTTCGAACTTTTTTTTCGTTATCTTCAGCTCTATCTTGAAGATAGTTTGAAGCGGCATCGCCAATTTTGACGGCGTTGGGTTCAATAACCTCGGTATAGATGACAGATCCACCAACCGCTCCGACAACCGCTCCAATGGCTCCGCCAGCAGCAGCACCAATGGGGGCTCCAACAGGTCCAGCTAATAAAGTGGCTGCTCCTCCACCGAGTTTGGCTCCCACTGCAGCACCATAGGCAGCACCATAGCCAGCAACGGCTCCAGAGGCGGCACTGTTGGCTGCCGCTCCGGCAGCACCGAGAAGATCGCCACCTGATAACGCTCCTGCCATGGTCGCGAGTGTGCCCGCTTTGTCAAGTTGATCAAGGCGGGTTGTTACTTCGCTGAACGTCTTACCACTGCGTTGTAAAATAGAAATAGCTTCACTTTTATCTGTTTTATAGATGTGTTGAATGATCTTTATTTTCTCTGATCTGCTCGATTTCGAAAGCTGTCTCAACACGGCCTTTTTAATTGGATCACCAGAGTTGGTGAATGGTGAGCTGACACGGTTGACGGTTTGTGCGGATGTTGAGATGGCTTTTCCCGTATGATCAATCTCCTGCCTGAATTGTTCATTAGCCTGTCGTTTAATAATTTCAGCTTCAAGCATCTCCATCGGCGGCACAGGGGTGTGAGCTTGAATCGCTCTAAAATCGTGATTGTAGCCAAAGGCGGTTGGTACTTTGGCCCCGCAGACCATAACAAGGCTAAGTGTTAGCAGTGTCAACACTGACATAAAGGAGGATTTCATCGGCTGTACCTCGAGTCAGGATAGAGTTGAGTGTAGATATGCTGATAATCCACAAGGTCAAAACGACGGACTCGTAAACGGTTGCCCGTCCCTTCTAGGTAGATCGCCAGACTGTTTGCCCCTTGATTAGGGCTAAGGAAAACAAGACTGCCTGTGTTTGTTTCTATGGCATACCTAACCGATAGTGATGCGAACCATTGTGGTGGTAACTGTCTGAGTCGCTGGACAGTATTTTGTGGTGTTTTATCTGCATAGGGAAGTAGGTTCTTAATTGTTCCATTGATCGCAGCTGTAACAATTTCCCCAGTTATTCGCTGGACGGTGGCCATGGTGTCGGTATTGGGTTGTTGATAGTTGAGTTGGTTAATAAGGTGATCGTTGAGGGTCAATGCTGCTGCATGATAGTTTAAGCTTTTGAGAGAATCGTTGTTTAAAACACTAAGTTGCTGTCGCCATTGTTCCGTTTCTTTCGATGAAAAAACTGTTTCAAAGGCAGCTGTTGTTTCAGCTACACTAATCCCCAGTGCTAGCGGGAGTGAACCTTCTTTGCGTAACCAGCGCGGGATAACACTCAGCTCATTACTCTGGCGGTGAAGCCAATCGGCTTGAATTAACTCTGCATCGCTGATTTTATAAATTTCATCGTGAGCTTGCCATTTGGTGATCAATACAGTGTCGCTGTAGGGATTGTAGTAACCTATCAGCGGTGAGGTGATATTACCGAGAGAGTAGATTTGCATCCCGCCATCAAAAAAAAGTTGCCAGCCTGCTTGTGACTGCTCGGGACTCCACAGTGCTAGATCAATCTCATTGAGTTGGGCCATTCCACGAGGGGTTGCAAGCGTGAGCAACGCAACAGCGTAATCATTGTGAGCCATTTGCTTGAATTGGGTTGCTGAGATCATCAATGATGTAATCGCTTTATTGTCTTTCTGCGATTGATCTACTGTAGATGAAGTAAATACGGGAACGGCACAGAGAAGGAGTAGAATGATTCCAGCTGTGAGCAGGACAATGCGTGACTTGCCATTGTTTTGGCGCAATAGATTTAGAGCCATAGAGTTTATCCATTTAGCTGTTGTGAATAATCGAAAATAGCTACGATGTAGAGTAGACGTAAGTTGAAAATTAATAAAGACAATTTTGGGGATACTAGGGGCCAGTATATCTAACTAGGTGTCAGGTCCCGCATGGTCGGTAACCTTTTTGCGAAAGAGCTCGAGGTGTTCTTTTTGCCAAACTTTAAGCGCCTCGATAGGCGTCTTGTAGACGGGGAATATGTTGATTGTAGAGGTAAGCATAGCGCCTCGATAGGCGTCTCAGATAACGCGAAAATCAATTTAAGACGGCCCAACCTATGGTAAATAGGTTGGGCCGTTTGGTGTTCCGGTACTTGTGATTTATCCGAAATATGGGGAGTGTCCCTCGTTTAACTACAAGCAATTGTATATCAACCGAGTTTCCCACCTTGCTTTAGAAGGAGACCACGGGGGAATATCCTTGTTGTTTGAAATTTCTTCTAATGCACTGTTTGGAAGCTCACCTCTTTCCGCAACTTGTTTATTTCTTACGGCTGGAGTCATTCTCCATTGATAACAAAATTTTTCTGCGGCTTCAGTTGCGATTTCTGTAGCGCCCCGCGTGTTGTAGTGAGATCCAAAAGCAAATAAATCTTGTTGCGGCGGAGGGGTCTCAGCTCTTTTATGAGTTATATCTTTAACCGTCGAGCACCCGACAAGTACAAAGCTAAAAATAACAATAATATTTTTGATCATTTTCTCTCCATAATTGGTTAGGGTACAATGCTTAAGTGTTTTTTCAGAGCGAAACCATCGTAAAAAGCCGAGCAAGAATGAGCCGTCTAGCAACCCACTAAAGCCCTACAGAAATTCAATTATACTTCATTAGCAAAACCGTAGGAATGCTAAACCTTTTCCGAAGAAATGGCAATAAATGATAGGAGGTAATCCTATCCATCGTTGGTTTTTGCGAAGAATTTCCCTCGAAACTGCGGCCTGCAGGTTTCGGTCTTCGACCTTTTTGATTCAATACGAGGAAACCCGCATGGTAGAGGTACCATCTTTTACTGTGCGAAATTCTCTGCCATATCAGAAAAGCCCTCAATCCGTAGGTTGAGAGCTTTTAGCATCTGACAGGTGGTGAGAAAAAAGAAAAGCCCCCGATCCGGCGATCGGGGGCTTTCATGCAGAGATGTGGCAACTTGTAATACGTCATTCATTGCGATGTGAATGTCTATAAAGCTAACGCCGATTCACGTCGCAAATTACGCTTCCACTTGAATGCAATTGCGGCCGGCTGTTTTAGCGCGATAGAGTGCTGCGTCAGCTTGTTGCACCAGTTCAACAGGAAGGTGTTGGTTTGATGGCTGGAGGCCAGCCACACCAAGGCACACCGTGACGATGCCGGAAGGTGAGTTAGCGTGGGGCATTGCAAGTGACAAGACCATTTGATGGATGTGCTTTGCAGTTTCCAGTGCGGCTTGATTGTCCATATTTGGCAAAAGGATGGCAAATTCTTCACCACCATAACGAGCTACCAACTCACCTGAACGACGTCCAGATTCCGCTAAACCCTTGGCCAGTTTCTGCAAGCAAGCATCTCCGGCTAAGTGGCCATAGAGGTCGTTAAATCGTTTGAAGTGGTCAATGTCAAGCATGATAAGCGCCAGCGGGGAACCGCTGCGCTGGCCTCGGTTCCATTCTTGGCTGAGCATTTGATCAAAAAGGCGTCGGTTACCGATATTGGTCAAGCCATCAGTATTACTCTGTATTTCCAGTAGCCTGTTAGCCTCGGCCAATTCTTTTGTCCTGTTTTCAACAATCTGTTCAAGTTCGAGGTTGCGTTCTTCCAGTCGAGACATCGGATAGATTTCACTATCATTAGCCAAGCCATAAGGGATTGAGATTCCGCTATGTACAATTTTCCAATCGCTATTCTCGTGGCGGAATATTAGCACTAGCCTGGCAGTCTCGCTCGAAAGTATGTGCTCGGGTACTGGCAGGTGAATATGGAAAAAAGCAGTGACGGCAACAATGTCTTCAGCAAGGTCTTGTAATGATAAATTAAGTAGTTCTATACGGATCTGTCCGGGTATTTGTGCAAAATCTTGCCTTGTAACCCGGATCCACTCATCCTTACTTGTGACGAGAACGTCGCTGCTGCCCGCATAACCACTAAAATTGTCACTAAAGCGTGAGGTCAGTCGGTCATCGCGTGAAGAGTACATTTCAATGTATTCGTCAAATAATGACCGGATTAGTTGCTGGCGTTCAAGCCGCATAGATCTATGCTCCATATTAGGAACGTAAAAACGTTTCTAGAGATTTACGTGACCTTACCCCGCGGGCTCTTAGAAACCAAACAATTTGTGTCCCTTGAAATCTACTTCAGCAGACTAAAAAGGTCAACAAAGTGCCGCGAAGGTTGTGTCAGCAACTCTGGCGGGTAGAACTCGGCTAACTTAGGGCCTATCTTATGTTCCCACAAGCTGAAACACTACGGAATTTCGATTAAAATTGATGGGTGGCTTTGAATTATTCAACACCGACAGGGGTCAGGCAACAACAGGCGGCAGGTTTGATATCAGAACATCGGGCCATTTTATCCCTGTTTCTTGACACCCCATAGGCCATTGATATGCTTTTGAGGCGGGCATCGAATACCCCATGCCAGCCTGCTGAAGTTGCTTGAGGTGCGTAGAAGGGCAGGTCCTCGATGTTTCATTACTTTCTTCTCTCTTGCACGGAGCGCGCGGATGTTCAATAAAAACCTCACTATTCCACCGCAATTGCCTATCTACCCTTTGCGCAAGCAGATTATTTTTCCCCATATGATTTTTCCGCTACTGGTGCAAAGTCAGGGGATGACCCCCATTGAAGAGGCTTTGCGCCGCGACCATTTGTTGGGTCTGGTGCCGGTGATGCCCGAAGATACGGCTGAAGGCCTGCATGAAGTCAATTCCATCGGTACGGTCTGCCGTATTACTCAAGTCTTTCGCTTTCCCGAAGGGGGCGCCAAGGTGATGCTTGAGGGGTTGGTACGTATTCGATTGCTTAGTGCCAGCCAGCAGACCCCCTTTGTGCTGGCTACAGTTAAAGTGCTCAACGATCCAGAGAGCAGGGGACCCATTGCCGAAGCCCTTGCCCAGAGTGTTAAAGCTTTACTTAAGGTGGCTCTGGCCTATGGTCGGCCCCTGCCGAGCGAAGTTTTGAAGATGATGAACCAGGTTAATGAACCGGGAGAACTGGCTGACCTGGTGGCGGTCTATCTGACTCTTGACTTTGTCGATCAGCAGCAGCTCCTTGATACTCTGGAGCCGTTGGAGCGACTTAAACAGATCTATATGCTGTTGACCGCCGAGGTCCAAAAACTGCAGGTGCAGGGCGAGGTGCAGTCCGAGGTGGCGAAACGGATCGGCAAGAATCAAAAAGAATATTTACTGCGGGAGCAGCTCAAGCAGATTCAGAATGAACTCGGAGATGATGATCCTCACCAGGCAGAACTTAGCAAATTGCGTCGGGCTCTGGAGGATGCCGATTTGCCGGAAGAGGTGGCCACGGTCGCCGACCGGGAGCTGGAACGTCTGGGGAGAATCAACGCCTCTTCGCCGGAATATAGTGTTTCGCGAAGCTATCTGGAATGTCTGAGCAATGTGCCTTGGGCTCTCGGCACCGATGATGTGTTGGATATCGCCGCAGCGGAGCAGACCCTGGACGAAGACCATTACAATCTCAAGGAGGTCAAGGAGCGCATTCTGGAGTTTCTGGCCGTGCACAGTCTGAAGAAGACTCTTAAGGGGCCGATTCTTTGTCTGGTGGGACCACCCGGGGTCGGCAAGACCTCCCTCGGTCGCTCCATCGCCCGGGCTATGGGCCGCAAGTTTATTCGTATCTCTCTCGGTGGCATGAAGGATGAGGCGGAAATCCGCGGTCATCGTCGGACCTATATTGGCGCCATGCCGGGTCGCATTATTCAGGAGATCAGTCGGTGCAAGGCCAACAATCCGGTATTTATGCTCGATGAGGTGGACAAGATCGGCCAGGACTTCCGTGGTGATCCATCATCAGCGCTTCTGGAGGTACTCGATCCGGAACAGAACGATACCTTTACCGACCATTACCTCGATGTGCCCTTTGATCTATCGCAGGTTATGTTCATCACCACGGCCAACGTCATGGATCCGGTTCCGGCTCCTCTGCGGGATCGCATGGAGACCATTCGCCTGCCCGGCTACAGTGATGAGGAGAAGCTGCAGATTGTTCTTAAATATCTGCTGCCGAAGCAATTGGAAGAGAATGGTTTGCAGGATTATCCCCTTGAATTTGAGCAGGATGCCATTTTTAAGATTATACGGGAACACACCCGTGAAGCCGGAGTGCGCGCGGTGGAACGCCAGGTTGCAGCCATCTGTCGCAAGGTGGCGAAGGAAATTACTCAGGGGGGCGTGCCCCGCACCCTGATTAATGAAACGGATGTCGATAGGCTGCTCGGTCCACGGCGCTACTATGCCGATGCGGCTAGCGAGGAGGACCGAGTCGGAGTCGCTACCGGTCTGGCCTGGACCGAAACGGGTGGGGACATCATCTTTATCGAAGCCTCCCAAATGGTCGGTAATAAAGAACTGATGCTGACCGGCAGTCTTGGCGACGTGATGCGCGAATCGGCTAAGACGGCCTTATCCTTTGTTCGCGCCCATCATGCTGAGTTTGGTATCGCAGCCGATTTCTTCGAGCAGAGTGACTTGCATATTCATGTGCCGGCCGGTGCCATCCCTAAAGACGGACCTTCAGCTGGCGTGGCGATCGCCACCGCCCTTATCTCTCTGCTGACCCATTGTCCGGGTCGGCGTAATGTGGCCATGACCGGTGAGTTGACCCTGACCGGCCGGATATTGCCTATCGGTGGGGTTAAGGAGAAGGTACTGGCAGCCCATCGAGCCGGAGTCACCACGGTGCTGCTACCGGCCAGCAACAGCGATCATTTGCAGGAAATCGATGAGAATATCCGCCGCGAAGTACGCCTGGTGCTGGTCGACAGCATGGCCGATATCGTAGCCGAGGCTTTGATCGACAATCCCCTGGTCAAGGTGCAGAGCCTGTTGGCCGTCAGTCCTATTTTTCCACCCAATCCTCTGCCTTAAGGACTGTTGCTGATTAGCCCTTGCGGTGCCCTGGCCCTTTCGGTATATACTTAATCTTATAGCTAGTTTCCCGCTGTTAGCCGAATTGTGTCAGAGGAGTAATTGCATGCTGATCAGATTAATGGGGCGGTTTTTGGCCGCCTTGCTTTTGTTGAGCGCCGGGGTGCCGTCATTGCAGGCCACTACCTTGGCGCAAAAGGTTCAGGAACATACCTTTGCCAACGGTCTCAAGTTGTTGGTAGTCGAACGGCCCGGGGCACCGGTTTTCTCCGCGTATCTGACCGTCGGAGTCGGGGCGGTGCATGAGACGAGCGGTGTTCGTGGCGTTGCTCATCTGCTGGAGCATCTGCGTTTCAAGGGAACCGAGATCATCGGCACCCAGGATTACCGCCAAGAGCAACCGCTGCTGCAGTCCATTGAGGAGGTCGGTAGCGCTCTCGATGCGTTACGCAACAAAACCTCCCCAGACGAAAAAAGCATCGCCGTCTTGGAGCAACAGTTGTCCGATCTGCAGAAGCGCCATCGGCAACTGGTAATCAAGGACGAATTCGCTCAGATTTATGCTCGCAACGGCGCCGTCGGTTACAATGCTTTTACCAGCAAGGACTTGACTTCATACATCGTTTCTCTCCCGGCCAACAAGCTAGAACTTTGGGCCTCCTTAGAGGCCGACCGCATGCGTAACAGCGTGCTGCGTGAATTCTATACCGAGCGGGATGTGGTTAAGGAGGAGCGGCGTCGATCCTACGACAGTGATGCCGACGGCCTGCTCTATGAATCTCTTCTGGCAACCGCTTTCACCGTTCACCCCTATCGAAATCCCATCATCGGCTGGCCCACCGATATTGCCAATCTTTCTCCGGCAGTAACCCGCACCTTTATGGAACGTTACTATAGCCCAGTCAATACGGTCATCGCTTTGGTCGGAGCGGTCGATTTCGCTCAGGCTGTGTCTCTGGTTGAGAGCTATTTTGGCTCCATACAACCCGGCACGCCGGTTCCCGAGGTCACCGCCATTGAGCCCCCCCAGCGCGGGCAAAAGCGGGTGACCGTAGAATTTGATGCTGAACCCCGCTTGTCCGTAGCTTTTCACAAGCCAACCCTGCCGGCCCGAGATGATTATATTTTCGACGTCATTGACCATATTCTTTCCCAAGGGCGCACCAGCCGCCTCTACCGGGCCCTGGTCTTAGAGCAACAGTTGGCCACTTCAGTAGTCAGTTATGGTGCTCCAGGCTATCGTTATCCGAACCTGTTCATCATTAATGCGGTACCGCGCCATCCTCATACCGTCGCCGAAGTCGAAGCGGCCCTTTACGCTGAACTGCGGCGATTGGCTACCGAACCGGTGAGCGATGAGCTATTGGTGCGGGTTCGTAATCGCTTGCGGGTCGATCATCTGCGCACTCTGCAGAGTAACGGCGGATTGGCTCGCATGCTGACTTTTCATCAAAGTGTCAGCGGCGAATGGCGCTACTTGATCGACTACGAGGAGCAGATCGCTTCCATCACCGCTGCGGAGATACAGCGCGTTGCCGCCACCTACCTGGTGCCAAGCAACCGCACTGTGGCGGTTTTGCAGAAAAAGGGAATCTGAGCCATGTCTTTGCGAATTCTTGCCCTGCTATTGATAGCGTTACTGCTGCCTGCCTGTGTCGGTCAACGACCGCAGCCCCGTCCCGATCAGATAACTAGCTCACCATTGACCTTTGCTGTACCCCAAGTCGAACAAAGGGTTTTGGATA
This sequence comes from Desulfuromonadales bacterium, assembly GCA_013619105.1. GTDB lineage: Bacteria > Desulfobacterota > Desulfuromonadia > Desulfuromonadales > Syntrophotaleaceae > Syntrophotalea_A. The sequence goes on from JABXKU010000001.1 coordinate 51,679, forward strand.
ACGGCATGCGCCTCTATTTAAATCCCGACCACGAGTTGCCCCTGATAAATATCTCCCTGATGATCGGCGCTGGCAGTATCGGTGAACCTGCGGCCAAAAGCGGCCTGGTTCAACTCTATGCTGCTGCCTTACGCAGCGGCGGTGCCGGTCGGTTGTCTCCACAAGCCTTTGATGACAACCTTGAGGCTATAGCTGCCGATCTCGCCGTGAGCAGTGGCAGCTATGCGGTTTCTTGCGGTCTTTCCCTGCATCGTGATGATTTGGAACCCGGATTGGCTTTGTTCGCTGATTTGCTGCGTCGTCCCCGATTCGATGAACAGCGGATGGAGCTGGCTCGCCGGCAGATGCTGGAAGGCATTCGGCGACAGAACGATGAACCGGGCGCTATAGCTCAACGGTATCTGCGTCGATCTCTCTATGGTGATCATGCTCTCGGTCGTACTCCGACCCTGGATACTGTTGAGGCTATTTCTGGTAAGGACATTCTCGATTTTCATAGCCGCTATGTTCTTCCCAACAACCTTTGGTTGGCCGTATCCGGTGATTTCGATCCGACGGAAATGGAGCTGTTGTTAGGCAAATTATTCGGTGACTGGCCGTTGCAACCCTTTGAATCGCAAGAGATCCCGCCGCTGACTGCCCCCCTAGAACCGGTTGTGCTGGCTTTGCCCAAAGAGGTTCCTCAAACCACGGTTTTGCTTGGTCAGCGGGGTATTACCAAGGACCACCCGGACCTCTATGCCCTGAGGGTAATGAACTTTGTTCTTGGTGGAGGAGGGTTTAATTCTCGGCTGATGCGCGAGGTGCGTTCCAATCGGGGATTGGCTTATTCGGTTTATTCCTTTTTTCAGGCCGGACGCCGTTTGCCGGGATTGTTCGTTGCGGGCTGCGAGACGCGCACCGAATCCGTTGACGAAGTGGTAATATTAATGAGAGATGAGATGCGTCGTATTAGCGAAGAGCCGGTCTCTGAAGAGGAACTCAAGACCGCCCGGCAGAGTTTGATCAACTCCTTTGTTTTCGCCTTTGAAAATCCACACGAGGTGGTGAGCCAGGCTATGCGTCTCGACTTTTACGGTTACGCCGAAGATTATTTGCAGGGTTACGGCGATCGGCTTGCGGCAGTGACGGCAGATGAGGTTCTGGATGCAGCCCGTCAGCATCTGCAGTGGGATGGGCAGATGATCGTGCTGGTTGGCGAGCAGACCGGTTCGGCACAGCCTGCAGAACGATTTGGTTTGCCGGTTGCCGGTTTACCGGACGAAGATTGAGGGTATTATGATTTGGTCAAAGAATCACAGCTTGTAACAAGTGAAAAGCTTTGAGATATTTACGTTGTCCGGTTAATTCTGGCGCAACGGATTGGTTTAGGAGGGGACATGTCCGGCTTAAAGAGCAACCTTGAAAAAATCAGGAAGTTTCTGATCTACGACCTTTGGCGCATCGATCCCCATGAGTTGACTCGCTGGCGGGTATTCTGGCTGCGCCAGGCGCAGGTTTTTTGGCTGGTGATTCGGGATTTTAAGTCCGATAACTGCATGTTGCGGGCCTCGGCCCTAACCTATACGACCCTGTTGTCCATTGTGCCCCTGCTGGCGCTGATGTTTTCCCTGCTTAAAGGGTTCGGTGCACAGAATGTGCTGGAGCCCTTTCTTCTTAATAATCTGGGCATTGGCTCCCAAGATGCGATCGCTGAAATCTTCCGTTATATCGAAAATACCCAGTTCGGGCGTCTCGGGGCTATCGGCCTGATAGTTCTGGTACTTACCGTGTTGGCTCTGCTGTCAAATATTGAAAAGAGCTTCAATCATATCTGGCGTGTCCAGGAGACCCGCACCCTGATGCGGCGTTTTGCCGATTATTTTTCGGTCGTGCTGCTCAGTCCGCTGTTGATACTGGCTGCAGTTTCCATCAGTACCAGCCTGCAGAGCCAGACTCTGGTGCTGAAGCTGTTGGAGACGGCCTACGTCGGTGAGGCGCTCCTGCTGATCTTTAAGCTGATTCCTTTTGTGGTCATGTGGGCAGCGTTTATCTTTCTTTACCTGTTTATGCCCAACACCCGGGTGCGTATTCAGGCCGCACTGATTGGTGGTATCGCTGGCGGTACCCTGTGGCAGTTGCTGCAGTGGGGGTATGTGCACTTTCAGGTAGGGGTGGGCAAGTACAACGCCATTTACGGCACCATGGCCGCTCTGCCAATCTTTATTGTTTGGCTCTATCTGTCTTGGATGATCGTGTTGTTTGGTGTCGAGCTGACCTATGCAGTTCAGAACATTGGCACAATGCGCCAGGACCTGGGGACGGATAAGATCAACTTTGCCTGCCGGCAACGGTTGGCGCTGACGATCCTGATGTTGACCGGTGAGGCCTTCTATCGCGGTGAACCGGCCTGGAGCCGCGAGCAAATCGGCGAACACCTGAAGCTGCCGCCGCGGGTGGTCAGTGAGCTACTCGACGACATGGTGCGCCTCAGTCTGATGACGGTGTTGTGTGACGAGGGAGGAGAATGCCTGCGCTATCAGCCGGGTCGCGCGTTGGATGCCCTGATTGTGCAGGATTTGTTTCAGGAACTGCGAGAAGATGGGGCCAGTTATCCTCAAAACTTTCGTTTGCCGACTCGGGAGCTGGTCAGCGACCTGGAAATGGAGATGCAGAAGGCCGAACAGGGGGTTTTGGGAGTGTTAACGGTGCAGGATCTGGTGTTGCAGCGCGTTGCAGCCAAAGGCAAAGAGGAAGCTCAAGGGTAGGCTGGAGAACCCGGGATGAGTCAGGCCCGTTTCAGAGCGAAGGCGCCGTTTTCAAAGACGGCGTAAGAGTCCTGTTCGATCCAGTCACCGAGACAGATCAGCAGTTTGCCATCGAGTTGGCGATAGAGGGGGATATGAAAGTGGCCGATGAGGACGGCATCGTAACCTTCTGCAAACCGTTCACGGGCAAAGTTCTGGAGTAGTTCTTCGGGCAGATAACGCTGGCTGGCCTTTTTGCGGCGACTGCTCTGATGGCTAGCCCAGCGAGACACTCCCCAGGCCCAGTCCGGTGGCACCAGCGGTAAGAGCAGGCGGCTCAGGCGGCAGCGAAGGAAGCTGCGAAGCAGCCGGTAACCCCGGTCGGCGGGATTGACCAGGTCACCGTGGGCGATGAATACCCGTTTCCCGTCCAGCTCCAGAGCGCCACCATCGGGCAGAATGCGGCACTTGAGGGTTTCACTGAAATAGGGACCGAGATGAAAGTCGTGATTACCCTCGACGAAGATCAATTCGGTGCCGCTTTCACGCTGCAGGCGCAGTTCTTCAAGTAGCGGTATAAAGGGGGCGAACACCGTATGCCGGTAACCGAGCCAGAACTCGAAGATGTCACCGAGCATGACCAAGTGTCGTATGGTACCCCGTTGCTGCCTTAAAAAGGTCAGCAAACGCTTATAGTTATCGTCTGCGGGATCAAGTAAGTGGGCGTCTGCGAGAAAGATGTCTTTCATGGGGCCAAATATAGAAGTGGCTCGAACCAAAGTCAAGCAAGACTCTGATGCTTCGCTATGATTGTGGTCATGCCGCCCACACGGCTTATTAATGGAGGAAATGGTAATGTTGGAAGCTTTGGCTGAGTTTCATCCGATAATGCAGGCTTTTTTCGCAACCTGTTTCACCTGGGGTGTCACCTCCCTTGGGGCGAGCGCTGTTTTCCTTGCCCAGCAACCGAGCCGCAAGTTGCTCGATGGAATGCTCGGTTTTGCTGCCGGGGTCATGATTGCCGCCAGTTACTGGTCGTTGTTGGCACCGTCCATCGTGCTGTCCGAAGAGATGGGCTATGTGGCCTGGGTGCCGCCGGCCATCGGTTTTCTGGCTGGGGGCCTGTTTTTACGGGGACTAGACTATGTCTTGCCCCACTTGCATCGCGGACTGCCCCGTAGCGCGGCCGAGGGTCCGCCCACCGATTTGCCACGCAGCACCCTGTTTGTTCTCGCAGTGACCCTGCACAACATTCCAGAAGGGCTGGCAGTTGGCGTGGCTTTCGGCGCGGTAGCGGCCGGTTTGCCGGGGGCCACCATGGCAGGAGCGGTCGCCCTGGCCCTGGGCATCGGTTTGCAGAATTTTCCCGAAGGGGTGGCCGTATCCCTGCCACTGCGCCGTGACGGTTTGTCCGTTGGGAAAAGTTTTTGGTATGGACAGCTCTCCGGTTTTGTTGAGGTGATTGCCGGTGTCCTCGGTGCAGCTCTGGTTCTGCTGGCTCGTCCGATCTTGCCCTATGCCTTAGCTTTTGCCGCTGGGGCGATGATCTTTGTTGTTATCGAAGAGGCTATTCCTGAAACTCAGCAAGGCGAGAATGGCGATTTCGCAACCCTCTGTGCCATGATCGGTTTTGTGGTAATGATGAGCCTCGATGTCGGCCTGGGATAACTCAACGGTTCGTCCATTCGTGGACTCCATCATTTGTTTTCCGATGGCTGTTTGCTTCAGCAGGCGATACTAAATAGGTAAAAAGCCGGCAGGCGCTGAACCTGCCGGCTTTTTTGTGGGTCGGTTTGGGTCGTTTGTAGATCACCACACTGTTTATTAGAAGTGCAAAGCTGATATTCCCTGTTACTTTATTAAAGAGGCTGCAACGGACTACTTTAATCGGTGGCCAATGTGTCACCGATTGCCTGTGGACGGTGTTGTCCGGCTAGGGGATTGGCCATAAAGACCCAAAAAATGCCGTGGTCAACCTAGTGTTGCAAATTTTTAAAGGGTCTTCTGTTACTGGTCTTCCTGTGCAGGGGGCCAGCCCAAATACTACTTGTCTTTGATTTTTAGAAATGCTTGTCTCTGTGTTGTGGTTATGAAAGTGCCGTAAAAGCAGGACCTTGCAGTGTGTTCCTCAGAGTTTTTATTAACTGAATACGTCGTGCTAATTGCTTCAATCGACCTTTTTCTACGGCCTTTGTCTTACGCTCGAATGTTTTTGTTACATAACGTAATTAAAACGTTATCAAGGAAATTGTTCAAGAAAGTGAAGCTCGGTATTGGGCCATCGTTGAAAATCGGATAGAACTTGTTTGTCGCCACCCGATGCAGGGAACGCTGACTGTCGTCAATGAGACTTAGTGCCGTTACTTTGGCCGGTTAAGTCCCTGGGGATCATGGTCTATGGCTGTGGAAGCATCGAAAACTGCTGGGTGAAGAAGGGCGGACAGGTTGTGGATATCTTGTTGAGGTTAAGTCTAATCGATTCCCTGGATCCAGCAGCCGGGATAATCTGGTTCGCCATGGATATTCCATGCAAAAACAAGTATGTCGTGGTCCTGAAAAAGCGCTGCAACGACTGTAGGACCGCCTTTTACAGTACCAACATTTAGGGTGCTCGTAATTATCCACGTCGTGTTTAACTGGGAGTTAATTGTGCAATTTTCAAAGAAGCATATTTGCAAAACAGGAGAATGGATAATATAGATCTTCGCTGTAAGTGTTTTACTATTGTTGGGTGTCTGCTGGTTGGTCTAGCCCCTTTAATAGCGTTGTTCAGCAGGCAAGCTGCTTTCTTGATCAATCCGGAGTTTGACATTGCTTTTATGATGACAGGGACATGCTATGGATGCTCGTAAATTTCGCGCGTTGGTTGTTGAAGAAAATGTCGATGGTGTTTTCACTCGAACCGTTAGAGAGCGGTATATATCCGAGTTACCGGCCGGTGAGGTGTTGATTCGGGTGGAGTACTCTTCCTTGAACTATAAGGATGCTCTTTCCGCGAGTGGTAACCGAGGTGTTACGCGAAACTATCCCCATACCCCAGGTATTGACGCCGCCGGGACTATCGTAGCAAGTACGGTCGAAGAAGTACGGCCTGGGGATACCGTTATCGTAACGAGTTACGATTTAGGCATGAACACATCGGGCGGATTTGGCCAGTATATTCGAGTTCCGGCTTGTTGGGTTATTCCGTTGCCCAGCGGATTGACCCTTAAGGAGAGTATGATTCTGGGAACCGCTGGTCTTACTGCCGGTCTGTCAGTTTCAAAAGTTGTAGCAGGTGTTTCACCGGAGGAAGGGCCTGTTTTAGTGACCGGCGCGACGGGTGGTGTTGGAAGTGTAGCGGTCGCTATTTTGGCCAAGCTCGGCTATGAGGTTATCGCCGTTTCTGGTAAAGCCGACGCCGAGACATATCTGAAAGGTCTGGGTGCCAAAGAGGTGATCGATCGCGGGCAGTTGACCGACCAATGTGCCCGACCTTTATTGAAAGTTCGCTGGGCCGGGGTCATCGATACCGTGGGTGGTGATATGCTGGCTGCGGCTATCAAATCTACGCAGCCTGGCGGGATTGTGACCTGTTGCGGAAATGTCGCTTCTGCCGAACTCAACCTGACCGTTTACCCCTTTATTTTGCGAGGCATCACCCTGTGCGGTATCGATTCGCAGGGTTGCCCCATGAAGCTGCGTCAAAAGGTATGGGCTAAACTAGCTGATGCCTGGAAGTTCGACGCAATGGAGAGGCTTTGTCACGTGAGCACCCTTGAGGAACTTTCCGACCATATTGATGCTATGCTGCAAGGACAACGTAAAGGCCGCACCCTGGTCGATTTGACCGGTTAAGGGAATCGGCAGGCTTCTGACAGTGGTATCTTGTTCCTGTAAGGGGAGAAATCTATATGAGTGTTATCGATACATCCCAGTTGATGAAGTTTCAATCCGATGCGAGGAATCTGCTTGACCGGGCTGGTCCCGGTCGCCCTTTGTTCTCAAGCCAGGAACTGCCCCCTAGGACAGCCGACGACCGAGTGACCATTGGACAGTCGAATGCTGAAGTGGTTACTTATAGTGATGGGGTGCGTCAAGACACGACAGAGTCACCTTACGAAGTACTGCGAAGTCGTCTTGTCGCTCTGCTACAGGAGCAAGGGGTCGCTGTAGAGTTATCGACTGGTAGTAGTGAAATCGATATTTCTAGCCTCTCTACTGAAGAAGCTCAGGCACTAGTCGCCGAAGATGGCTATTTCGGCGTTGAACAGACCTCGGAGCGGATTTTTCAATTTGCTGTTGGTTTAGCCGGTAACGATCCGTCCCGACGGGAGGAAATTCTACGGGGTATCGAAGATGGCTTTGCCGAGGCGGAGCAGGCCTGGGGGGGGAAGCTTCCGGAGATTTCTTATCAGACTCAGGATGCAATTATGAATAAGATTGATCATTGGCTCGAAGGGGCTGCGACGGCCTGACAGGTGACCTAATGGATAACGGTTACGTATTGGCCATCGACCAGGGGACTACGGGCTCGACGGTGTTGATTTTTAATCAGGCCGGAGAGGTATGCGGCCGAGCGAGTGCCGAGATTACCCAGTATTACCCGCAGCCAGGCTGGGTGGAGCACGATCCGCAGGAGATCTGGTCGGTCACCCTTGATGTGGTAGGGGCAGCTCTTGACCAGGCCAAGGCTAAACCCGGTGATGTGCGGGCTATTGGTATTACCAATCAACGGGAGACCTCCCTGTTATGGGACCGGCACAGCGGTTTACCGGTAACGCGGGCCGTGGTCTGGCAAGACCGTCGTACTGCCCACCTTTGTGATGAACTTAAGCAGGAAGGGCTGGAGCCTCTCTGGCAGGAAAAGACCGGCCTGCTTATCGACCCCTATTTTTCCGCCACCAAGGTCCATTGGTTGCTCGATCAGAGCGCCGACTTGCGCTTACGAGCCTCCGCCGGTGAGATTGCCTTCGGCACCGTCGATAGTTGGTTGGTCTGGAAGCTAACCGGCGGCCGCTGCCACGTCACCGACTATTCCAACGCTTCCCGCACTATGCTGTTCAATATCCATGAGCTCGATTGGGACGATGATATTCTCGTGCGGTTGGATATTCCTCGGGCTATGCTGCCGACCGTCAAGCCGTCGTCCTATATCTATGGTGAAACGGACCCTAAAGCCTTTTTAGGCCATCGAGTGCCGATTGCCGGTATTGCCGGCGATCAGCAAGCGGCTTTATTCGGCCAGGCCTGTTATCGGCCGGGACTGGCCAAGACCACCTATGGCACCGGCTCTTTTTTGCTGATGAACACCGGTCGTAAGCCTGTGGCCAGTCGGCAACGATTGTTGACCACCATTGCCTGGGGAATAGGCGACGAACCGGTCGAGTATGCCTTGGAAGGTTCGATATTTATTACGGGAGCGGCACTTCAGTGGTTGCGGGACGGTCTGGGGATTATTTCCAGCGCCGCTGAAAGCGAGCAATTGGCGGCCTCTCTGCCTGGCAATGACGATGTCTACTTTGTCCCGGGCTTGACCGGCTTGGGAGCGCCCCACTGGGATGCCTATGCCAGGGGCATGATCATCGGTCTAACCCGAGGTAGCACAAAGGCTCACCTGGCCCGGGCCGCTCTCGAGAGCATTGCTTATCAGACCCGTGATGTGGTCGACGCCATGAGTCGAGAATCGGGTATTGAACTACGAGAACTCCGTGCTGATGGTGGCGCGGTGGCTAATCGCTTTCTCATGCAATTTCAGGCCGATGTACTTGGGGTCCCGGTGGAAATTCCTTCCATTATCGAAACGACAGCACAGGGGGCCGCTTACTTAGCCGGCCTGGCGGTCGGTTTCTGGTCGAGTCGCGAAGAGTTGGCGGAACGGTGGCAATTGGCTTGGCGCTATGAACCGCAAATGGCACAAGCTCAACGGGACCATTTGCATAAACGCTGGAAGCAGGCGGTGAATCGTTCGCTGGGATGGGCGGAGGATCTCAAAGAATAAGGCTCAGGAAGGTAGGTATGGGATTGGCAAGGAGATTCGAGATTTTGACAGCAATCATTGTCACTGATGTAACAATAGATGTTCAGTCAGTCGGTAAGAAACTGGAAAATACCGGGCTGAGTGCTTCATTACTGCTGGCATGAATTTCGTTAAACTCGGAATCGATAGCGCAAAAAGCCTGCACCACCTGCGGGTCGAAATAGCTGCCGCAGCCATCCAGAATAATTTCCTTTGCCTTCTGATGGGAGAAGGGTTCTTTGTAAGGCCGTTTGGCCCTTAATGCTTCGTAGACATCGACCAGGGCCATAATACGGGCACTGAGAGGGATTTCTTCACCAGCAAGGCCACAGGGGTAGCCCTGGCCATTCCACCGTTCGTGATGATATTTGGCGATGTCGATACCCATGCGGACAAAGTCGTTGTGTGGATATTTTGCGTAAACGAATTCCAGGGTAGCTGCGCCAAGGCTGGCGTGGGTTTTCATGACTTCAAATTCTTCTGCAGTTAATTTGGCCGGTTTGAGCATGATGGCATCGGTGATACCGACCTTGCCTACATCATGCAGCGGGCTGGCCTGGTAGATGGTCTCGATAAAATCAACTGAAATCAAATGCGCGTACACCGAATCGGCGGCTAGTTGTATTGCCAAGGCCCGGCACAGGTCCTGTACCCGCTCTAAGTGCAAGCCGGTGTCGTCATCCCGCATATGGGACAGTTTGGCCAAGGCAAAAATCATCGCTCGTTGGGATCGATTGATTTCCTCCAATTGATCGGCTACCTGTTGTTCCAGGCAGACGTTGGTGGTCTCCAGTTGTTGCTGAGACCGACGGAGCAGGAGGTGGGTTTTGACGCGGGCATAGACCTCTTCAACTTGAAACGGTTTAGTGATGTAGTCGACCCCTCCGGCACGAAAGGCCTTGGTTTTGTCGAGGGTGTCATCTAAGGCGCTGATGAAAATGACGGGGATATTTTGTAGAGCCTGATCCGCTTTCAGTTGGGCACAGACTTCGTAGCCGTCCATCCCAGGCATGGTGATGTCTAGCAGGATCAGGTCAGGTTGCCTATGACTGGCCGCTCGCAGGGCCAGGGTTCCGTGGGGAAAAGCGCTCACTCGGTAGTCTGCTTTGATCAGCAGGTTGCTAAGCAGGTGCAGGTTCTCCGGTGTATCGTCAACGATCATGATATGAGGGGATTTCATAGACTTCCTTGATTAGCCATTCTCTTAAAATTGTTTTTATGCCTGGCTCAGAAGATTAAGCAGTTTTTCGTATTCATATCGATCCGCTAGTGTCGACAAATAGTCCCGCAGCGCACCGTCACTCGCACCTACCTCGTCCAATAGTTCTGAAAAATGGATCATATCGCCATCGTCCACTGCCTGCTTCAGTGCGGCAAGAAGGCTTTCGTGTAAATTTTGTACAGCCTCAGGATTGAGCGGAATCTCACCTGCTGACTTTTGGGTGATGGTTACGGGGCTGTAAAGGTAGTCAAATCCACAAAGGGACTTAAGTTTTGTGTAGAGTTCGGTGGTTTTAAATGGCTTGGCGATATAGTCATCAGCTCCGGCTTCAATAGTCTGCTTTGAAAGATCGCAAGAAGCCAGGCCACCGGCAGTGACGATGATAATCTTCATCTGTTTTCTGTTCGGTAATGAGCGAAGGTGTCGGGTGGCCTGATAGCCGTCCATTCCCGCCATTTGGACATCCATCAATACCAGATCAGGTTCCCATTTTGAAACCTGGCGAAGAGCTTCTTCGCCGCTGGCAACGGCTTCTACCGAAAAACCGATTTCAGCCAGGGTTTCACAGAGCATGTTTCGGCTGTTGGGGTCATCCTCGACAACTAAGGCCTTGATTGGCAGGAACTGGGGGGCGATTGAGTCGATCTGACATCGATTGCCGCTGGGGGTCAATTGCAGCTCATCCCCAGCGCACTGTTGAGCGGAGAAAGTAAAACGGAACTGACTGCCAGAGCCTGCGGCACTTTTTTCTAATAGGAGTTCGCCGCCAAGTTGTTCCGCATAGGCACGACTGATTGATAGTCCCAGGCCCGATCCCAGACCGGAGCTTCGACCACTGCTGGTCTGTTCGAAGGCTTCGAACAGTTTGTCCTGTTCACCTGGGTCGATACCCGGGCCGCTATCGATGATGTCAACGGCGATAAGCCAGTTTAATTGATCGGTTGTCGAGCCGCTAGCTCGTAGAGAAATCTGGCCGTGATCGGTGAATTTGACCGCATTGGAGAGAAGATTGATCAAGACTTGGCGGATTTTAGCTCGATCAGCGTTCAGATAGCGTGGTAGTTCCTGGCCCAGGGCCATGTCAAACCGTAAATCCTTTTGCTGACAGGAAAGCTTGAACATGGACGCGAGATCGGCCATCAATTGGCGGAAGTCTAAAGGAACAGGATGAAGGGTGACATGACCGGCTTCGATACGGGAAACCTCAAGAATATCGTTGATCAATTCCAGTAGATGGTCGCCACTGCGATTGATGGTTTGAATCTGTTCTCGATGATTGGGGTGTAGCTCGGAATCTTTTTGCAACAGTTGGGAATAGCCGAGGATTGCATTGAGCGGGGTACGAATTTCGTGACTCATGCTGGCGAGGAACGTGCTTTTGGCCAAGTTTGCTGCGTCAGCTGCTTCAGCTAGTTGTTCTGCCTTGGCGGTGGCCTCTTTCCACTGGCTATTCGCTATGCGCAAGGATTCTTCCGCCTCCAGTCGATCGCGGATATCCATCATGCATTCAACTAGCTTTTCCCGCCCTTTAATGGTGATTTTTCTTACGGTCTTCAGCACCGGGGTTTGTCGACCATCGTGTCGGATGAGGAACTTTTCCGAGCTATCCACTGACTGATTCAGGTCGAGGATAGGGCAGCTGTCTTCTTGGGCTGGGCAAAGAACGCTATGACAGCGGTTGCCAACAATTTCTTCTTCAGGAGAACCGATCAACTGGGCTGCTGCTGGATTAACGCTCTCGATGATGCGAGTAGCGGCGTCGATGATGACCAGTGGTATGGGTAGTCCCTCCATCAGCGTGCGCTGGATTTCCTCGTTTTCCCTCAAGGTCTCTTCCATGCGCTTACGGCCGCTGATATCTGTCTTAGTAGCGATGTAATGGGTAATGCAATTATATCTGTCGCGAATGGGCGAAATGGCGTTAAGTTCCCAGTAAAGATCGCCATCCTTTCTGCGGTTTAGCATCTCGCCATTCCAGGTCCGGCCAGCGCTTATTGTCCGCCATAACTCCTTATAAAAACCGTTTGGCATATAGCCGGAATTCAGTAGTCTTGCACCATTTCCGAGTACTTCTTCTTCTCCGTAGCCGGTCATCTGTAGAAACTGTGGATTCGCGTACTCAATGATTCCATCGAGGTCCGTGATAATAATAGCCGTTGGACTCTGCTCCACGGCGGTTGACAGTTTACGGGAGATTTCTTCGCTCTGCTTGAGGCGTTCTTCGGTGGCTTTGCGAGCCGTAATATCATGGAAGGCTGTTACCGAACCGATCAATTTTCCACTGACCCAGATGGGCCGGCTGGCTAATTCAACGGTGAGTATGGAACCGGAGCGGTGCCGAAAAATTTCTTCGCCTTGGTATGGTTGTCCCTGGCTGATAGCTGTGAAAAATGGGCAATCATCTTTTGGAAGGAAAGCGTTATCGCTGTGGCAGTGGAACAGGTCATGAGCTGTTTTGCCGAGGAGATCTTGTTCGCTGAAACCGAGGGCTTTGCATGCTGCTGGATTGATACGTTCGATGCTCCCCTTACTGTCGGTAACGTACACCCCTTCAGCTAGAGCGTTATTCATCGCCTGTAAGTTGTGCTTCTCACTGCTTAGAGCGACGGTCCAGCGACGTATTCTCAGCATTAGAATGGTCATCACCGCCAACACAAACAGCATTGTTGTCAGATAAATAACGAATTCAGTGAAAAAGGCCGCAGAGACCGGGTCTTGAGCATAAGAGATGAGATAGCCGGCGGTCAGGCCTTTTATGTCCATAATGGGCAACATAGAGACGATGTGCGAGGAGCCGTCAACGGTGGCATGGGTGGTCAGGGGGCGCCCTTGCTTGAGTGCCGCCTGCACCTGTTGGTTTTTGCGCAGCTGGCGATTGATTGCGGTAGCACCGGCAGAGAGTGGCGGCGGACTGTCTGGCAGGATGGCATTGGCATCCTCAAGCAAATAGTCGGGATGGATGTCTGCCGGACTGTACAACCATTGTTGCTCGGGGAAAATATAGGGTTCGGTCAGGTCGCGATTGACCAGAAAGGTATATTCACGGTTGGGGTCTAGCTTGGCCAGTGCATCGCGAATACCTTTCGCGGTAACACTAACGGCAGCACTACCGAGATAGCGGTCTTGGTAGATTAAAGGAAACACATAGCGAAAACCGGAACGCACTTTCCCGGTTTCGAAGCCATGGACATGGCGTTTTTCAGCATTGGCTAAACGGACCGACTCCTGGAATTCAAGGAGGGGATCACCATAGCGGTCCGGTTTGTGAAAACGTAAGAAGCTTGTACCGTCCGATAGATAAAATTGTAATTGTAATGGGATCTCAGTTTTTAAGGCCTGATAGGCAGGGAAGAGCTTGCGGTACAGTCGTCCACGAGCCAGGTCCTGCTGTGGACCTTGGCTGGTAACGGCAGTTTCAAGTAGTTGTAAAATGTCGTTACGATTAATGGTGCTAGAGTAGAAATTTTCTATAGCCAGATGGTACATTTGAAGGCTGGCGCGGTAAGCTGTATCGAGGGTGTGTTGATGTTCAGAAAAATGGCTGGTTTGTTTTTTTTGCATGTTGATAAACAGAAACAGACCGAGCCCGATAGACAATGACAGCATGACGGCGATAAGGCCATAACGTGCGACTAGATGTTTGAGTTGTTTTCCCATCTAGAAATTGCCTTCATCGGGAATGGTGACTTCACCAAGCAGTTCGCGAATCACATCGTAATTGGTATCGTCTGACGGGACTGTTCCGTAACGGATGTTATCCCCCCAGTCAGCGAGCATTGTTCTATGTTTGCCCTCCGGATCTATGGCAATGAGCGCGTGGCGAATTTGGTTGAGTAGTTCGGGCTTGAGGGTAGCTTTGTTGCCCACCAAAGCAAAGGAAGGTAGAGGGTCCGTTTCATCAATAATGGTCAGTCCGAGATGAGCATATTTTTTACCGATAGCTGTTTTCAGCCCGCCGGCATCAAACAGACCTTGAACAATAGCTAGGGCGACCGCATCGTGCTTGCCAAGGTACCTATAGTAGTTAGATTCCAAACTGCTACCGTGTTGGCGCAATAGACCATTGGCCGAAAGATAACCGCAGGTAGACAAGGGCTGGGTCAAAGCGAGCTTCTTGTCTTTTAGGTTTTTAAGGGGAAATGTTGAATCGGCAAAGACAGCCAGGCCACAGGTATAAGTCGTCTGGCCCGAAGCTTCTTTGAAGTGAACCAAGGGCTCAGCTTGAGGATGGCTGCCGCGAAGTTCAACGTAGGGTAGGGGGCCTAGATAAGCCAAGTCAATATCGCCGTTACGGAACTTTTCGAGAATATTGGCATAACTGTCGGCGTAAACATATTCGATGGAGATGCCGAGGTGTTGTTGCAGATAGTCGGTCATGGGCCGAAACTGCTTCATCACAGTTTCACGGTCTTCCATAGGCAAGGGTGCAAAGCGCACCACCTCAAGGGCAAAGCTTGTACCTGTAAGGCACCAAACGCTCAATATCGTTAGCCAGATTGTACAACGCATTGATATTGTCTCCTAAACAGCATGCTTTCAAAGGATCCGCCGGATGACTATCTATTGCAACAGGTGACTCCTGCTCCCTTTATATTTAATTCGACAAATTACAAATAAGCCCGTTTTTGCATATTCGCAAAACGGGCTTAATACCAAGATTCAAACCGTATGGTTTTCTCTTTAGTAGCCCGGCTATCCCTGAAGGACCCGCAGCTTTGCGTCACTGGATTACTCCAGTTTTGCCACCGAACAGACACAAACTGTTCCATTATGTTGCTAAAGTTTCATGATAAAGTCAATCCTAATCCTTTCGCATGGTTAACAAGATGCTCATCGAAAGGAGTTATTGTAGAGGAGATAGGGTGCATCTGTAGTTGGGCAGAGGACGGCAAAGAAGCGCAAACTTTCTGCGTTCGATTGACTTTGATTATAGGGTTTTCTTTAAGGCCTTAGGTGAACCTGTGCGGTTGGGAAGACTTTAAGTCAATGGGGCGCCGCCCGCATGGTTTCGGCAGCGTTAGCAACCTCGCAGAGGAAATAAGCACCCCCTTCGTAAAGAAGATCGTTCTTTAATTGGTTACCGACTATCTCCCAGTTGGGATAACCGCGCAGTACCAGGCCCTTGTTGCATCGATGGGCCAACGCTTCGGTGTGGTAGTTGCCAACGATGAGGTCATAGTTCGCCTGGCGTGCCTCGGCATCTTCCAGGTCGCCGACCATTACTTCGTCAGCGGGGATGGTGTCGAGTTGGGGCGAATCAACGGTGGCCGCAGCTAGTGTTATTTTGGTGCCGGCTTCGCTCAACACTTGGCCTGCTCCGGCTAGAAAGTCGGGCTCTCCAACAAGCAGAACGCGGGTCTGGCCGAGGGAAAAGTGGCTGTCCAGCATGGCGTCCTGCAGCCGCTTGCGCCAGCGAATAACGCTGGCGGGAGGTTTCTCGCGTCCGTTGGCTTCGAGTAGCGTCGCCACCAATTGATCGGTGGCCTCCAGTCCCTGCAGGTGGGCGCAGTGCCGATGGCGAATTTCGGAATTCTTTTTAAGCAGTGCTGCGGCGCTCGGTTGCATCGACGCGCCTACGGAAATCACCAGCGCGGCATCGGCCAAGCCTTTTATCGTCTCGACGCTGATGCCGCCGTTGCTCAGGGCGCTTTGTTTCTCTCCCAGATGGCCATCAAGAGAGGTAGAGAGATCGGGCAGGGCATGCACCTCGAAACCAAACAGGGCAATAAAATCTTTGACCTTTTCCACCTCAATGGGGGTCAGGCTCACATGGGGCAGTAGCACAACTTTATCGGTGCGAGTCCTGCTGGTCGGTTCAACCAGCTGTTCGATAAGGGCTTTGGTGGTCTTGCCCCAACCGCTCTCTAAGCCTCCTTCGTAATCGGTGCTATGTACATAGACCAGGGGATAGTCGACCTGGGTCGCGACCCCGCGCAGGTCATCTCCCTTGGTTTCGGTGAGGCCGGTGCTGTGCAGCCCGATCAGGCTGGGGGTGACCTTTTTGGTGATGTTGGCCACCGCTTCGACGATACTGCCGTCACCGCCATCGAGCACTGCGGTAACATCGGTGACGGCAGTGGTCTGAATGGCAATCGGCTCGCAGAAATGGCGAGTCAGAAAGACCTTGGTAAAGGAGGTACAACCCATGCCGCCGTGCATTAGCGGCATGCAGCGGTCGATGCCGAGAAAGGCCAGGGCCGCGCCCATGGGTTGGGTGAGGCGAAAGGGGTTGACCTGCAGCGGCTTGGTCGGTCTACGCGTTATTTTTCCCATGGGGCTCTCCTGGCGACGTTGTTAAATACGGGATTCTGTAGCGAGTTCTTGAGATCTTCGGCCAGATTGATTAGGCCGCCGTAGCCGCCATAGCTCTTTTTCTTCTCCTGATTGACATCGGCAAAGGCGATTTTCTTCTTGATAGCGGTAAACAGGCTGCGGCCGCCGGCTAACAACAGATGGGCGCCGGTCTCGTCGATAATTTTCGCCTGCTCTTGTCCTGGATTAGTCATCAGGATGCCTTTCTCACCCAGATATTCCCTCGCTTTTTCCTTGTCGGCCTCAGTGGCTTTTTTAACCGAGGTGGCAACCACTTCCAAACCGAGATCCTGCAAAGCCGAGGCGATGGACCAGGATTTGTTGCCACCGGTATTGAGTACCGCCTTTTTGCCCTGGAAAACTTTCCGATAAGGAGCAAGCTTCTTGTCGAGAATATCTTCTTCGCGAGCAATGAGTTTCTTGGTGCGCTCGATTAGCTCGGCATCCCCCAGTGCTGTGGCAATGGCCAGAATAGAGGCGCTGGTGTCGCGCTTACCGTAGAAGGAGACGGAGATGAAGGGGATGTCGTAACGCTCCTGCATCTTACGGGGCAGGGAAATCAGCGACTTGGCGCAGACCAGCACATTAAGGTTTGCGCGGTGGGCGGAGCGAATGTTTGCCACCCGGCCGTCACCGCTGAGAGTGGAGAGTACGCGAATACCGAGTTCTTCGAGCAGCGGGGTGTATTGCCACATGTCGCCGGTCACGTTGTATTCACCGATCAGATTGATATCGAAGGGGGTGGTGTTTTCCGGCTCCCGCGTGCCGATCAGGTGCGTCAACACTGCTTCACCGGCCAGCCGGCTGCCAAGGTTCTTGCTGCCGACAAATCCGGGAGCGTGCACCGGAACCATGGGAATACCGTGGGTCTGTTCGGCCTGCCTGCATACCGCGTCGATATCGTCGCCGATCATGGCGGTGACGCAGGTGCTGTAGACAAACACCGCTTCAGGTGCATAGTGCTTCACGATGTAGTCGATGGCCTGGCGTAGCTTTTCTTCACCGCCGAAGACCACATCGTTGGTCGATATGCCGGTGGTAAAACCCATTTGAGTCAGGTCTCGCCCAGGCCAACGGGTGTGTGTCAGCCGAGTCTCCCACGAAGCGCCGACACAGGTCATGGGGCCATGCACCAGATGCGCGGCATCGGCGTAGGGAAACAGGGAGATCTGTGCCCCTTCGAAAGCGCAGCCACCGGTGGTGGCACCGGGGGTGGGGGCGTTGCATGCACTCTTTTTATTCTTGTTGTGGGCGCAGGCGCTTTCGTCGAGAAGCTCGCGGATTTTTGGTTTCTGTGCCAAAGCCTGACTCCTTTGAGTAAAGGGTGGGGCAAGCTTTGTCACATCGTTGGGACGGAAGCTTACGTCTATCACTAAGCAAGAGACCTGCCAGTGTTGCTAACATGTTGAAAATCAAGGTTTCTGGTTAGCGTGTTAGCTTAGTGTGTGCTGGGGACGATGTCATTTGCTTATGTATTAGGCAGCAGTGTGTGATTATTCGATTCGCCCGGAACCATTGTGGTCGTAGAAAGGATGATAGTATTTAGAAGAGTTAAGGTTTTGTGGAAGGATTTATAGCTCCGGTTGATTGCCCTGTTGAAAGGAGAACCCATGGAAGGACTATTCAGTGGTCGTTGTCATTGTGGCAAGGTGGTTTTTGAAATTGATGGACAGGTGCTTAATGTTGTCAATTGTCATTGCTCCATTTGCCGCAGGGCCAATGGCGGTGCTTTCTCCAGCTATCTGGTGGTGCCTGATGAAGCCTTCGAGGTGACTGGTGGAAGTGAGTTTTTGACCCGCTACGCTATGTCC
Organism: Desulfuromonadales bacterium; assembly: GCA_013619105.1. Lineage (GTDB taxonomy): Bacteria > Desulfobacterota > Desulfuromonadia > Desulfuromonadales > Syntrophotaleaceae > Syntrophotalea_A. Next base: position 69,748 of record JABXKU010000001.1, read on the forward strand.
GATAAGGCTGATAAATTTTTTTGTAACATCTGTGGCGCTCCGGTTTTCAATCGAAATAAACTATATTCTGGAGTCACAGTTGTGCCGCTGGGAGGTCTCGATGAGGCCGCAAAATTCTTTCCAAAGGTCGATATTTTCTGCGCAGATATGTTGCCCTGGGTGATGCCATGGCGGGAAAGCAAGCGGTATGAAAAGGGGATGTAGCGATAAGCTATCACAGGTTGTACGTGGCAGCAGTGCGCGCAGCGCGAGAACTCTCTCGAATACAGAAACGCTTGTCATCGGCTTTCGATGAGGATATGCTTAGGTGGCATTAACTTCTAGGTGGTTGATCCTATGTTGGCTCAGGAGGGTATATGTCACTGAACATACAGAATGCCTTAGTTAAGAAGCTTGCTAGGACTTTCGGTGAATTCCGTATTGCCGATGTTCGTATCGGTCTGGGTTATTCGGCTGTTCGTTTGGATAGCGGTCATACAGGTTTAGCCTGGACGCCGCCGCCAGTAAGTGGTGGTTGTTCTCACCTTAAGATGGCCGGCACCTTAACCGGTCGTCCCGCCGTAGAACTGTTGCAAATGCTGGCTAAGGAGCAACCGCTGTTGCGGACTATCGGTCTGGCTACAGCCAATGCTTTGTTAGCCTGTTTGCCGCAACCGTCCACAAGCAAGGAAGAGGTGGTCGCCGGGTTGCAGATCACAGCTGCGGATCATGTCGCCATGGTCGGCTATTTCGGTCCGCTGGTAAAAAGACTGCAAGAGAGCGGCTGTCAGCTCGATATCATCGAACTGGACAGTTCTCGTCCCGGTGTGTTGTCGCCCCAGCAGGGCCGTTCTGTCCTGGCTGGCTGTAGCGTGGCTATACTTACTGGTACTAGCCTGGTAACTGGGACCATCGATGAATTACTTGGTGATTTGGGGCATCCTCGCGAGGTGGTGTTGTTGGGCCCCTCGGCCCCCTTTTGCGCTAAAGTCTTTGCTGGTACGCCCTTAACCCGCATTGCCGGGGCCCGAGTGCTCGATGGGGAGGGAGTGCTGAAAGTTGTTTCCGAGGGGGGAGGCACGCCACTGTTTAAACCCTATGTCTCTTTTGAGACTTTGCTATTGGGACCCAGCTAACCATGTAACCATCAAAAGAGGCCGAACGGAATCATTTCCGCCCGGCCTCTGTTTTTGTTGCAAGAACCCGCGTCAGAAAATCAAACGCCGGTGATATTCATCCCTGTCGGTACCGCAAAGGCCCGCTGGCCAAGTTCCTTGTCCATCATCATCAGTCCGCGGCCGTCACCTTCGAGTCTTTTAAGATTCTTCAGTTGTAGCCCGAAGGTGGCTTCTTCTTCCACCTGTTCGGTGACAAACCACTGTAGAAAAATTTCTGTGGCATGATTGTTTTCGTTTTTGGCCTGGGTCATCAGATTGCTGATGCTGGCGGTCACGAACTGTTCGTGTTTGAGGGAATACTCAAATACGTCCAACGGTGAGTCGTAATCGGCCTGTGGTCCGTCGATGGGTAGGAGCACGGCGCGGCCGCCGGCTTCACAAATATAGTTAAAAAACTTCTCGCCGTGGCAAAGTTCTTCAAGGGCTTGCAATTTCATCCAGTGGGCAAAGCCGGGCAGATCTTCGGCTTCAAAATAGGCCGCCATGGCCTTGTAGAGATAGCCGGAAAAAAACTCATTTTTCATCTGTTCGTTCAATGCGTCCACCAATGGTTGGCTGAGCATGGCATTTTCTCCTTTGAGGGGATGAGTTGACAACGTGTTTGTCATTTTAAACTCGATCTTACCCCATTTTATCTATATTTAACAAATGACAAGAAATTTTAACGCATTATCTAGCTGTTTCGGTAAGAGATTTACCGGCGGGGTAAGCTTCTTGCTTTTCTACGTGGATTAACCTGTTATTGTTGAATAAAAGAGATTACGAACAGCAGACGGGAGCTTTTCAGGGGAGGGCAGTTATGATGACAACGCGATCGGTCAAGGAGCAACTCGGGCTGTTTAGTGGGGTGGTGAAGAATTTGATTGTTATGGTTGAAAAGGCGAGTAGTGGGTTCAATCGCCAGCGAATTGCCGACTTGGAAGAGATGCTTCAGTTTCAGAAAATTGTCAACGACGAGATTGTCCTGCTGTCAGAACGTCTGGATGAACAGTTGTTAAAGGAGCAAGGGCCTGGTCGCGATTTTAGTTTGAAGCTAGAGAGTGTGCTGGCTCATGTCCAGTTGATGGCCGAGGATATCGGCGAAATGATGCCGGTCCTTCGCAAGCAGATTCAGCTGGGCATCCCCTTCTCGCAAAGGGGAGTCGCTCAGACTAATGAACTTTTTGACGGCCAGCTCGAGATGCTGCGGGTACTGGCGGATATTCTGCAAACGGATAACGAAGTGTTAAAAACATTTTTGCGCCAGGAGAAAGGTCCTAGCCTCTGCCAACAGTGCATCGACTTTGCCACCGACCATGAAGACCGACTGGTCGAAGGTCTCTGCCTGCCCCACGCCGCTCCTCTCTTTCTTACCATGCTTGATGCCGTGCGAAACATGGCTCGACACGGCATGGAGGTAGCCCATCTGCTTATGTTGGAACAGAGGAGTTGAGGCCCAGCGCTATTTCACGGGGGCTGTTGCCCGGGGAATTAGTACGATCTGAATCCGTCGGTTCTGGGCACGGCCGGTTGCGGTGTCGTTACTGGCAATGGGTTGATAGGGACCGTAGCCGCAGATAGATAGACGGGCGCCGGGGATGCCCTTGCGTTTTTGCAGAAAGTGCACCACGTTGGTCGCGCGGGCTGTAGAGAGCTCCCAGTTGCTGGCAAAGGTCTGCTGCAAGCGGGGACTGATGGAGATGTTGTCGGTGTGACCTTCGACTCGGATTTCTTTGTCGGTGACCTCTTTGAGGATGTCACCGACTCGCTGTAAAATCTGTGCCCCTGAGGTTTTAAGGTCGGCATGGCCCGAATCAAATAAAAGTTTTTCTACAAGGTTGACGGTCAGCTGGCCCTGTAAATCTGAGATGGTTATTTCGCCTCGCTCAATCTCATCTTCCATTTTTTCCACCAGCTGGTCATAGGTTGTTTTCATTGCTGCAATGCGGGCCTGACGGGCCAGCTGTTCTTTTTCTAGTTGCGCAGTCAAGTCTCGTTTTAACTCTTCTAAGCCATCGATTGTCTGTCGCATTTCACTCATGGCAGCCCCGGTGGAAGCGCTGCGTTCCGAGAGAACCTTTTCCAGGCGTTCTATGTCTGTGGTTGCGCGCAATTGATCCTGGCGTAGGTTGTTAATGGCATTGTTGGCTTCCTCCAGTTGCAGGCCGCGCTGGTCATACCGCTGAGCTAACTGCTGTTGCTGGTCTAACAGTTGGCTGTAGTCGCGTTTCAATTCGGTTCGAGCGGTGGCAAGGTGAACAGCTTCATCGCTTTTGCGCTGATAATCGGCTTTGCTGACACAACCGGCCAACAGAACAACCAAGAGCAGGAGGTAGATAGAATGGGAACGCAGCACGGCATGCTCCTTTATGAGGAAAAGGGTCTAGGGGGGAAATGCTAACTATCTTCAAAGCAATCCTAATTTTGTAACACTCTAGATAAAATTGCAAAGGCAAAGTAGGCTGTGTTTACCAGGCTTTTCGGTTGCGGCTGGCCAACCTGACATGTTATAAATAAGCGTTTTAAAATCACACTCTGGAGTTTTGAATGTTTGAAATAGATCGCATTATACAGAACGCGTTGCAGGAAGATATCGGCCTCGGAGACGTTACTACCCTGGCGACCATCGAGCCGGGCACCATCAGTCGGGCCGAGTTTGTGGCCAAAGAGGATTTCGTGATGTCCGGCATTGATGTGGCGGCCCGGGTCTTTGCCCTGCTTGGTAAGCAGGTGGCTTTCGAAAAGTTGCGTGAAGACGGTTTTGCCGTGCAGCGTGGCGAGGTGTTGGCCTGGCTAAAGGGCGACGCTCAGGTACTTCTGCAGGGGGAACGAGTGGCTCTGAACCTGATGCAGCGCATGAGTGGTATCACCACCCATACGGCACAGTTTGTCAAGGAGTTAGAGGGGACCGACGCAGCGGTGGTCGATACCCGTAAGACGACCCCAGGGCTTCGTTGCCTTGAAAAGTACGCGGTTCGCACGGGCGGCGGACGTAATCATCGCACCTCCCTCTATGACGGGGTGTTGATCAAAGAAAATCACATTGCTGCGGCTGGGGATATCGCTACGGCCGTTAAGCGGTCCCGGCAACGGGCCCCTCATACCCTGCGAGTCGAGGTGGAAACCACTAGTTTAGCCGAGGTCGAATTGGCATTGGCGGCTGGAGCAGACATCATTATGCTCGACAATATGGACCTGGCCACCATGCGCGAGGCTGTGCTGTTGATCGATAAGCGGGCGTTGACCGAGGCTTCCGGTGGAGTTACCCTAAAAACGGTGCGGGCTATTGCTGAAACCGGGGTGGACTATATCTCCGTCGGCGCCTTGACTCATTCCAGTCGAGCCGTCGATATTTCTATGTTGTTTCAATGATGGAGCACCCTTGGGGTCTATGAACCAACAGAGCCGCCAGGACCAGATTCTGATGTTGTTTCGTCAGCAGCCCGATGCTTTTGTGTCCGGCGCCGAGATGAGTCGTGCCTTGGGAGTTTCCCGCACTGCAGTGTGGAAGAATATTGAGCAACTGAGAACCTTGGGTTATCAAATTGAGGCGGTTACAGCTCGCGGTTATCGGCTGCGCACATCCCCAGATCTGTTGCTTCCGGCCGAACTCCAGGATGGCCTGATGACGGAAGTTGTCGGCCAGGATATCGTTTATTTCGCCGATACTGATTCGACCAACGACCGGGCCCATGCTCTGGCCAAGGACGGTGCCGTAGAAGGCACCGTTGTTATCGCTGAAGCTCAGCAGGCCGGCAAGGGGCGCCTCGGAAGGCGCTGGGCGTCTCCTGCCGGGGTCAATCTTTATGCGTCGATTATTCTGCGGCCTCCCATCGCTCCCCGACATGCTCCGCAACTGACCTTTTTGTCGGCGGCGGCTGTGGCTTGGACCATTGCTGAGATTACCGGCCGGACGCCGACAGTCAAATGGCCCAACGATGTGCTGCTCGACGGGTGCAAGGTGGCTGGCCTGCTCAATGAACTCGATGCCGAAACGGAACGAATTCATTACTTGATTCTCGGGGTCGGGGTAAATATCAACATGCAGGCCGAACAATTTCCCGACGACCTGCGCTATCCGGCTTCCTCTTTGGCTATGGCCAGCGGTGGCGAGGTGTCACGGCTGCGCTTTACCCGCACCCTGTTGGAACAGCTCGACCGCCTGTATAGTCAGTATCAGCGGGAAGGTTTTGAGCCGATTATGCAGGCATGGCAGGAGTATTTTGTCTTGACTGGTCAGCAGGTCGAAGTCGATTGTCAGGGCCGTCTATTGCGTGGTCAGGTCGTCGGCCTCGATGAAGATGGTGCTTTGCTGTTAAAGTTGGCTGACGGCCGTCAGGAACGGGTGTTGGCCGGGGATGTGCGGCCCCTTACCGGTCAGTAATCAATAAAATTTTTCAGGAAAGACCATTCACTCTATGTTGCTGGTTATCGATGTAGGCAATACCAATACCGTGCTTGGCCTCTATCAGGGCGAGGATCTGGTGCAGAACTGGCGCATCACCACCGACAAAACCAGGACAGTGGATGAGTATGCGATGCTTATTCATGAGTTGCTGCGTTTGGGTGATATTCCTATGTTGGCCATTGAAGATGTCATTATTTCTAGCGTTGTGCCACCGACCAAGGACGCTTTGGAAGGATTATGCCGCAAATATTTCAAGCGTGCGCCCTATCTGGTCGGGCCGGGGATCAAGACCGGCATGCCGATAAATTACGACAACCCTCGAGAGGTGGGTGCCGACCGCATCGTCAATGCTGTCGGAGCTTATGAAAAGCGACGTTGCAGTCTGATTATCGTCGACTTCGGCACCGCCACCACCTTCGATCTGGTCTCGGCGCGGGGTGAGTACCAGGGTGGGGCCATCGCTCCTGGCCTAAATATTTCTGCCGAGGCCCTATTTCAACAAGCCAGCAAGCTGCCACGGGTCGAATTTGTTCGTCCCCCTCAGGTGATCGCCAAAAATACCGTTAACAGTATTCAGGCTGGTTTGTTTTTCGGTTATGTTGGTCTGGTGGATGGCATCGTCGGACGCATGTGCCAGGAGACAAGGGAAACCCCTTTGGTTGTCGCCACGGGCGGTCTGGCCAAGGCCATTGCTCCTGCTTCCCAGACCATTCAGGAAGTGGAACCTTTTTTGACATTGGAGGGATTGCGAATCCTTTATTTGCGTAACAAAACCTAATCCGAAGCGGCGACTTTATTGGTCGTTTCGAATTGCACTTGATTCTCCTCATAACCATCCAGCAGTTTATTGCTGCTCTGTGGATAGAACGCGGTCGGCAGGCCGCATCTTGAAATTCGTTGTTTCCTGCAAAACGATCCTTAATCGAGTTCCTTTAACCGGGAAAAGGAAGGGAGAGACCATGGGAAAGTACGACACGGCAACAGTGAGGAATTTTGGGGTTATTGCACATGGCGGAGCGGGTAAGACCTCTCTGGTCGAGGCGATCCTGTTTAACAGCGGGGCCACTGATCGACTGGGGCGGGTCGATGACGGCTCTTCTTGCATGGATTATGAACCCGAGGAGATTAAGCGCAACATCACGATTGGCGCTGCAGTTGCCCATTGCGAGTGGCAGGGGCATCAACTGCAGATCGTCGACACACCTGGTTATGCCAACTTCCTTCATGACACTCGTAACTGTCTGCGTGCCGTAGATGGTGCAGTGTTGCTGGTTTCTGCCATCTCCGGGGTAAAGGCGCAAACACAAAAGATCTTGGACTGGTGTCATGAATTCGGTGTACCAACTATTGCCTTCGTCAATAAGATGGATCGCGAACGAGGCGATTTTGATAGAGCAATATCGAGTATGGCCGACTCCCTTGATACTCCCGCTGTGGTAGTTACCCTACCCATCGGCGCTGAAGATGATTTCCGCGGGGTTATCGACCTGGTGACCATGAAGGCGCATCTTTTCAAGGACGACGGCAGCGGCGGCAGTGAGATAGCGGACATTCCTGGCGAACTGCTGGACGAGGCCGAAACCCAGCGGATAATGCTGATGGAGGCCGTTGCCGAAACCGAAGATGACTTGATGGAGAAGTATCTGGAAGAGGAGACCCTGACTGAGGTTGAGCTTCTTCAGGGGCTGCGGATCGGTACCTTGGCCGGGGACTTTATTCCGGTATTGGCCGGCAGTGCGGCCCGCAATGCCGGAGTCAGCGAACTCACCGATTACGTCAACCTCTGTCTACCGTCACCCACTGATCGCGGTAGCCAGACCGGTACTAATCCCAAAAGCGAAGAGATCGAAGAGCGTCTACCGACTGAAGATCAGCCCTTCTCCGCCCTGGTGTTCAAGACCATCAGCGACCCCTACACCGGTAAGCTAACCTTATTCCGGGTCTACTCAGGCTCTCTCAAATCTGACAGCAACTTCTACAATGCCAATAAGGATGCGGTTGAGCGGGTGGGCCAGATTTTCATGCTCAACGGTAAACGGCAATCGCCGGTGCAGACCGCTTCGCCTGGGGATATTGTGGCGGTGGCCAAACTCAAGGAAACCGCCACCGGCGATACCCTGTGCGACGGTGCCAATCCTATTTGTTACGACTACCCTGAGCCGATCCAACCGGTTATTTCATTTGCCCTAGAAGCGGCTAGCAAGAGCGATGAAGACAAGATTAACAGCGCGTTGCACAAACTGGTCGAAGAGGATACTACCCTGCAGGTAAGGCGTGACGAGGAAACCAAAGAGTTGGTGCTGTCGGGCATGGGGCAGGTTCATGTCGAGGTTACTGCCGAGAAGTTAAAGCGTAAATTTAATGTTGAGGTGTTGCTCAAGGTGCCGAAGGTACCTTATCGTGAAACCTTACGTGGCAAGGCCCAACTGCAGAGTAAATATAAAAAACAGTCGGGGGGCCGCGGTCAGTATGCCGATGTCTGGCTAGAAATGGAACCGCTGCCCCGGGGGTCCGGTTTCGAATTTGTCGATAAAATAGTCGGCGGATCGGTGCCTCGTCAATATATCCCAGCGGTTGAAAAAGGTATTGCCGAAGCGGCGCAAAAGGGGGTTTTATCTGGATTTCCGACTGTCGATTTCAGGGCGACCCTGTACGATGGTTCTTACCATTCCGTCGACTCTTCTGAGATGGCCTTCAAAATTGCCGGATCAATGGGATTCAAAAAAGGTGTAGAGCAGGCCAAGCCTGTTTTGCTCGAACCGGTGATGCAGATGGAGATCACCGTTCCGGACGATTGTGTCGGTGATGTGATCGGTGACATGAATTCTCGGCGCGGCAAGGTGCTGGGGATGGAGCCTAAGACGGGTAATCAGGCGATTGCGGCGCAGGTTCCTCTAAGCGAGGTACTCCAATATGCGCCTGAGCTTCGTTCGATGACTTCCGATCGTGGCATGTTCACCATGGGATTCTCCCATTACCAAGAGGTGCCAGCGCAAAATATGCAAAAATTACTGGCTGAACTCAATCGTGAAGACTAATGTCGCTTGAAGAGTCAACCTTCTGTTGAAGGTGCGATTTTGCGTCCTTCGGTGCTGCCGCCGAAGGACGCTTTTGTCTGCAGTTGGGGTACTTCCCTTTGGGGTAGCAGGGGCTAATTTGTACAAAGGTGTCTTGACTGCTGAGGGAGAACAGCCGACAATACAGGGCTGCTGTCGCCAGCGATTATCGGTGCTGGTATAAGAGGTTTTAGCAACCCACGGAAGAGAGCCATGAAAGATCTGACCACCGACCGAAAACTTAAAGTATCCTCGCGCGTCGCCCAATTGATCGGTCCGGACATTTCCCTTGAGGAACAGCGAGAGGTGGCCGGCGGTCAGTTGCAACTCTGTAATAGCGATGAACTTCTGGCCTTGTTTCTGCTGGCCCATCGCGGTGCGGTAGAGGTGCGCGATCTGGCCATTGACACTCTTAAGAGCATTGCGCCTTATCGGTTAGTTCCGTTGCTCTGCGATGCTGAACTTCATCCCCAAGTTCTTGATTTTATAGCCAAACAACGTTCCGATGATGCCTCGGTATTGGTGCTGTTGCTTGATAACTCGGGGTTGGCCCGGCAGACTTTGTTGTCCGTAGCCAGCCATTCTAGTATCGATGTCGTCAGTTTTCTGGTCGACCGCTATGCCCGTTGTGGGGTCGAGGGTTTGCGTGAAGCCCTTGAAGTCAATCCCGTTGCCGATGGCCACTGGCTGGCCCGTTTTGACGATCTGGCGTCCCGGGCTGCAGATCAGGCTGAGCAGGAGGCGGATGACTGGGACGAGGAGACCGAGGAGGAAGGCCATTCCGTTTATCAGCAAATCATGCAAATGGGAGTTGCGGAAAAGGTCAAAGCGGCCCTCACCGGAGATAAGGAATGGCGTAAATTGCTTATTCGAGAAAGTAACAAACTGGTCTGCTCAGGGGTGTTGAAAAACCCCCGTGTCAGCGACGGGGAGGTGCTGGCGGTGGTTAATAACAAAAGCAGTAATGAGGAGTTGATTCGGCTTGTTACCATGAATCGGGAGTGGATGAAGAACTATGCCATCAAACAGGCTCTGGTTGTTCATCCTCGTACTCCACCGGCGCTGGCGCTACGCTATATGAATATACTATCCGAGCGGGATCTTAAAACCCTCAGCAAAAGTCGTGATATTGCTCAGGTGATCGCTAATAGTGCTCGGCGAATGCTTAATGCCAAATCGAAGCAACGATAAATTCGTCGATTACACCCTTTTTAGGTTTTTTAGGAGAAATTGTATGATAAAAGGAAAAATTATTGCCGTTTGTACGAGCCTGGCCAAGGGGGGCCGTAAAAAGGATGCCGGACAGGGTGTGCTGGTGGACGATTTTGGCTTGCAAGGTGACGGACACGGCGGTGACGGCCATCGCCAGATCAGTCTTCTGGCCAATGAGAGTGTCGCCAAGATGCTCGCTAAGGGGCTTGATGTTGGTCCCGGGGATTTTGCCGAAAATTTTACCACCGAAGGTCTTGATCTTTGTTCTTTGCCCATCGGCAGCCGGTTAAAGATGGGCAGCGAAGCAGTGTTGGAAATCACCCAGATCGGTAAGGTCTGCCATGAACGCTGTCAGATCTATTATCAGGCTGGGGACTGTGTCATGCCCCGCGAAGGTGTCTTTGCTCGGGTGTTGCACGGCGGCCCGGTAGCTAATGGCGATGTTATAGAATTGCTTGATGGCGACTGGGAGGTTCTGTGAGCGAGGCAGGAAAGTTTGCCATTGGCATCTTGACTCTCTCTGATAAAGGGTCTCGCGGTGAGCGAGAGGATATCAGTGGTCAGGTGATACGTGAAATGGTGGCTCCTCTTGGCTCGGTTCTGCAGTATCAGATTGTTGCTGACGACCTGGATCAGATCGTGGCCAAACTAGTGGACTGGGTCGATGCGCAGAAGCTCGACCTGATTTTGACCACTGGAGGTACTGGTATGAGCCCGCGGGATGTGACCCCCGAGGCAACCTTGAGGGTTATTGACTGGCAGATACCAGGCATGGCCGAGGCCATGCGGGCCACCAGTATGCAGATCACCCCCCACGCCATGTTGTCTCGGGCTCTGGCCGGGGTGCGTGGCCAGACCATGATCATTAATCTGCCTGGCAGCCCCAAAGGGGTTCGCGAGAACCTGGCTGTGGTACTGCCTGCTTTGGAACATGGGCTACTCAAACTTAAAGGCGATCCTTCCGATTGCGCCCAGTGACCAATTGAGCGCCGAGTTCGTGCTTGTTGCCTAATTCACTCAATCGATTTTTGCTACCAAGGTGTATCGATGGCAAAGAAAAAAGTATTACTGGTTAGTAATGGGGATGTATTCAGAGAGGTGGAGAAATCCTTTCTTTACCGAGATGAATATGAACTGTTGTTTGCCCGCAATGGCGTGGCGGCTTACGAAATGGTTGCGGAGGAACGCCCCCATCTTGTTTTTATGGATATTGTCCTGCCAGAACTAAGCGGCGATGAGTGCTGCCGACGCCTCAAAGCCCATCAGGAATTGCGGAATATTCCGGTCATCATGGTGGCCATGGGAGATCGGGTCGAAGAATTGCGGCGTTGCGAGCGGGCTGGCTGCGATGATATTCTGCTGAAGCCCTTAAACCGGCAGCTGTTCATTGAAGTCGGCCGCCGGCATCTGCAGGTCAGTCAACGGGATGCACCACGGGTCGCGCTACGGCTCAGTGTGCATTACGGTTTTGGTGCTGAAGAACGGGAACTGCGCGAATATTCCATCAATGTCAGTACGGGCGGTTTGTTTATTGAAACCGTCGATCCTCCGCCGGTGGCAACGCCTTTGCGTCTGGAGTTTTTGCTGCCCGAGCAAGAGCGGCCGCTTCGCTGTGTCGGCCGTGTGGCCTGGCTTAATGCCGAAGACGGTCAGCAAAATCCGCGGCTGCCAAAAGGCATGGGCGTTCAGTTTGTCGATATGAGCCTCGAAGACATGCGTTTGATCCGCTCGTTTATCATGCAGGAACTAGTGGCTCCTTGTTGAACCGGCAGGGACTAACGACTAAAGGGTTTTAACTGTGAGCACAATGTTACATGTCACCATGGGCGGGTTGTTGGAAGACATAGCCAACCGCTACCCTGATCACGATGCCCTGGTTTATCCCGATCGCGGGCTGCGCTATAGCTACCGACAACTTAATGATCACTGTGATCGTCTGGCCAAGGGCCTGTTGGCTCTAGGGGTCGCTAAAGGTGATCACATTGCCATCTGGGCGACCAATGTCCCTGAATGGGTGCTTTTGCAGTTTGCTACTGCCAAAATCGGAGCCATTCTGGTGACGATCAATACCAACTATCAGGCGACCGAGCTGGAATATGTTCTGCGACAGTCCGATGCGCGCAGTCTATTTCTCGTGCAGGGTTTCAAGGGTACCGATTATCCCGAGACCCTCAGGTCTGTGATTCCCAACCTAGCGGACGCTGCCCCGGGAAAACTGTGTAGCGATAAGTTGCCGGAACTGAATAATGTAGTTTTTATCGGTGATGGATCCCCTGCCGGTATGCTGCCCTTTTCCGCCCTGGATAAATTGGCCGAGCAGGTGACAGACGATGCGCTGCAGACGGTTAAAGCCTCCCTGGATGAGCACGAGGTGATCAACATGCAGTACACCTCGGGAACCACAGGTTTTCCTAAGGGGGTGATGTTGACCCATCACAACATCATTAACAACGGTTTTCAAATCGGCGAATGTATGAAGTTTTCCGCCGAGGACCGGTTGTGTATCCCGGTGCCCTTTTTCCACTGTTTCGGTTGCGTGCTCGGTGTACTGGCCTGTGTTACCCATGGCAGCGCTATGGTGCCGGTGGAAATCTTCAATCCTGAAACCGTATTGCAAACCGTCGAAAAGGAGCGCTGTACCGCCCTGCACGGGGTACCAACCATGTTCATCGCCGAGCTGGATCATCCTCGCTTTAGTCACTACGATCTGAGCAGTCTGCGTACCGGAATCATGGCTGGTTCGCCCTGTCCTGTAGAGGTCATGAAGCGGGTTATGGGCGATATGTACATGCAAGATATTACCATCGCCTACGGTCAGACCGAGGCCTCGCCTGTGATTACCCAGACTCGCACCGATGACACCCTGGGGTTACGGGTTGCCTCGGTCGGCAGGGTGCTGCCCGAGGTCGATGTGAAAATTGTCGATGTGGAGAGCGGTGCGACTCTGCCGCCAGACCAACAAGGGGAACTTTGCACTCGCGGCTATTTGGTGATGCGCGGCTACTATCGTATGCCCGAGGAAACAGCTCAAGTCATCGATTCAGAGGGTTGGTTGCATACCGGAGATTTGGCGATGATGGATGAGCAGGGTTATTGCCGTATTACTGGGCGGATTAAAAATATGATTATTCGCGGCGGTGAGAACATCTATCCTCGGGAGATCGAGGAGTTTCTGTATACGCATACCAAGGTGGCGGATGTTCAGGTTTACGGGGTTCCTGATGCCAAATATGGTGAGCAGGTCATGGCGGCTATTAAGCTCAAAGAGGGGCTGGTTTGCGACGAAGAGGAAATACGGGCGTATTGCAGCGGTCAGATTGCCCATTACAAAGTTCCTCGCTATGTCACCTTTATTAGAGAATTTCCCATGACGGCCAGCGGAAAAATCCAGAAATTCAAACTTCGGGAATTGGCTATTGTTGAGCTGCACCTTCCTGTCGCAATCTCCAGTGTTTCTGTTTGATAGGCTTTTGAAACGGATTTAAAATGATATGAATCCTTCTTTTTAGAAGGGGGATTCTGGCCACAGATAAATGCCCTACTTAAAAAATACAACGGCCTTTCCTTAGGGAAAGGCCGTTGTGCTTTTATGGGGTTTTGACTACGGAAGAGAGGTGGCTACTTCGTCGATCATTTGCAGAAACGATGAGCAAAGTTCCGGGTGTAATTCCTGGCCAGCCAGATCGCTCAGCATATTCCTAACCTTGCTTGCGTCCATGGCTTCGCGATAGGAGCGTTTGGTGCGCAGGGCATCGAAGATGTCGGCTATGGTTGTCATGTGACTGCACAGATGCTGTTGCCAGTTTTTTCTAACTGTAGGGTAGCCGGTCAGATCGTATTTCATGTGGTGTTCGTAGGCTGTTACCACTGCCAATTGCGGTACCCCCGTTGTGCCGATCAGATATTCTGCGCCCCGCACGGGGTGCAGGCGGATCATCTGCCACTCCTCATCGTTGGGTTTTCCTGGCTTGTTGATGATATCGACAGGCAGAAACAGCTTACCGATATCATGCAACAGTGCTGCAATGCCGATGTCGTGTAGCAATGGGCCTTTGAGACCGAGGCGGCGGGCGTGGGCCAGGGTGAGCAGACAGACGTTGGTCGAGTGGGTGAAGGAATACTGGTCCTGCTGATGCAAGGGGAAAATGGCCAACAGGGGGTCGAGCTCCTGATCAAGGGCCTGCAGAAAGTGAATGACAATTTCCTTCAAGCCGGTAACGCTGAGGGAGCGATTCTTGCTAGCTCCAGTACAAATTTCTGCCAGTCGGTCCCGTTCACAATGCAACAGGTCGCTCTCAGTAGACGTTTGGCTAATTCTGGTTGCACCTTCGCCCTGAACGGTCCTCGACATGTCGATGCTGCCGAATCGTAAATTAGTACTGTTCTGCGGTGATTGAGGGGGCTGTTGGCGCTTAGCTAACAACAGAATCAGTTGCAGAAGTTCCGCTTGGTTAATTTCCCCCCGCAGGCTGAGATGTTCGATGCCGCGGTGTTTAAGGGCATCGACAAAACGGATGGTATGCAGGGTCTCAGGTAAAGGGTTCTTGTCAAGAATGATGTTCTGATCGATGAGCATGATATCGATTCTTGTATCAGCGTCCATCAGCGATTGGATCAGTTTAAGTGCTTTTTCGACCAGGTGGCTAACCTGCGGATGTTGCAGATTGTAAAGGTCGGCATTAGCAGCGGCCGTCACTAGCAGCCGGAAAAAGTTTTGCCAGGTTGCAGATCGGTTTTGGCTCACGATGTCCCCTTTAACAGTTCTGCTCGGGCCTGTCGAACCAGGCGCGCTACCGCTGGTTGTTTTATGCTTGAAAGTCTGTTGAGCAGAGTTTCGGTATCTTCGACTGAGAAATGCAGCAAGCTGCGTAGAATGCGTTGACGCAAGCGCATTAGCCGCCGGGGATGCCACAGGCTAAAAGCGCGAAAGCGATCTTCGAGGTGGGGTAGTAAGTCTTTTGTGCCCTGTTCAAGCAAAGAATCGAGGGCTGCAAACTTTAGATGCAACCCCTGCAAGGAAAGGTTCCGGTCGCCAAGCAGGACCAAGAGAAAGGATCTAACCGTTGGGTTTTTGCAGTGCCGGGCCATTTTTACTGCAGAAAGGCGGCGTTGAAATTCGGGATGAGTGAATTCCTCAAGAAGATAGTTACTGCCTTGCGGGTACTGGAAAAAAAGAGCTGTTTTCAAAACCTCTTGACGGACTCTTTCGTGAGGATGATGCCACAAGTGGGCGAGGTCGGTCACACAGGACGGGTCTTCTAACCGGCGCAGAATGATGACTAGATTTCTCAAGTAGTACCAGCGGCTATCCTTGAGTCGTAACACGGTTTTTTCTTTGATCGCTATGCCCTGGTCGACCAAGCAGTTCATGTAAAATTGGCGCAGGGCGCGATTTGACTCTATAGCCAAGCGGTCAAGTAAGGGGCCAATCACTGCTTGACCGATGCCCTTGAGTAGGCGGGCGCCCTCTTCGAAGGCGTTTTTCCCCCAGGCTTTCAACTTGTCCAAAACTTGTGAAATAAACGCAGGGGTTTCAAGTTCGGTGCGTAATTCGTGAAGCCACCTAGGGTGCTCAGCCGTTCCTTGGTTTGTGCAAGGGGCCAGTCGCAAAAAGATATTCGCCAGGGAGGTAAAATCTCCGGTATCGAGAAAATGCCTACAAAGCAGCAACAGGGACTCTTTAAAATTCTGGGTTTTGCCCTCACCACACCCGGTTCGGGTTAGCTCAAAAATGATATCGCTGACCTTGCTTTCCAGGGGTTGCTGACTAAAGGACGATTGCCAGAAGTGTGCGTCGGCTGGAGCGGTCGATTTAAGTTCGCCAGGGATTTCAATCAAACGCAGTGTTTCGCTGTACTCGCAGGGAATAAAGGTTTCCGACTCGTCCTGGGCATAGAGGGGGCTCAATAATTGCTCGGAACCGATGGCTGCGCTCTTTGCTATGGCGTTCTCCTTGGTAGCGGGGGCGCCTGCTCCTTGGCTAGGTCCACATTTGGCCAACCGGTCCAGTAGGGTAAAGATAATAGGCGGTATGGTTGTCTGCCTGGCATTCAGGGTTTCCACAGTATCTAATAGCATCGTGCCAGAAAACTGAGATAGCACCTTCTCTGCTAGCTTTTCATTGGGGGCTACGGCACGAAAGGTGCTATTTAGCAATTGTGCACGTAATTCCGGGTTGAGTTTGGAAGCTAGCCCCTGGAGTCGGGCGAGAGCCAGCGAATTGTCCATGTCGGACAGGTGTTCCCGATCCAGTTCGCGCAAAAATTCGGTAATCGCCTGATCGTAGTTCCCCTCCTGGGGCAATTCATCATCAACATCCTGATGGTTTAAGCGTTCGGCCACCGCTTGCGGTACGAATTCATCCGCCAACGGTTGTGCCCCTTTATTGGGCGCTGCCTTGCCAACCAGCATCTGCTGGACAAATTGCTCCCATATCGCGGTTTCCTTTTTTTTAACCGCGGTCCGGTTAAGGGGTTTATCGCTGATCTGCTCAGATATGCTGAAAGTGCTGTAATCGACCAGTTTGATCTGAACGGTATCGATTGCGGCTGCTTTCATTAGCTGCAACAGCCCGCCGCGAGCCTGAACTATTTCTCTGCTTTGGCCGACAATCTCTAGAAATCGCTGTAACTGTTCTTCGTTGAGGTTTTGGTGTAGAGAGACAACCGCTATGCCATGGCTAAAAAAGTGGATGGCGAATTCCCTGAAAACAGGATTTTTTTCGTCCAGTACGGTCTGACCAATAAGCAGCTTGTCCTTGCTGATACCGAGGGATAGAAGACCCTTTTCCGGTTGTAGTTGTTCCTTGAAACTCAAGGCTCGGCGAACGCTTTGGCCGATAATCGGGTGTCCTGCGGGATAGGTGAGGGTATGATGACGTGCGATGTTGAGTTCGTAGATAAATTTGCTCAGCAGCTTGAGATCAAGTCGCAATTGCACTTTTTGACTGGGATAGGGGGGCAACAGGTACTCCAGAATAGAGGTTTGTCGCACTGTTTTTGCACAGGGTTTATGCACGTGCCAGGATGGTAAATCCCGTGTCAGGCCTCGATTCTCAAGCGTTTTATTTTTTCAACCAGTGTGGTCCTTTTGATGTTGAGCAGGTTCGCGGCTCTGGCCTTGACACCGTTGGCCAGAGCGAGTGCTGACTGAATCAGGTCGCGCTCGATGCCGGCCACAAACTGGGGCATGTCGACGCCCTGTTCCGTTACTTTTGGGCAGGCGACTGCAGACCCATTGCTGTCTGTATCTGTTTGATCGAAGTCGGTAGGCAGGTCGGCGAGTTCGATAACGTTACCCTCAGAAAGGGTAATGGTCCGCTCGACCACGTTTTCCAGTTCGCGAACATTGCCGGGCCACGGGTAAGCCTCCATAGCACGCATGGCTTCGTTGCTGAAGGTTGCCTGGATACGGTCGGATTCCTGACAGATTTTCGTTACAAAATGTCGGGCCAGCAGGGCGATATCTTCGCACCTTTCTTTTAAGGCAGGCAGTTTGATGGGAATAACGTTGAGACGATAGTAGAGGTCCTCACGAAACGTTCCCCCCTTGACTGAATCTTCCAAGTGAGCGTTGGTTGCGGAAATAACCCGTACATCGAGCTTGATGATTTTGTTGTCACCGACTTTTTCTACCTCATGTTCCTGCAGCACCCGTAGTAGTTTTACCTGCAGATGGAGGGGCATGGTGGCGATTTCATCGAGGAAAATCGTGCCGTGGTTGGCCTGTTCGAACTTGCCTTTTTTGTCCGCAACCGCTCCGGTAAAAGCCCCCTTGACATGGCCGAAGAGTTCACTTTCGAGCAGTTCGGCCGGTATGGCGCCACAGTTAATGGCGACAAAGGGTTTGTCTTTACGATTGCCGTTGAAATGAATCGCCTTGGCAACCAGCTCCTTGCCGGTGCCAGAATCGCCCAGAATCAGAATAGTTGAATCGGTGCCGACGATCTTTTCCATGCGTGAGAAGACCTGCTGCATGGCCAGGCTGTTGCCAATGATTTTGTCAAAACGGTATTTGCCGCGGAGTTGCTGGCGTAGATAGAGGTTTTCGCTCAGAAGTTGAGTTTTTTCCAGCGCCTTGGCGATGACTACCTTGAGCCGCTCTAAATGTAGTGGTTTGGTCAGATAGTCGAAGGCGCCGCTCTTCATGGCTTCCACGGCGGTTTCCGCTGAGGCCTTGCCGGTAATAAGAATCACACAGCTGGAGGGGGCATCCTCTTTAACTTTTTTCAAGATGTCGATACCGCTGATTCCGGGCAAGAAGAGGTCGGTGAGAATCACTTCAAAGCTGTTCTTTTGCAACAACTCCAGAGCCTCTTCACCGCTGGCGGCGGATTGTACCTGATAACCGATGCTGGTAAGCAGTAAGGATATCGCTTCACGGTTGCTCGGGTCATCGTCAATGACCAGAATTTGAGAATACGGTTTCATGGTACTTTCCCGCCCGGTAGAGTGGCGTCAGTTATTTGACGTTCTTGACAGATATCACACTCAAACGCCTAGAGCAAGAAGTCGTTGAATTTATTCTGAAATGGTGTCGGGTAATTGACAGCTAAGTGCCTTCGGTTAATCTTATTATGATGAAGATACAGTGGTTTATCCTTCTGATAGGCATGGCGCTGCTGTTGCTGCCTGGCGTTAGTGTTTTACCGGGACGGACGGAGCAACCTGTCGTTCCGCGTATCGGTGCCGTGCGGGTCGCAGACGTCATAAGTCCGCCGGTGGCGGAGTTCATCGTTGCCCAACTGGACAAGTCCAACCGGGATGGGCTGAACGCTTTTTTATTGGAACTCGATACCCCCGGCGGCCTCGACAGTTCCATGCGCACGATTATTCAGGAGTTGCTCGGTTCTGATATTCCGGTGATCGTCTATGTCAACCCAGCTGGCGCCCGCGCGGCCTCAGCTGGTGCATTGATTGCCTTGGCAGCCGATTTTGCCGTGATGGCCCCGGGGACCACTATCGGTGCCGCTCACCCGGTCGCAATGGGTATTGGTGGCGGCCAGAACGAGGTGATGCTCAACAAGGTCACTGAGGATGCTGCGGCATATGCCCGCAGCATTGCGCAACAGCGCGGCAGAAATGCGGAACTAGCTGAACTCATGGTGCGAGAGAACCTGTCCTTGGCGGCGCAAGAAGCCGTGCGCCGGCAAGTAGTCGATCTTTTGGCGGCAGACGAAACAGCCCTGCTTACAGCCCTGGACGGATCTGAATACCGGCGAGGGGACCAGCACCTTACCCTGCGCACCGCCGGGGGCGAATTAATGTTCGCCGAAATGAGCTGGCGACAGAAGATACTCACAGTTATCAGCCAGCCTAACATCGCTTACATGTTGTTGATGCTGGGCGTGCTCGGCATCTTTTTCGAAATATCTCAGCCCGGTGTCATTTTGCCCGGTGCCCTTGGTAGCATAGCTCTATTGCTAGCCTTTTTCGCTTTTCAGACCCTGCCGATCAACTATGTTGGCGTATTGTTAATTTTTTTGGCCTTAGTGCTGTTTATCCTTGAGGTGAAAGTAGTTTCATACGGCATGCTGAGCATTGGCGGCATTGTTTCCATGACTCTGGGGTCCTTGATGCTGATAGAATATCCTGAACCATTTTTGCGCATCTCCTGGTCGGTTATCGCCGGAACAGTAGCGGTAATTAGCGCTTTATTTCTGCTGATCCTTTATTGCGTTGTGCGAACTCAGCGCCGTCGATTCTTTTCCGGGGCTGAAGGGATGGTTGGTGAGCTTGGTGAAGCAGTCACCGATATTCATCAAGAGGGTAAGGTCTTTGTCCATGGGGAGTACTGGCAGGCTTATGCGGCCGCTCCTATTGGTCAAGGCGAGAAGGTTGAGGTGGTGTGCGTCGGCAGCAATATGCGCCTCGAGGTCAAAACGGTATCACCTATTAAATGAGGTTGTTTAGCTGCTCTTGCAAGGAATGATAGCTTGTCGATTCCAGGATGGCAAAAGGAGGCAACATGGCATTTCCGATTATCATCATATTTCTGGTCATACTGATTCTCAGCAGTGCAGTGCGCATTATTATGGAATACGAGCGGGGGGTCGTGTTTCGTCTAGGACGATTTTCGAGCGTTAAGGGGCCGGGGTTACGATTTATTATACCAATAGTGGATCGGATAAGAAAAATCAG
This sequence comes from Desulfuromonadales bacterium, assembly GCA_013619105.1. GTDB lineage: Bacteria > Desulfobacterota > Desulfuromonadia > Desulfuromonadales > Syntrophotaleaceae > Syntrophotalea_A. Next base: position 89,699 of record JABXKU010000001.1, read on the forward strand.
TTTGCGTACTGTGGCTATGGATGTGCCTCCTCAGGATGTCATTACCAAGGACAATGTTTCGATCAAGGTCAATGCGGTGCTCTATTTTCGTGTGGTCGGTCCGGATAAGGCTATCATCGAGGTGCAAGACTATCTGTATGCTACCAGCCAATTGGCCCAGACCTCCCTGCGTAGTGTATTGGGCCAATCGGAACTGGACGAGCTTCTGGCCCATCGTGAACAGATCAATCAGCATCTGCAGGAAATTCTCGACCGGCAGACAGACCCTTGGGGGGTGAAGATCTCTAACGTCGAAATTAAGCATGTTGATCTTCCGGTGGAAATGCAAAGAGCTATGGCCCGTCAGGCCGAAGCGGAGAGAGAGCGTCGTGCCAAAGTGATTCATGCCGAAGGCGAATATCAGGCAGCTCAGAAACTGACCGAGGCAGCAGTTATCCTCTCTACGGATAAGAGTGCCTTGCAACTGCGCTTTTTACAGACTTTGACCGAAGTGGCCGCTGAAAAAAACTCGACGATCATATTCCCCTTTCCTATTGATCTGGTCCGGCCGTTTCTTGAACGGGAAACAAAAAACGATTGATTTTGGCTTCCTGGTTATATTTAAGCGCACAGCCCCGCTGATGGGGCTGTGCGCTTTGAGGTTTAGTCTTCGCCAGACAGGGTAAAGTACTGAATCCAATTGATATTTAGATTCTCCAAAAAAAGTTCATATTGATTTGTGTCGACGCTTCTGATAGCATCGAGTGTTCAGGATAAGGTTAATCATTGCTGTTTGGAGGGTACTTGGAATGGAAGTAAAGCGTTTCAATAAGATCATGGTAGCTAATCGTGGCGAGATTGCCATTCGGATTTTTCGAGCCTGCATCGAGCTCGGTATCAAAACTGTTGCGATCTTTTCCGAAGAAGATCGGATTTCCTTGCATCGCTATAAGGCTGATGAGTCCTATCTGATCGGTAAGGGCAAGGGGCCGGTTGAGGCTTATCTGGGTATCGATGAGATCATCGAACTGGCCCTTAAAAAAGATGTCGACGCTATCCATCCCGGATACGGCTTTTTGTCGGAGAACCCTCTTTTTGCTGAGGCTTGCGCTGCGGCGGGAATTGCCTTTATCGGACCTGGCGCCGATATTCAGCGCCAGCTTGGTGATAAGGTTGCCGCTCGTAAGGTGGCCCTCGAAGCGGGTGTCCCAGTGGTTCCAGGCACGGCTGATCCCGTTACCTGTGAGGAAAAAGCCCTGTTGTTTGCTGCCAAGACTGGTTATCCAATCATTGTCAAAGCTGCAGCCGGTGGGGGTGGCCGTGGGATGCGCGTGGCTCGCAACCGTAAAGAACTTCTGGAAGGGCTAAAGTCTGCCTCTTCCGAAGCCAAAACGGCCTTTGGCAATGCGTCGGTCTTTCTAGAAAAATACATTGAGAATCCTAAACATGTCGAGGTGCAGATTCTTGGTGACCATCACGGTAATCTGGTCCACTTTTATGACCGCGACTGTTCCATTCAGCGCCGTCATCAGAAGGTCATCGAGGTAGCACCTTCTCCGGCCCTAAGCGACGCCAAGCGACAGGAGCTTTGCGACTATGCCTTGCAGGTCTCCCGGCATGTCAATTATGTCAATGCTGGCACCGTTGAATTCCTTATGGACCAAGAAGATAACTTCTATTTCATTGAGGTAAATACCCGCATTCAGGTTGAGCATACGGTGACCGAAATGGTTACCGGTCGCAATCTGGTCCAGGGACAGATTCGGGTTGCTGAGGGTTATCGCCTGGAAGACCCTGAGATCGGTATCAAGAGCCAGGACGATATTGTCCTGTACGGTTTTGCCATTCAGTCGCGGGTGACAGCCGAGGATCCTGAAAACAATTTTGCCCCCGATTTCGGCACCATAGCCGCGTATCGCAGCCCCGGTGGTTTTGGGGTGCGGCTCGATGCGGGAAGTGCCTATCCCGGAGCTCGCATCAGCCCCCATTACGATTCGCTGTTGGTTAAAATCAGCTGTTGGGGACTGGATCTGGCCGGTGCGGCTCGCACCATGAGTCGCAGTCTGGAGGAATTTCGTCTGCGGGGGGTGAAGTCTAATAAGGGCTTTTTAGAGAATGTCATCAATCATCCGACCTTTTTGGCCGGTCAGTGTGATACCTCTTTTCTCGACAATCATCCGGAATTATTTCATATCCTGGTCAAACGGGACCGTGCCCAGAAACTATTGTCCTTTATCGGTCACACCGTGGTTAACGGGTATCCTGGCATCAAGGAGCCGCTGCATTACAAGAATCTGCGCACTCCGGTTATTCCTGAAATTCCCTACGACTGCACCCGTCCCAAGGGTAGTCGAGACATTCTAAAAGAATTGGGACCCGAAGGGCTGTCCCAGTGGGTTCTTAACGAAAAGAAGCTGCTGGTTACCGACACCACCATGCGCGATGCTCATCAATCTTTGATGGCTACACGCTTCAGAACCTACGATCTTGATCTTATCGCTCCGGCAACCAGTCATTTGGGTAGCGATCTTTTCTCACTAGAGATGTGGGGTGGAGCCACATTCGATGTTTCCATGCGCTTTCTTAAGGAAGACCCCTGGGAGCGTCTTGACCGGCTGCGGGAAAAAATCCCCAATGTCCTTTTTCAGATGCTGCTACGTGGGTCCAATGCGGTTGGTTATTGCAACTATCCTGATAACGTGGTGCAAGAATTTGTTGCCCAAGCCGCCAAAAGTGGCATTGATGTCTTTAGAGTGTTCGATTCTCTGAACTGGACCAAGGGCATGCGGGTGGCTATGGATGCGGTTCGTAAGGCCGATGCCGTGTGCGAAGCGGCAATTTGCTATACGGGAGACATTCTCGATCCCAAGCGGGATAAATATCCGCTTTCTTACTATGTTGGCATGGCCAAGGAACTGGAAAAAATGGGTGCGCATATCCTTGCCATCAAGGATATGGCTGGATTGCTTAAGCCTTTTGCCGCTGAGAAGCTGGTCAAGGCCTTGAAACAGGAGGTTGGTATTCCTATCCATCTCCATACCCATGACACTTCCAGTAACGGTGGTGCGACCTTGTTTGCCGCTTCCATGGCCGGGGTCGATATTGTTGATACAGCACTTTCTTCGGTTTCTGGTCTTACCGCACAGCCCAACATGAATGCATTGCTCGCTGTGCTGAAGGACTCAGAGCGCGATCCGCAACTCGACGAAAAGAAACTGCAAAAACTGGCCAATTATTGGGAAACTGTGCGCACCTACTATGCTCCCTTCGAATCGGAGCTTCGTAGCGGTACGGCCCAGGTCTATCACCATGAGATTCCCGGCGGTCAGTATTCCAATTATAAGCCGCAGGTCGAGGGCTTTGGTTTAGGCCATCGCTGGGAAGAGTGCAAGGAGATGTACCGCAAGGTCAACGATATGTTTGGGGATATTATCAAGGTTACCCCATCCTCGAAGATCGTTGGCGATATGGCGATGTTCATGATTCAGAACGATCTGCAGCCCGAGGATGTCTATGAGCGGGGCGCAGAGTTGACCTTTCCGCAAGGGGTCGTAGATTTTTTCAAGGGGATGATCGGCCAGCCTCACGGTGGTTTTCCAGAGAAGCTACAGAAGATCGTCCTGAAAGGCGAGGAGGCAATCACTTGCCGGCCAGGGGAATTTCTGGAGTCTGTTGATTTCGCCGCTCAGAAAACTGAACTGGAGAAGAAGCTCGGTCAGCCGGTGAGTGATCGAGATGTTCTTTCTGCGGTGCTTTACCCCGGAGTGTTTGAAGAGTTTGCAAAACACCGTCAGGAATATGAAGACACGTCCATGCTGCCGACGCCGGTCTTTTTCTATGGTCTCGATCTCGGTGATGAAACCTGTATAGAGATACAACCGGGCAAGACCTTGGTCGTACAGCTTAACGCTATTGGCCGAATCACCGACGATGGTAACCGCGATATCTACTTTGAACTTAACGGCGAGCCACGCCAAGTTGCTGTCCCGGATATGTCGGTGGACTCGGATATGGTCACCCATCGTAAGGCTGATCCGGACAACCTGCATCATGTCGGTGCCCCCATGCCCGGCAAGGTGTTTCATATTCTGGTCAATGTCGGCGATGTGGTCAAAGAGGGGGATGTCCTGTTGTCCACCGAGGCGATGAAGATGGAGACTAATGTCAAGGCCGCCAAGGAAGGTGTTGTCTCTGAAATCCTGGTTTTTGAAGGGATGCAGATCCAATCCGGAGAATTGCTGATCATTCTCGACTAACTGGCAAGCTTTATGGATCAAAGGCCAAGCCCTCAACAGGGCTTGGCCTTTTTTTTGTAGGGTCGCTTAGTTGAACCCGAGTTGATACGTTTTTAATAGAAAAAGGATTACGGGGTAACTGACCAAGGAAAACAGGGTAGAAAGAAGAATGATGGAACCGGCCAGCTCTGCATTGCTGTCCAATTGTTGAGCCAGAACGGTACAGGCGGCCGCCGCCGGGGCCCCGGCCATGAGTACGGCGATACCTAAATCGAGGCCTCGAACATTGAGCAGCAGCATGAAACCGATGGTCAATAATGGTAGGCCAATCACCTTGAAGAGGCTGGCTAGCGTTGCTTGGACCAAGTCGCCACGGAGTTTTTTTAGGGAGAAACTTCCGCCGATGGCTAACAGAGCCAGGGGCAGGGTGATGTTAGCGGTGAGGCTGAAAGAGCGTGCTATAAGTTGAGGTAAAGGTAGTTGCCAATAGCTCCAGATAATACCCAAAAAAGCCGCGAGTATTAGGGGGTTAGAGAACAGGCTGCGATACCAGAAATGCCACCCGGTTTGCCGGGAACCTGTTCGATGTGGAAGCAGCAAAGCCAGAATGGATAACAGGTTGATAACCGGAACCAGGCAACCCATAAACATGCCGGCCCGGGCAAAGGCTTCATCGCCATAAGCACTAAATACAATAGGCAGGCCAATATAGGCTAGGTTTCCTCGGAAGGCCCCTTGGCTGAAGGCACCTCGGTCTTCTCGTCGATACTTTCGACCCAGGGCAGCATAGCTGTAGGAAAGGATCATGCCACTGAGCATGACAAATGTGGCTCCCGCAACCATGCGGCCGTTGAAAGTGGCCCCAAAGTCGGCGGTGGCGATCTTATGGAAGAGCAGGGAGGGTAAGCCGATGAAGTAGACTAGTCGGTTGGCTTGATACAGAAAGCGATCGTCAATCAGTTCGATGCGTCGAATCAGATAGCCGAGACCAATAACGAAAAATACCGGCAGAATTATGAGGGCGATCTCGGTAAATACCATCACAAGTGGTCCTTTGATTGATAGTTTGACCCAGCATACTCCGCCACCAGTGGTGGCGGCAACCTTAGAAAACACTTCGGCTCAGCTTCCTTGACTTTTTGAGTCTGGACGGTTAGATGTTAAACATGGCTGACAGGATGCCGACAAAAAAACTCTTATTGTTTGTTGTGGTCTCGGGCCTGTTGATCTTGCTTGTTGCCAGCCTCTGGCATGTGGACTCGTGGCGTGGAGGGGCTCTACCTGAAACAAGGGCACTGGTCGGCGGCCCGGCTCCCGGTTTTTCACTGCCGGACCTGTATGGCAGTCAACGCTCCCTGAGTCAGTTCCGGGGTCATAACGTACTTCTTGTCTTCTGGGCTTCCTGGTGTCCCCCCTGCCGTGTTGAGATGGCATCTCTGCAACGTTTGCATGACAACTCTGCCGTTCAGAATCTCAAAGTGATAGCGGTTAATGTGGGAGAAACAAAGGGTCAGGTTGCCTCTTTTGTGGATCGGCAGCAGCTTTCTTTGCCGATCCTTTTAGATGCAGGGAACGATGTTCAGCAGCTCTATGGGGTGAATCAGCTGCCTCTGGCTTTTCTTGTCGATGGCCAGGGCAGAATTATTGCCCGGCACCTTGGTCTGCGGGACTGGAATTCCAGCGATGTAATTACCGAGCTTAACCAACTCAGCGGAGAGTGATTCAATGAGCAATGCTGCCGATATTACCTTGTGGATCGCATTTTCAGCCGGGGTTCTGTCCTTTTTCTCCCCCTGTGTCTTGCCTTTATTACCTTCCTACATAACCTATATTACCGGTCTCAGTTTTGGCCAACTGCAGGAGGCGCACCCTGGTGCCCGCGTTCGGTTGACGGTGTTGTGCCACTGTCTGATCTTTATTGCCGGATTCTCCGCCGTGTTCATTTTACTGGGGGCCTTGGCCGGGATAGCTTCAGCCTCTTTTCATGGGCAGCTGCAGACGGTGCTGGTCTGGGTGCAGAAAATTGGTGGAATTCTGATCTTTCTTTTTGGAATCCATCTCAGTGGTTTGTTTCATTTCGGTATTTTGCTCGGTGAGAGACGGATTCATTTGCATCGCAAACCGGCTGGGTTTGCCGGCACCTTTGTGGTTGGATTGGCCTTTGCAGCCGGTTGGACGCCGTGCATCGGCCCGATTCTAGGCGCTATTCTGGCTTTAGCTGCAGGGTCATCAGCGGGTCCTGGCCACAGCATTTTGTTATTGACGGTTTATTCAGCGGGTTTAGGTTTACCCTTTTTGTTAGCGGGTTTGCTCTTTCATAGTTTTCTGTCCTTTTTCAAGCGTTTTCGTAAGTACATACGGTTGGTTGAGGTTTTTACCGGTGCCTTGTTGATGGTGGTGGGCATCATGCTGTTTTTCGATATGTTCGGTATGGTCACAGGCTATCTGTACCGCCTGCTGCCTCCTGCTGGCTAAGCCAAGGCCCCGTTTTGGACTTGACAGTCATTATCCGCTGCTGATATTTTTGAAATTCAATTTCATGGGAGGGGTGATGACCGACAAACGTGTAATGTTTCGCGAATTCGTGGTTCGCAAAGGGCTGAAGTGGACGAAGCAGAGGGAAGTTATTCTCGAAGTATTCCTCAGTTCTAAAGAACACCTTTCCACCGAAGATCTTTATCTAGAAATTCGCAGCAAAAACCCTCATATCGGCTACGCTACGGTCTACCGCACTCTGAAACTTTTTGCTGAGTGCGGGATCGCTGAAGAGCGGGATTTCGGTGCTGGGCAAGTCCTTTATGAATTGAGCCACGGCGGGGACCATCACGACCACCTTATCTGCACCGGTTGTGGAGCCATCATCGAGTTTGAGGATAAGCGAATTGAAAAGCTGCAGGAACAAGTGGCTCAAGACCATCAGTTCACCATAGCCAGTCACCGACTGGAGATCTTTGGCCTGTGTGCCAAATGCGCACCCGGCTAAAAGTTGCCAGACCCTTTTTTGAAATATTTTTAAATTCCCCTTTTTAAATAGAAATAATTGCAATGGCTTCTCAGAACAAAGCACCCAAGGGTGACCGTAAGGTTATTCTGGTTGGAAACCCCAATGTTGGCAAAAGCGTTCTCTTTAATGCCCTGACCGGGGCTTATACCGTTGTATCCAACTATCCTGGGACCTCTGTGGCCGTAGCGCGCGGTCATTGCGAAATCAATGGCCAGCGGTACGAAATTCTCGATACCCCCGGTATGTATTCGCTGCTGCCGATCACCGAGGAAGAGCGAGTCGCTCGCGAGATGCTGCTCCTCGAAGACGCCCATGCGGTTATTCATGTTCTCGATGCCCGTAATATCGAGCGCATGTTACCCATGACCCTCCAGCTTATCGAAGCTGGCCTTCCGGTGATTCTGTTGGTCAATATTCTTGACGAAGCAGAACGCTCCGGCATGTCTATCGATATCCCGCTGTTGCAGGAGAAACTCGGTATCCCGGTGGTGGGAGGGGCGATGCGCAGCAAGCGCGGACTGAAGGAGGTTCGGCAGGCTATCGCTGAGTGTGGTGATGACGATTTGCCGTCTTTTGGCTACTCCTCTGATCTGGAGAAGGATATTGCCAAAGTAACGGACACCCTGACTGGGGATTATCGATTGGATCTTCGTGCTCTGGCTTTACTGCTGTTGCAAAAAGACGACGAGATTCTAGCCCTTGTAAGTGACCGGGAGGGTGACAACTTTGAGCAGGTGCAGCAGGCCGCTGCTGAAACCGCCTTTGAACATCGTTTCGATCTTCATTTACGCATCAGCCTGGAACGTAAGCGGGTATGTAAAGGACTGCTGGCGGAAACCGTGCGTCAGCCTGAGAATAGGCGACTGCGCTTTGCCGATCGCCTTTCTGCCTGGACGACCAATCCCTGGACCGGTTTCCCGTTGTTGATTCTGGTGCTCTATTTCGGCATTTATCAATTTGTTGGTAAGTTCGGGGCTGGTGTGCTGGTCAATCTGTGCGAGGGCTCCCTGTTTGAAAACTTCCTCAACCCCTTAGCTATAAGCCTGATTGATCGTTTTGTACCCTGGTACTGGTTGCGGGAACTGGTCGTCGGTGAATACGGTATCTTTACCCTCGGCGTCCGCTATGCGGTGGCGTTGGTGCTACCCATTGTCGGCACCTTCTTTTTGACCTTCTCTGTCATTGAGGATGTCGGCTATTTCCCACGGCTGGCCATGTTGGTGGATCGTGTTTTTAAAAAAATCGGGCTTAACGGGCGAGCGGTGATTCCCATGGTCCTTGGTTTCGGTTGCGATACCATGGCGACCATGGTAACCCGTACCCTGGAAACGGTTCGTGAACGAGTGCTGGTGACCCTTTTGCTGGCATTGGCGATCCCTTGCAGTGCTCAGTTGGGGGTTATTCTCGGCCTTCTTTCTGGCGTTCCGGGGGCCTTACTGGTCTGGACTGTCTGCATCGTTTTGATCTTTTTGCTGGTCGGTTTTCTTTCGGCCCAAGTTTTGCCCGGCGAGCGGCCGATGTTCTACATGGAGTTGCCGCCCATGCGGCTGCCTCAATTCCACAACGTGCTGGTGAAGACCATGACCCGCATGCAGTGGTACTTTCTGGAAATCTTTCCCCTGTTCATTATTGCCTCCGTTCTGCTGTGGGCAGGCAAAATGACCGGTGCCCTGGAGTGGTTGGTGCGCGGCATGACCCCGGTTATGGGAATGCTCGGTTTGCCAGAGGAGGCTTCGGCCGCCTTCATTTTCGGCTTCTTCCGCCGTGATTTTGGGGCTGCCGGGCTTTACGACCTTCAGGAAGCAGGGCTGTTGACACCGGTTCAGTTGACGGTGGCGGCGGTAACCATGACTCTCTTTGTGCCCTGCATTGCCCAGTTTCTGATGATGAAAAAAGAGCGGGGCTGGAAGGTCTCTTTGGGTATCTTCCTATTTGTTACGGTACTAGCTTTTTCCGTCGGCTGGTCGTTGAATATTTTCCTGCTCTTTACCGGCATACTTTCATGAAGTGTGGGTTTTGTGGCCGTCATTTCACGCCAGCGGAAGCGGCGGAGAAAGAACCCTGCGGTCGCTGTCTGCGCGGATGTCAAAAGTCCTATTGTCCCTATTGCAGTTATGGCAATCCAATGATCCCAGGGTTTTTAGATCGCTGGGTTAAAAATAAAGATAAGAAGGAGTAAGCGATGCAAAATTCCAGTAAGGCCGAGGATATCCTTGAGGCGCTCTGGATTGCCGTGGTTGAAGAGGGAGACAATTCCATCTCTTTGCAGGATCTGCAGGTTTCAGTTGATGATCAGCCCCTGGTTGAATTGGCCGAACAGGCCTTGGTCGAAGTCAAGGGAGCCAGGGTCTATTTGCGCCATGAAGGTCGCATGGAAGGGCAAAAAGTTGTTCGCCGACACCGCCTTTCCGAGCGGTTGATGATGGACATATTCGACCTTAAAGGAGCAAATGCCAACAGTAAGGCCTGTGAATTTGAACATTTGCTCAATGAAGGAATTGACACCAAAATATGTACCCTGCTTAATCATCCGACAACCTGTCCCCACGGCAAGGCTATCCCCCCGGGTCCCTGTTGTTTTGAGGCTCGTAAAAAAGGGGGCGCCGGAGTGGTATCCCTGACGGAACTCAAAGTTGGCGAGTCCGGTGAGATTGCTTATTTGTCGACCGAAGATCCCAAAAAAATGCAAAAGCTCATGTCTATGGGGGTTTTGCCGGGTAGTAGCATTCGGCTAAGCCGTACTTTTCCCGCCTATATTTTTCATGTTGGGAATTCCGAATTTGCCGTGGATGAGCAGTTGGCCCAGGAAATATTTGTTCGACAGTCCTGATTACACATTTCGTTCATCCGGTTGGGGACCTTATACCCGATGTTTAAACCCGTTTGACGCTCTTGCTGACAAGATGCGTTAAACGGGTTTTTATTTTGATGTCTGCTTATGAGTTCCCCGAAATTGCATTAACAAAGATCAAAATAACTTTTCAGTATCTCCACAATTTGTTAAGGTAGGGCAACCTTGAGGAATTATTAATTCAAGGTGGTTTGCATGCACCATAAATTAGCTGCAACCTAAGTAGTGCGATGTGATAGTGATTATTCTCCCCTATCTATAAAACGGATGATCAATTAGTGTCCTCACCGTTATTCAAATTTCAAATAGGCTGTTTTGTCGGAACCTTTTATAACTTCATGTCTTGTCATATCTTCCTGGTGTTGTATCGACAATGAGAAATTTATTTTTCTGTGCAACCCTTAAGCAGAAACTGACCACCATTATTTTGTTGGTCTGCAGTATCGTTTTGCTTCTTTCCTCCCTTGCATATTTTGGTTTGGAAGTTTTTTCTTTCAGACGCTCCATGGTGGCTAACCAGACCTCCCTGGCCGGTGTTATTGCTGCCAATGCGGCAGCCGTCCTGCCGTTTAACGATCGGGAATTGGCCCAAAACACCCTGTCTTCCTTATCCCTTGAGCCAAATATTCAGCTTGCGTATATCTTCGACCGACTCAATGAGCCTCTAGCTCGGTACATTAGACAAGACACGTCTTCCGTATCTTCGAGATCCGGCCATCCGCTCATCTCCCCCGCAGAATACAAACAGTTGGCCGAAGGCATTGAGGCGGGCGAACAAGCTTTTTTCTTTACTGGAAACCATTTGGCGGTCTTTAGCCCTGTTGTGACTCAAGGACAGCAGGTCGGCATGGTTTATCTCAATACTGATCTGAAAGCTTTTACCCGCTGGAAACGCCTTTTTGCCGGTACTGTGATTGCTGTGCTAGGTCTCTCCTTTTTACTCGCCTATATTCTGTCGCGCCAAATGCAGCATCTTATCTCTCGGCCGATTCTCTATCTTGTCGATAAAATGCAGGCGGTGACCAAGGATGAGGATTTCACGATCCGGGCTACCAAAGGAACCAATGACGAAATTGGAGCTTTGATTGACGGCTTTAATGATATGTTAGAGCATCTGCAGGACCGCGATAAACAACTGGCTAACTATCGTAAGCATCTTGAAGACTTGGTTGGTAAACGGACTGTGGAGTTGCGGTCCTCAAACGATGAATTGCAGGAAACTGTCGCTGAGTTGGAACAGGCCCGGGATGCGGCGGAAGAGGCGAATCGTACCAAGTCTCGCTTTCTGGCCAATATCAGTCATGAACTTCGTACGCCTATGGTGGGGGTATTGAGTAGCACCGAGTTGCTTCTGAGTAGTAGTCTTAATGCGGGACAGTTGAGCCTTGTAGAGACCCTTAATGGTTCCGGAGAAGCATTGCTTGAGATTCTTAACGACCTGTTGGATCTTTCAAAAATTGAAGCGGGTAAACTAACCCTTGAACATGTCGAATTCAATCTACTTGAAGTAATTGGATGCCCCATTGAGTTATTGGGGAAAGTGGCATTTGCCAAAGGCGTTGAATTGATTTGCCATGTTTCTCCGGAGATTTCACCGGTGTTGCGAGGTGATCCTGGTCGTCTGCGGCAGGTACTTTTTAATCTGTTAAGTAATGCCATAAAGTTTACATATTCGGGCGAAGTATTATTACGTGTCGTACCCGAAAAACAGTTCTTGGATAAGATAACTCTTCGTTTCGAGGTGATTGATTCTGGTATCGGAATCGAACCGACGGCCCAACAGCGAATTTTCGAATCCTTTTCCCAGGCAGACAATTCGACCACCCGATTGCATGGCGGAACCGGCCTTGGCTTAGCTATCGTCAAGCAATTGGTAGGGATTATGGGGGGGCAAATCAGTCTTGAGAGCAAGTTAGGGGAAGGGTCGGTTTTTTCTTTTGCTGTCTCTTTTAACAAGGGAAGCGTTATTCCAGACCCACCTGAAGAAGGCGTCGGCAAAAGAATTCTAGTGGTTGAAAAAAATCTATCTGTTTGCCACATGTTGCATCAACACTTGCTGTATGCGGGTTGGTCTGTCCAGCTCAGCCACCAATGTTCTTTGGCTGGGAAAAAACTCGATGCAAGTCTGGCCCATAACGCGCCTTTTGACGTGGTGTTACTAAGTGACGCTTTTCCCTTGGAAGATCGATGTTTATTGATGAGGAAGCTGCGCCTTGGTTCGGCCTCTCAGGGGATTCGGCTTATTGCTATGGGACCACGTAATTCCCGTGCCTCCTGGGAGCAAGGAACCCAAGATGCAATCAATGCTTACTTTTATAAACCATTGCTTCCTTCGTGGTTACATGGATCGTTGACAAATGTTTTAAATTTACCGGTGAATAAGAGTGATGTGTCGACCAAATTGGAAGAAGCGACGGAGCAATCACATTCTTTCGTGGGGAAAAGCGGTCGAAGCTTCGGGTCTATTCTGGTGGCCGAAGACAATTCTACCACCGGCAAGCTTATCGATATCAGCCTCTCCAATCTTGGCTATCAGGTGACTGTTGTCACCGATGGTAAGGAGGCCGTTAACCTGGTTGGGCAACAGGCCTTTGATTTGCTGCTTATGGACTGTCAAATGCCCACAATGGACGGTTATACGGCAGCCAGGAACATCCGGGCCGCCGGGCACAGAATCCCAATCATTGCTTTAACGGCGTTTTCTCGGCAGGAAGACGAAGATCGTTGCCTGGAGGCGGGCATGAACGATTTTGTGTGTAAACCCTTTAAACATAAATTGCTTCATCAAGTTATTTCCCGGTGGCTTTGCGAGACACAAAATCTTTCCGACGAAATCCTCTGATGCCATCGGCTCATCAGTCTTTAGAAAACGTGGACACCAATGGATAGGTCCTTTTTATATCACCACTTAAAAACAAAACGCACTTTCCTGGCCCTGTGTGCATTTAGTCTAATCGCCTATGTTTCTCTGGTGCTCTTTTTGCTGCGGGCTTTGTTCTTTGAGCCTGGGGTGATTGAACCGCTCAAGGTGGAGGCCTCCGCCGTTTTTCAGAAAATCGACGGGAAGGGGATGTTGGTCAACATTACCGGTCACGGTTTCGATGAAAAGGTGGGGGCTTACCTGACTTATGATGCTGGAAACCGGGGGGCCATTGTTGGCTCATTGCCGACCTGGGATCAGTTAAGGCAAGTGGTTGTTCGGGGCGATAGGGCCTACCTCGCCAATCGCAAGCGTGGTTTTCAGGTGGCCGATATCAGTAATCCGCGAAAGCCGGTGATCATCGGTAGCGTCGATACACCTGGAGCTGCCTGGTCCATGGCTGTAGCCGGTGCCTATGCCTATGTAGCTGATGACTTGGCCGGCCTGCAGGTGATTGCTATTGCCGATTCCAAACGGCCGCGTATCGTGGCAACTCTACCCCTTAAGGGCCACGCCGTCGACGTGCTGATTTCCGGTGACAGGATATTGGTGGCAACCCGTGAGCATGGCGTAACCATTGTTTCAGTGAGCCGGCCACAACAGCCATATATCGTTGGGGAGATTGCTAGCGAAGGAATATCTGTGGGACTTGCCCTGAGCAAAGGCAGACTTTTTGTGGCCAAGGGCAAGAGAGGGGTCTGGGAGTATGACCTTGAGGTGACGGGGGTGGGGCGTTTAATTCGCAAATTAAAAACTAGCGGTCCGGCACGAAGCGTTGCGGCATCTGATTCGGAGTTATTTGTTGGCTGTGGACAATCAGGGCTAGATATCTTTTTGTTGTCAGGTACGGCCCTCAAACGACCCGTTTCCGTTCACACTCCTGGTTTTGCCCGGGGGGTTGCCGTGGCCGGGGAGAGGGTTTATGTGGCGGACATTAAGGGTCTACAAATTCTCGAGCGTGATTCCGGTTTTGTTTGGCGCATTGTTGCCACGGTCGATACTCCCGGTAGGGCTGGGGATGTCGTCGCCTACGGAAAACACATTTATATTGTCGACGGGAGAAACGGTTTGCAGATTGTCTCCCTGGAGAATATAAAACCATCGACCGGTCTACAAAGATTGGCTACTCCCGGTTATGTCAGAGGGTTAGTCACCCAAGGGGACACTCTTTACGTTGCCGATGGTACAAGTGGGCTGCATAGGGTGAGCTGCGATTCCAGGGGGGAGTGCCGCATGGTGGCCTCCACACCAGTTTATGCCTTGGATGTGGCCATCCAGGATGACCGGGTCTATGTCGCGGCCGGTATCAAGGGTTTGCAGGTATTGACGGTGAAGCAGGATGAAAGTCTGCGGTTGGCCTATACGGTAAAATTGGCTGGTGTTGCAAAAGCGGTTACTCTGGTTGATAACTTAGTTGTGGTAGCGGCGGGCAAGGCCGGTCTATATATCGTCGATATTGAGGGTCAAGCTGGGCCGCGGGTTATCGGACACCTGGGTGAAATCGGCTATGTGCGAGACGTTGCGGTTGTCGGCAAGGTCGCTTTTGCTGCTACTGATAAGGCGGGGCTCCTGCAGATTTCGCTTGAAGAATCAACGGCTCCAAGGCTGGTTGGCGTAGTCGATCTGCCTTTGTCCTTAAAGGTCTTTGCCCGAACCTTGGCTGTTTCGGCGGCAGGAGATAAGATGCTGGTGGCCAATGCCACGGCGGGCTGCCAGGTATACGACATTTCGGTGCCGGAAAAACCTAAATTCCTTACGTCCCTTGCATCCATGCAGTATGTCAAAGGGGTCAGTATTTTTGGTGATAGGGGCTACTTGTTCGATTCTAAAGACGGTGTTCGTTCGTTTGATCTAAAAACCCTGCAGCAGCTTCGAATGGTGAACAGCGAGAAGCTGACCGGGTTGGCAGTGAAGGGGGACAAAGCATTTCTTGGACATGGCAATGGTGGTGTCTCCATTGTTCCGTTGCCCATAGAGCTTACTGAGATTAACCTACACAGCAGTCAGAAACTCTCTGTTTTTATACCGCCCCCTGCAATGCCTGGCCTGTATTCACTCTGGCTGACCAAGGGTGAAAAAAGTTTTCTTTTGTCAAAGCCTTTGATTTTTGCAAGATAGGGTGCTGAGAGGTTGTAATGGGGCATGACTTTTGGGGAGTGTAGAGCGCTTGGTTGGATTGTTTGTTCCTTTTCTGGACAATAACTTTAGTAGTTAAAATTGATATTCCAGCCCGGCCCAGAGCTGGCGGCCAATTTCATAATCGTTGGTATCGCCGACAGAGGTTTTTTTATCGAACAGATTGTTGGCCTCTAGGCTCAAAACCATGCTCTGGTTTTGATAGAGCTGTTTTTCCCAAGCGATACGACAAGAAACAGTAACTCCCCCACCTTGTTTCACCTCATCATAAACCGGTAGCGACTCCCCATCAGGAATCACAATATCCTCCTTGGTATCTTTCAGGGTACGGTAACCACTACGATATTTGGCCATACCACTAAGGGAAAACCCATAGGGTAACCTTCCGACATAGGTGAGGTTAACCACCCAGGGCCTGTTGAAGTCTTTTCGCGGGAGGTCGTTTTTATTCACAGCATGGCCGTTGTACCAGACCTGTTCCTCAAGGTCCTCCTCATCCAGCAGGCCATCATAGGATTCGTTGCTGCTGTCAGTTTCTTGATAAGTGCCGTTAACGCTCAGATAATGGTTAGGCCATTGCCGCTCCCAGGAAATGCTGTATCTTTCATGGTGGCTGTCGCCATTGTTATTCAGGGTGTAGTAGCGATACCCATCATCCTCTTTGTCGCCGAACGTTTTGGCGAACTCATCTCGACCGTCTCTGCGGATATACTTGATGCATGCCTTACCTCCGAATAGCTGCTGCTCCAGCCCCAGAACATATTCGTCTGCATATGGGGTTTTGAGTTTCGAGTATCGCGTGTTGGTGGAGGAACTGCTGTAAAAGGTCCAGCCGTCATCCTCAGACCAGCGTTCTTGGTAGGTTGGTTTGAGACCTTCCCGCATTTTGTAGGTAAGAAGAGTGCCGGCGTAATAACGATTGTAACCGGCGATCAGAAGTGTCTGGCGATTCGCGAAGACATCTAATGCGGCTGCAAGTCTCGGTGCAAGATTGAGGTTTTGCGTGTAGTCGTCGTAATCAAGACGTAACCCAGGACGAACTTCAAGGCGGCCCAAAGTGGCGATATCCTCCAGGTACGCGCCGTATTGTCGCATTATGGCCGTAACGTCAGCTTTTTCATAAACAGTGCGTCTGGGGGCTGAGGTTGGACGATATGTGTAAAGATAGCTGGTGTCCTGGCGCTTGGTTGTACCTTCGATATATTGAAGGTCAATACCGGCGTTCAGACTGTGCTGTGTAATACCTATTTGAAAGGGGATAAAACCAAGGTCGGCTTTTAGCTGTATGCTCTCTTGGTTTTTTTCAATGTCTCCAAGAAATCCTTCCTTATCCCAGCTGCCATCGGCATTTTGGGTCTGGGTCATATGAGTAGGAGCATTGCGTGAATTTTCACTGATTTGGTATGCCGCTTGAAGTTCCAGAGTGGCCAGTGGAAGTTGGGCATGACCATTTATAGAGAATAGATGCCCCCCCCCATGAAGAGTGAAATCGCTATTGCGAAAGCCTAACTTGAAATAGTCACCTTCATAGGGTGTATAGGTCCAGAGTAGGTCTAAATCAACATTTTCAGAAGCGTGAAAGATGGTTTTTATTAAAAAGTTTTCCTGGAGACGTTCCTGTGTTTTGCTTTGACCATCCTGTTCCAAAGGAATTCTTGAATGTAAAAGACGATATGAGCTTACCGTGAGCAAGTCGGACGTAATGGGGATGTGAAGGTCGACCCCGAAATGATGCTTGCGGAACTTGGGTTGATCCTTGTGGTCAGTGGAGGATAAAAAATCATCTTCTTTATCTGGATCAATGTGGAAAGATGTCCACTCATCACGAGTCGTGCGATAAAACAGCTTGCCTGTGAACCAAGGGAGTGGGCTTAGAGTTTCAGCTTCGACCACCCCACCTTTGAAGCGACTGAAACGTGCGGACACGTTGCTATCGTAAACTGTTATCTTTTCGACCAGAGAAGCATCGAGGAACAGCTCTTGGGCGTGACCAGGAAGGTCATTGTTTGAAGCCGGACTGGTTTCTCCGTCCGGGTCGAGCAGGCTGTTGTTGCTGGCACCGTCAATGGTGAAGTTGTTGTCAAAGATTTTACCGCCGGATATAGATACTTGGGGCGGCAAAATCTCCCCTCCCTGGGTGGATATGTTGGCCGTTTCGCTGAATTGAACGCCCGGCAGGATGGTGAGTGCTTCATTTATACTGTTGTTGCGTAGAGGAAGTTTTTCAAGGATTTCACTATGAATGCTAGTGCCCTTCCCGGTCATCGGTTCCGGGATGGCTACAACATTGACAGGTGGCAACTGGACTATTGCCTCTGCGAGGGAAGCATCAGATGGTACTGGTTGGCTGGATTGTGCTGTGAGTGTGTTTAACGTATCATCCGCCGCGCAGATATTGGAGGACCAGGCATCCAGACAAAGAGTACACAGTAACAACAGCAAACCGACCAAACTATATCCGGTCGACCAGCGAGAGGCGATTTTTAATGGTGGGATGAGCATTGTCACAATTTTCAGAAAGGGCAGATTATAGTCTAGCGAAGGTTATGGCAGCCTGTGCCAGGACAATAGATCAAACGAACTTAACATATGTGGTCAGTCAACAAAAGGCCTACAATTGAAATGGCACAAATCAGCAAGTCCGGAATTAGTCAAAGCAAATTCTAATATGTGCTTTTTTGATTATTAGGGATGACTCAAAGCTTGATTGGTGTTTGACAATGCAGCAATAAATACAATCGACTGACTCGTTACTGAATTAAACTAAAGCTTGGTTCTGGTTAATGGTTGCGGAGTTTTGTAAAGTAACAACAAAGAATCGTTAGGGCGGGACAATAATGGTGCCTTTTTTGCCCAGTCAATTAGCTGGGGTAAATTAGATTGGCTGTTTTGGTTGACTTGTATTGGTTCACGCAAATTTATTCGATTTGAGTGGCTAATCAGGAGAAGACAGCCCAGGGTATTGTCTATACGAAAACTCAATGGTTATTTAGCGTGCGACCTGTATGAAAAAAGCGTGCCGACTTATCAGGGTGTTTCTTGACAACCTAGACTGTTTTCTTTAGGCTACGACTCGAATTGTAGCTTATTTTAGGGGACTATATATGCGGATTACGGCCATTATTCCTGCCCGTTTTGCTTCGACCCGTTTTCCGGGCAAGCCTCTGGTTAAAATCGCTGGTAAAACCATGATCGAACGGGTATATGAACGCGTCGACAGTTCGGCAACCATTAACCGTGTCATCGTTGCTACGGATGATCGGCGGATTTTTCAGGCGGTGACAGCCTTTGGTGGAGAAGCATGGATGACCCGCGAGGATCATGCCTCTGGCACCGATCGCCTGGCTGAGGTCGCCCATGAACTGGAGGCTGATCTGGTGGTTAATGTTCAGGGGGATGAGCCTTTGATTGCACCCGCCATGATCGATGCGGCTGTGGCCCCATTGCGTGATGACCCCTCCATTCCTATGGGAACTTTGAAGACGGCTATTTCTGATTGGGAGGAATTTCGCGATCCGAATGTGGTTAAGGTGGTCACTGATCATGCAGGCGACGCCCTTTATTTTTCCCGATCGCCCATTCCTTTTCCTCGCGAAGAGTGGCAGGCTTCTGCTACGCCGATGGCCGATCTTGGTGCGTTCAAGCATATCGGGCTGTATGTTTACCGACGCGATTTTTTGCTTCGTTTTGCCGCTATGCCGGAAAGCCGCTTAGAGCAACTCGAAAAGCTAGAGCAGTTGCGGGCCTTAGAGCATGGATACCGAATTCGTGTAATTGAAACGGATCAGGTGTGCATCGGAGTCGATACGCCAGAGGATGTTCTGCGGGTCGAGATGTTATTGAAAAGCAAGGATATCCAATAAGCCGGAAAATGGGGGTTTCCATTTGCTTGCTATGAGTGTAAAATTGCGAGTTTGTATTTAAGGCACCACCTTTTGATTTCCGATTAATTCCCGGTTTGCCCTGGGGGAGGAGTTTTTATGAAGACCAAGTTTCTGTTCATTACCGGTGGCGTTGTTTCCTCCCTGGGGAAGGGATTGTCTGCGGCCTCTATTGGCGCCCTTATGGAAGCCCGCGGATTGCGGGTCTCTATGCAGAAGATGGACCCTTATATCAATGTAGATCCTGGCACCATGAGTCCTTTTCAGCATGGTGAAGTTTTTGTCACTGATGATGGTGCCGAAACAGATCTCGATTTGGGCCACTACGAGCGTTTTACTTCGGCTCGGCTTTCCAAAAAGTCAAACTTTACTACCGGACAGGTTTATGATTCGGTTATTCGTAAAGAGCGACGCGGCGATTATCTCGGTGGTACGGTTCAGGTTATTCCGCACATCACTAACGAGATAAAAAGCAAGATTCTGGAAAACTCCAAGGATGTAGATATCTCCATTGTCGAGATAGGCGGTACGGTCGGCGATATTGAGTCGTTGCCCTTTCTGGAGGCGATTCGCCAGTTTCGTGCTGATCGCGGCCGGGAAAATGTGCTGTATATTCACCTGACTCTGGTGCCCTATATTCCTACGGCAGGTGAGTTAAAAACCAAGCCGACCCAGCACAGTGTTAAGGAACTGCGTGAAATAGGCATTCAGCCCGATATCCTGCTGTGTCGTTGTGATCGTGAGATCCCGCGGGACATGAAGGCTAAAATTGCCCTTTTCTGCAACGTCCCCGAGGATGCTGTGATTACCGCTCGGGATGTGCCAAGTATTTATGATCTGCCTATCGCTTTGCACGAAGAAGGGCTTGATGAGCGAATTACCGAATATCTAAATATCTGGACCAAGGCGCCTGACCTTTCTCCCTGGAAATTGATTAATAAGCGCGTCAAAGAACCGGCGTCGGAGATCGTCATCGCAATTGTTGGCAAATATGTTGAATTGACCGAAAGTTACAAATCCTTGGCCGAGGCCCTGACCCATGGTGGTATCGCCAATGATTGCCGGGTGAAGCTGACCTATGTTGATTCCGAAACACTGGAGCGGCACGGTGTGGGCGATACCTTTGCCCAAGTCGACGGAATCCTGGTGCCCGGTGGTTTTGGCCAGCGCGGTAGCGAAGGGAAGATCGCTGCCATCCGTTTCGCCCGAGAGAATATGGTACCCTTTTTCGGTATCTGTCTCGGCATGCAGATGGCGGTTGTTGAGTACGCCCGCAACGTGTGCGGTATTGAGGACGCCCATTCCAGCGAATTCAAGGAAGACGCTATAAACCCCGTGATTCATATTATGGAAAGCCAGAAAAATGTATCGCGCAAAGGCGGGACCATGCGGCTTGGTGCCTGCCCATGCTCTTTGGAAAAAGATACTTTAGGGCGGCGTATTTACGGTCAGGGGGACATCACCGAGCGTCATCGCCATCGCTATGAATTCAATAATCTCTACCGCGATCAGTTGAGCAAGGCCGGTCTGATTATCTCAGGCACCTATCCTGCTGCAGACCTGGTGGAGATCGTAGAGCTTAAAGAGCATCCCTGGTTTTTGGGTTGTCAGTTCCATCCGGAATTTCGTTCCAGACCGATGGATCCCCATCCTCTTTTTGAATCCTTTGTCGGGGCCTGTTTGAAGGGTCGAAGTGAGGACTGAAATGGTGCGTGAAGTAACGGTGGGCGAAGTGACTTTTGGTGCAGGTCATCCCCTTGTGCTGATTGCGGGGCCCTGCGTCATCGAAGATGAAGAGACGACTCTGGGTATTGCCCGCCACTTAAAGGCGATAGCTGATGAGTTGGGGGGGGCTTTGATCTTTAAGGGCTCTTTTGATAAGGCCAATCGTACCTCTATCGATGCCTTCCGTGGCCCGGGTCTGACCGAAGGGTTGCGGATTTTACAGCGGGTCAAGGATGAGCTGGGGGTGCCGGTGGTTTCCGATATCCACGATGCCTCGCAAGTTGCAGCAGCTGCCCAGGTGCTTGATATTATTCAGATCCCGGCCTTTCTTTGCCGACAGACCGACTTGTTGATTGCCGCCGGTAATAGCGGTCGGGTGGTCAACGTGAAAAAAGGCCAGTTTCTTGCGCCTTGGGATATGACCAATGTGGTCGCCAAGATCGCCTCGACGGGGAACCAGGATGTCCTGCTGACGGAGAGAGGGACGACCTTTGGCTATAATAACCTAGTCGTTGATATGCGCTCGTTGGCCATTATGCGCCAGAGCGGATGCCCGGTGGTCTTCGATGCTACTCATGCGGTGCAGCTGCCTGGCGGTTCCGGCGTCGCTTCAAGCGGACAGCGGGAATTTGTCGGTGCACTGTCACGAGCAGCGGTCGCTGTGGGTATTGATGCTCTGTTCTGGGAGGTGCATCATGATCCTTCTCGGGCGCTGTGTGATGGACCTAATTCCTTGGCGCTAGACAAGGTAAAAGCGATGTGGCAGGAGATGCTGGCTATTGACGCTATCGTTAAAGGGGCTGATGCACCATGAACGAAATGATCGATGTGGCAAGGCGTGTCCTGCGGATTGAGGCACAAGCCCTTTCAGATTTGGCCGACCGGGTTGACGGGGATTTCACTCGGGCCGTGGAGGTGTTGTTGTCCTGTAAGGGACGGGTGGTGATTACCGGAATGGGAAAGTCCGGTTTGATTTGCCAGAAGATCGCCTCGACCATGGCTTCCACGGGAACGCCGGCTTTTTTTCTGCATCCGGCTGAGGGGATTCACGGAGATCTGGGCATGCTGATGAAGGGCGATGTAGTCATCGCGGTTTCCAATTCGGGTGAGACCGATGAGATCGTCCGTATTTTGCCGGTTATCAAACGGATGGGCTTGCCGTTGATCGCCATGAGCGGTAACTCTCACAGCGCTTTGCGCCGCGCCGGCGACGTTTTTTTGGATATCTCTATTCGGGAGGAGGCCTGTCCCCTAGGGTTGGCTCCTACCGCCAGCACCACGGCGACTCTGGCTATGGGAGATGCTTTAGCCGTGGCTTTGTTGGTTAGGCGAGGGTTTAAGGAAGAGGACTTCGCCCTGTTTCACCCGGGAGGTTCCCTTGGCCGTAAGCTGCTGCTGAAAGTTGAGGAGCTCATGCATTGTGGCAGTGAGATGCCGATGTGTCATGAGTCCACTCCTCTGAAGGAAGCCCTTTTTGAAATCACCAGTAAAAAATTAGGGATTACCGGGGTGTTGAACGATGCCGACCAGTTGGTCGGCGTCTTTTCCGACGGCGATCTACGACGATCTATGGCACAGGGTTTTGAAGCTCTTGATCGGCCGGTCGGTCAAGTTATGGCCTGCCATCCCAAGCGTGTCCTTGCCTCTGCCTTAGCGGCTAAAGCAGTGCAGATTATGGAATCCCACACCATAACCTCTTTGTTCGTTTTTGATAGTGAAGAGAGTCGGGTGCCGGTGGGGATTATTCATTTACACGACCTTTTGAAAGCTGGGGTAGTTTGATGCAAGAACGTTTGCGGAAGATTCGCTTATTGCTGCTAGATGTCGACGGAGTTCTTACTGATGGCCGCATCACTTACGATGCCAACGGGGTCGAGAGCAAGACTTTTGATGCCAAGGATGGCCACGGTCTCAAAATGTTGCAGCGGGCCGGGATCAAGGTTGGCATCATCACTGGGCGCGAATCGGAGATTGTGACTTTACGGGCTAGAGAGTTAGGAATTGAAATTCTGCATCAGGGGGCTAAGCAGAAGCTGCCCCCCTATGAAGCCGTTCTGCAAGAGCATGGCCTTGAAGACCAAGAAGTCGCCTATGTTGGAGACGATCTAGTGGATCTGCCTATTTTAAAGCGGGTAGGTTTTGCGGTCACTGTGGCTGATGGTGTTGACGAGCTAAGGGGGCGGGTTGACTATGTCACCCGTAGACCTGGGGGGCGTGGTGCTGTCAGAGAAGTTTGTGATCTGTTGTTGAAAGAGACAGGTTGTTGGGGCGAAGTCACTGGGCGATACTTTGCCGATGATAGGGATTGATGGCGTCAAATCTCGTGCCAAGTTAAGGGATTGATCTTTACAGGTATGGGGCTTGGTGCTATACTGACAATAACTATGAAAAGCAAGATAACTATCCGAAATATTTTATTATTTTTCATAATTATGCTGGTTGGTACGGTGTCTTTTGTGTTGTGGCGAAATTTTAAAATAGCCACTCCCACGCAGTTGATTGAGATGCTTCCAGATAATATTGATATTGCCTTAGATAATGTCGATTATACGGAAACCAGAGGAGATCGGCGTTTCTGGAGGTTGCAGGCTGATTCTGTGGCTCACGAGTCACAACTCCAGGAATCGCAGCTCGAAAATGTTCATATGACATTATATGATCAAGGAGAGTTCGGCGATATTCAGCTAACTGCTCAGCGGGGTAAGTGGTTTTCAGTAACCGGTAATGTGGAACTTAATGGCGATGTGGTGGTAAGGAGCGGTCAAGGTCAGGCGCTGTATTGCCAGCAATTATATTATGACAACAAGGCCGAATTGATAACTAGCGAGTCGCTGGTGCGATTGGTTTCCAAAGATATGGAAATAAAAGGTCAAGGGTTGCAGATTTCTCTGCAACAGCAACGCATGACGATCTTGGGCCAGGTGCATACCAGGCTGCGCAACTGGTAGAGGAGTTGAATGAACCACATGTCGGTTTGCCGGATCAGCGTCATTCTTTTGCTGCTATTGCTCACCCTTTTTGTTGGCGGACGTGGCTCGATTGCCTTTGCCGGCCAGAAGGGGGGCGGTTCAGAGGCCATTGAGATTACGTCCCATCGTCTCGAGGCCGACCAGGCGGCCGGTACGGTTCGTTTTGTCGGCGAGGTTGTGGCCGTGCAGGGTGATATAACGATTCGCGCAGAGGAACTGATTTTATATCAGGCCAACGAAGGTCAACGTATTGACCGTATTGAGGCATTTCGGCAGGTACGTATTGAACAGGGAGAGCGTGTAGCGACTGGTCAAAAAGCTATCCTTGATCGAGCGCGCGGCCAAGTTGTTTTAACCGGTTCGCCGAAAGTTCGTCAAGGCGCGGACTTTGTCGAAGGCGATGAAATTGTCTTCTTTCTTAACTCCGAACGTAGTATCGTACGCAGTAAGGGGGGTGAGCGGGTTAAGGCCGTTTTTCACCCAAGGGAAAGGGCGTCAGAATGACACAACGCCTTGTTGCCAAAGGTCTTCATAAGGTTTACGACGGGCGGCAGGTGGTGCGCGGAGTTGACTTGGAGGTGGCTTCTGGCGAGGTGGTTGGTCTGTTGGGACCTAACGGAGCTGGAAAAACAACATCTTTTTACATGGTTGTTGGTTTGGTCCGCCCGGATAAGGGACAGATCTTTCTAAACGATAAAGAATTGACCGACATGCCGATGTATCAGCGGGCAAGAGTCGGTATTGCTTATCTGGCGCAGGAAGCATCCGTATTTCGTAAAATGACAGTTGAGGAAAACCTCCTGGCCATTTTGGAGACCTTGGATATCCCTTCTGTGGTTCAACGTCAGCGTATGGTTGAGCTGTTGGAAGACTTTCGATTGGAACATGTCGCTAGATCTCCTGGTTATGCTCTGTCGGGAGGAGAACGGCGACGTCTTGAGATAGCTCGGGCGCTTGTGGTCAATCCGGCTTTTATTCTGCTGGATGAACCCTTTGCCGGTATTGACCCGATTGCGGTTATTGATATTCAGAATATTATTGCCAAGTTACGTCAGCGCGGCATCGGTGTTTTGGTTTCTGACCACAATGTGCGTGAAACTCTTGGTGTCTGTGACAAGGCCTATATTCTGAATGCCGGAGAGATTCTGACCTGCGGTCTGCCGAGTGAAATTGCTGCATGCCCGAATGTACGTTCTATTTATCTGGGAGATAAGTTTAAGCTCTAGCCGTTAAGCGGCTCTTCCTTGTTAGCGTTAAGCGTATGGGCATTGTCCCGGGAGTATCATGGCCTTAGAAATCCGCCAACAACTGAAATTGACTCAGCAACTAGTCATGACTCCGCAGTTGCAACAGGCCATTAAGCTGTTGCAGTTGTCTCGTATGGAGTTGGAACTCGTTGTTCAGCAGGAATTGGAAGAGAATCCGATTCTGGAAGAGGGCGTTGATACTCTTGAGGAGAAGGAAGAGCAGGACGCTGAAAAAGAGTCTGCAGAAGATGAAGCGGCCAGCGATGAAGTGCAGGAACTTAAGGAAAATCCGGAAGAGTTTAACGATGTCGATTGGCAGACATATTTAGAGGGAAATCATCTCAGTGGTACTTCTTCTGAAATGTACGAAGGAGACGATGATCGGCCCAGTTATGAAAATTTACTGACCAAAAAGAGCTCTCTCGGCGACCATCTACTATGGCAGCTTAATCTCAGTAGAATTGCTGATGATGAGCGACTCGCAGCTGGTGAGATCATTGGTAATATCGATGAAAACGGCTACCTACAGGCCTCGGTAGAGGAAATTGTCAGTTGTTCCGGACTGGCAATGCCGATTGTAGAACGGGCCCTGAGCCTAGTGCAGGATTTTGATCCGCCGGGCGTAGGCAGCCATACATTGCAGGGCTGTCTGTTAAAACAGGTTCAGCAGTTGGACATGGAGGGCAGCCTTGTGGAGCGGATTCTCCAACACCATATGGCCGAGCTGGAAACTCGAAAATACCCGGCTATTGCTAAAGCTTTGGATGAGAGCCTAGACGATGTCCTCGGTGCGGCCCGTATTATTTCAGGACTTGATCCGCGACCTGGCCGTGCTTACAGCCAGGAGGACATCCATTACATCACGCCTGATATCTTCGTTTATAAGATTAGCGAAGAGTATGTAGTCGTTTTGAACGACGAGGGTCTGCCTAATTTACGGATCAACTCTTTTTATCGAAATGCCCTTACGGGTAGTGCCAATGTCGACCAAAAAGCGGGCGAATATATCCAGGAGAAGTTACGGGGAGCGATGTGGCTGATTAAAAGCATCCATCAGCGCCAGCGGACCATCTACCGGGTAACTAAAAGTATAGTAAAGTTTCAGAAAGAATTTTTTGACAAGGGCATAGAACATCTCAAGCCGCTGGTGCTGCGTGACGTTGCCGAGGATATTGAGATGCATGAATCAACAGTCAGTCGGGTCACCACAAATAAGTATGTGCAGACGCCGCGAGGCCTGTTCGAACTTAAATATTTTTTCAATAGTGGCATTAACACTACCGTGGGAGCTTCCATCGCTTCGGAAAGTGTTAAAAGTAAGATTAAGGAAATCGTCGCTGGCGAAAACATCAAAAAACCTTTTTCGGACCAGAAGATTGTCGATATGCTGCGTCAGCAGGGTATCGATATCGCCCGGCGTACCGTTACCAAATACCGGGAAATGTTGGGGATAAGGTCATCCACGGAGCGAAAGCGTTTTTTCTGAAAGGAGGCAGGGCCAAAGACAGGTTGATAGTTCAGGTCAATGGCGAGGCTGTTTCAGACATCAACAAACTACAATCCCCTGGAGGTACATTTATGCAAATTGCCGTAACGTTCAGACACATGGAAACCAGTGATGCCGTGCGTAACTACCTTGAGGAAAAACTTTCTCGCGTCAAAAAGTATATTGACGAGCCGATCGATGCGCAGGCAGTACTCTCTGTAGCAAAGAAAATCCGCCACAGTGCGGAAATTACTCTGGTGGCCAAAGGAATCACAATTAAAGGTTCTGAACATACTAACGATATGTATGCGGCCATCGATGGGACAGTGGATAAAATAGAACGTCAGCTCAAGCGCTATAAAGAAAAGCTTAAAGATCATAAACCGACTAGTGGTCGTGAGCGGCGTGTGGCCAAGACCGTCTATGCGGCTGAAAGTATCGATGAGGGTATCGGCCAACCGAGCATCATTCGCAGCAATAGCTTTTCGGTGAAACCGATGGCCGTTGAAGAAGCAGTTATGCAGATGGATCTTTTGCATAAGGAATTCCTTGTTTTTACTGATTCTACCACCGAGGAAATCAGTATCGTTTACCGGCGGTCCGATGGGAACTACGGTTTGATTGTTCCGGAAGCTCAATAGCTAGCTATTTGTAATATATTAGAGGGAGGATTCCGGCTGCAGAATAATCTGTCGGAATTAAATACCAGGAATGAAGATAGTCGATTTACTAAACCCTGCTGCCATTGTGCCGAACTTGCAGGCTGCGGATAAAAATACGGCATTAGAAGAACTAGCTGATGCGATTGTCGGTGTCGAGAATGGCTTGGACCGGCAAGAAGTGATTGGTGTTCTGCAAGAACGTGAACGTCTGGGCAGCACCGGTATCGGCGAAGGCGTGGCTATCCCCCATGGAAAGCTTAAGGATATCGACAAACTGTTGGTCTCTTTTGGCCGTAGTGAAGGGGGAGTCGAGTTCGATTCAATGGATGGCAAACCAGCCCGACTTTTCTTCTTGCTGCTTGCCCCGGAAGAATCGGTTGGAATCCACCTGAAGACATTGGCAAGGATTTCAAAGTTGCTTAAAAGTTCGGAGGTTCGCCGTCGTTTGCTGGATGCGACGAGCAGCGAGGAAATCTATCGCGTTATCGGTGAAGAAGAAGAAAAGCTCTGAACTGAAACCATTTTTTCCGGCGGGAGACTGTTGCGCGTGGCGTTCATAACTGAAAAGACCTATCGCTCTACAGTCCAAGACATCAGTTGGTTTTTCTGATCCAATTTAACTGTGGCCGCCCTCTTCAATGAGGGCCGGTCATTTTTTTGCCTTGAGATTACGGCCATTGTGGTATCGCATTCCGCATTGCTTAATGTTTAGAATAAGGCTAGATCTTTTGGGCGCTTTTTGCAATTTGTTGCTTTTTAGCGGGTATGGCAAAAACTATGAATGATCCTATTCAACCAACGAAGAGTAACCTGGATAGTCCATGTTCAGGGGAACAGGGAAACAAGCGCGGGCGTCTGGTTATCGTTACCGGTCTGTCCGGCTCCGGCAAGAGTACTGCAGCTAGGGCCCTGGAAGACCAGGGTTATTTTGTTGTCGACAATCTGCCGCTGGTACTTCTTCCGAACTTTATGGAGCTCCCGCAGCAATCGGCAGGGCGCTCTACACCGGTAGCGGTGGTTATTGACATTCGGAACCAGGATTACCTATCCCGTTTTCGTGAAATTTTGCAGCAAATAAAAGATGCCGGCCATCAGGTAGACGTCCTTTTTCTTGATGCTGCCGATGATATACTCGTCCGTAGATTTTCCGAGACCCGGCGCCGTCATCCCTTGAAACAAAATGAGGGGGTGCTGGAGAGCGTCCGCCAGGAGCGGCGCTTGTTGTCCGAGGTCATGGGGAGGGCAACCATCACCATTGATTCCTCCCTTTTTACGCCCCACCAATTACGTGCCAAGGTTCTGCAGATTGGATTCGGCGGCGAGCAAAACTACCCATTGGCGGTGTTGCTGCAGTCCTTCGGTTTCCGCCACGGGTTGCCGGCTGGTTCCGACTTAGTGATGGATGTACGTTTTTTACCTAATCCCCATTTCGTACCAGACTTGCGACCCCAGACCGGTTTGTCTGCTGCTGTCAGTGATTATGTGATGTCTCAGCCGGCGACCCAGGAATTTCTCTCTTCTTTTTTGGGAATGCTGAAATTTTTGCTTCCCCATTACCATCAAGAGGGGAAAAGCTATCTGACTATATCTATCGGTTGCACGGGAGGGCACCATCGGAGTGTGGCTCTTGTGGAGAAACTCTGTCAGGAACTGAGTGGCTCTTTTATGACCATGGAAGTCCTTCATCGAGACATTGCCAAAGAGTGATAAAATGATCGGGATCATTATTGCTACACATGCCAACCTGGCCCAGGGGCTGGTCAATGCCGCTGAGATGATATTGGGCCCCCTGCCGGGGGTAGAGGTCTTGTCGATTGGGCAGGAAGACGGTCCTGACGACATTCATGCGCGCTTCACCAGCGCCCTTGCCAGGCTCGACCTTGACGGGGAGGGCGTATTGATTTTGACCGATATGTTTGGTGGTACGCCCACCAATATAGGCAGCTCATTTATGGGGTGCGCCCAGGTCGAAGTGCTGGCCGGAGTGAGCCTGCCCATGCTTCTCAAGGCCTGCAATGCGCGCAGTGGCTCCTCCCTTCAAGACTTGGCTGCTGAGGTTCAGGAGTATGCCTTGAAGAGTATTCTTTTGGTAAGTCAACTGTTGAAAGAACAGGGACCATTGCGTTAACGGGGAGCAGATGGGGATAGTTTTAGTCCGGGTCGATAATCGATTGATCCACGGCCAGATTCTAGAGGCCTGGGTACCTTCACTTAGGGCAGACTGTATCGTGGTTGCCAATAATCAACTGGCTGAAGTTGCTTTTCAAAAGGTGCTTATGGCAGCGGCGGTGCCCAAGGGAATTAAAGTGGCCATCGGTACCATCGAAGAGATGGTCCAGGTTTTGCGCTCAGAGGCGTTGGCCGATCATCGGGTGTTGTTGCTATTTGCCAATCCACAGGATGCCTTGCAAGCGCATCACTTAGGGGTGCCGTTTGTCGAGCTGAATCTTGGCAACTTGCACGGTGGTAAGAATAAAAAGCGCTTGAGTTGCACTGTGGCGTTGAATGATGACGATATCGAGCAGTTACAGGCTCTGGAGGATGATGGGGTAAAGGTTGTTTTACAATGTGTTCCTTCCGATCGGAAACGACTGTGGTGCAAGTTGACTTGATGACAGGTGAGGTATGTTTCTTCCCGCTTTGGGGGTGACCGTTGCGGTAGCCATATTGTGTGGGCTTGATCGTACGGCCGCTGGGCAATTCATGATATGTCGACCTATTGTCGCCGCTCCCTTGACCGGTTGGTTGTTAGGAGAAGTTGGGATTGGCCTGCAGATAGGCGCCATGCTAGAGCTTCTGTGGCTAGGCCGTCTGCCCGTTGGGGCGGCTATTCCGCCCGATGATAGTCAGGTGGCGGTAGGTTGTACCTATTTAGCTATAGTCAGCCATGCTCAAACCGGTTTGTCGCCCCAGGTTGTGGCCGTCGCCAGTCTGTTAATCGGCATGCCCTTTGGCAAAGCAGGACAACTGTTTGATCGCCTGGCCCGGTTGGCGAACGCACGTTTGTTAACCATGGCCGAGTTGGCTCTTGATAGCGGGCGGTTCGACGGTCTGGACGGTTTACATCTGCGGGGCATGTTGCATTTTGCTGCGGCTTCCCTGGCGACCTTGATCGTCGTTGTCGGGGGAGGCATGCTCTGTCTGCCGCTGTTTTTTAAATATCTGAGTGGGCCTTTAGTTGCTGCGGCGCCCTGGGTCTATCTGCTTTTTCCACTGGTTGGTATCGGTTCCCTGCTCAGCGGCCTGAGGGTCCCTCGTGCAGTGTTACTGTTCGTTGGGTCCTTTATTTTCGGCCTATTTGTTCTGGCATTGCGATGAGAGGCTACTGACCCATGAAGCTGCCACGCTCCGTTTTGCTGCAGGTGCTGTCCAGGTCCTTTCTGCTGCAGGCCAGTTGGAATTATGAACAGATGCAGAGTCTCGGACTGATTTACGCCCTGAACCCTGCCTTTCGTCGTTACTACTCGGGCGCTGCTTTGCTGGCTGCCTACCGTCGTCATCTGGAATATTTCAACACCCATCCTTACCTGGCGACCACGGTAATAGGGGCTGTGCTTAAACTTGAAGAGCAGACACAGCACGGCATCGACCCAGGCTTCACGATCAGTGAATTCAAATCCGCCCTGGT
The DNA here is from genome assembly GCA_013619105.1 of Desulfuromonadales bacterium. Taxonomy (GTDB): domain Bacteria; phylum Desulfobacterota; class Desulfuromonadia; order Desulfuromonadales; family Syntrophotaleaceae; genus Syntrophotalea_A. Next base: position 120,422 of record JABXKU010000001.1, read on the forward strand.
GGCCCCTTGTGCTGCTATGGGGGATGCCTTTTTCTGGGGGGCAATCCGGCCAGTTACCGCCGTGGTGGCTCTGCTTTGGGCCTTTCATGGCTCTTTGTGGGGGCCGGTTTTATTTATAGTTCTGTTTAATCTGCCTCATTTCTGGTTTCGGGTGCAGGGGCTGATCAAGGGCTACGGCGGTGGAGTGCGAGTCGTCTCTACTTTACAACGCTGGCATCTTTCCGATAGGGCCATCTACCTCAAACAGGTATTGGTTGTATTGCTTGGCCTTTTTGCTGCATTTATCGGTGCCGCCGCGACGGACCATGTCGATGGCGGAATCGCCTGGGGATTATGTGCTGCGCCACTGATATTTGGGCTGTGCGCCTTGATGAGGCGACGGGGTTCGCCGTTACTTGTGATTTTAATATCATCGTTGCTATTGCTGGGTTGGTTTCAGCTGTATTGATCGAAGGGTTGTACGATGGAAAAGAAGTGCTTCACTATAATTAATCGTTTGGGGCTGCATGCCAGGGCCGCTGCCCAACTGGTTCAGACGGCCAATCAATTCGGCTCCGAGGTGGTCATTGTCAAGGAGGGTGAAGAGGTTAATGGCAAAAGTATTATGGGGATTCTGATGCTCGCGGCAGCTCAGGGCTCGGACATTGTGGTGCAGGTCACCGGAGACGATGCCGATCGGGCTATCGAGGCTATCGGCAAACTGATTGAGGACGGCTTTGGAGAAGAATAAGCGCACAATCGTTGAAGATATCACCCTGTTTGGTATCGGTGCTTCCCCCGGTATCGCCATTGGGGCCAGCTATGTGCTTGATCGCACACGAATCAAACCGGTCGAGCGCAAGATTGCCGCCCGTGAGGTCGATGAGGAAATTCGCGCCTTTAGGGATGCGGTGGGGGTCTCGAAGAAACAGCTCGAGGACGTCAAGCGCGGGGTCGCAGATCGCCGCCTGGCCGAGCATCTGCATATCATCGATACTCATCTGCTGATTCTGGAAGACCAGTTGCTGGTCGATGATTCCATTGCTCTGATCGAAAACGAGTTGATCAATGCGGAAGGGGCACTTAACCGTACTCTGGACAAGTTTCGCGTAGTTTTTGATGCCATCGAGGACGAATACTTGCGTGAGCGTCGCTCAGATATCGATTCTATCGGTGAGCGGTTACTGCGCAATTTGATCGGCGAAGACCAACAGTCGTTGGCCGAGCTCGAACGTAAGTCGATTATTGTGGCTCATGACCTCTCGCCGGCCGATACCATGCAGATGGATAAGAAACGGGTGATCGGTTTTATTACCGATGTTGGGGGTCGCACAGCCCACACCGCGATTTTGGCCCGTTCCCTAGGTATCCCTGCCGTGGTTGGACTGGAGTCGGCCACGGCTCTAGTGCGCGAGGGGTTGCCGGTTATTATTGACGGCACCTCTGGAACGGTCATCCTCAATCCTTCTAAAGCAACCTTCAAGGAATATCTGGAGAAAAAGCAGCTATACGAATATCTCGAGCAGGAACTGCTCAGCTATCGTGAGCTGGCTGCCGAGACCCTGGATGGTCATAGTATCACTCTGCGCGGTAACGTTGAGTTGGCCGAAGAGGTTGATTTGGCTCTGCGTGAAGGCGCTAAAGGGGTAGGACTGTATCGCACTGAATTTCTCTTTATGAACCGTGCGCGTATTCCCGAGGAAGAGGAACAGTACCAGGCTTATCGTGAGGTTGTCGAGCGCATGGCCCCTCATCCAGTTACTATTCGGACTCTTGATGTCGGTGGCGATAAACTGGTGCCCGACATCGACCTTTCCGATGAGGCTAACCCGGCGCTGGGTTTGCGGGCAATTCGCTTCTCCCTGCAAGAAGGTAAGCTTTTTAATACCCAGTTGCGGGCTATTTTGAGAGCTTCTGCCCATGGCAAGGTTCGTATTCTGTTTCCTATGATTACCGGTCTGGCAGAAATTAGATGCTGTAAGGATATCCTCGAAAAGGTCAAGCTGGCACTGGCCGCTGATGGGTATGCCTTTGATGCTGAGATTCAGATTGGCATCATGATCGAGACACCTTCTGCCGTTCTGATTGCTGAACTGCTGGCCCAGGAGGTTGATTTCCTATCGGTCGGTACGAATGACCTGATTCAGTATTGTCTTGCCATTGACCGTGGTAATGAACACGTGGCCTATTTATATGAACCGCTGCATCCTGCTGTGTTAAGAGCTCTGCAGATGGTTTGTCGTGCCGGTCAAAGTGCTGGAATTGAAGTGGGTATTTGCGGTGAAATGGCCTCCGAGCCTCTGTATGCGTTGGTGCTGCTTGGGCTGGGCTTCGACGAATTATCGATGAATGCCCCCTACCTTCCACGGGTCAAGCGAATCATACGTCAGGTCCGACGAACTGAGGCGGTGGAACTGGTGACTGAACTGCTGCAGTTTGGTACCGCACCGGAAGTTGCCCGGCGCCTTAAGGGGGAAATGCAGCAGCGTTTTCCGGGGGTTTTTGCCGACCAACAAGCCCCTCTGACAAAACCAGTTTCTTGACTTTTGCCTCTTGCTCGATTTAAAATCCCATGTTTTTAACACTAGGTACTACTTTATAGGAGGCATAATCTCCATGGCTATGACTGACTTTCTTTTTACCTCTGAATCCGTAAGTGAAGGACATCCTGATAAGGTTGCCGATCAGATTTCGGATAGTATTCTCGATGCTATTATCGCTCAGGACCCCCAGTGTCGTGTCGCTTGCGAGACAATGGTCACTACCGGTATGGCCGTGGTGGCCGGGGAAATTACGACGACCGCCAAGGTAGATTATCCCGGCGTAGTGCGGCAGGCCATCAAAGATATTGGCTATAACGATTCGGCCATGGGCTTCGATTGGGAAACCTGTGCTGTATTAACCTCCCTCGACTGTCAGTCCCCCGATATCGCCCAGGGGGTAACTGAAGGTCAAGGGATGTTCAAGGAACAGGGGGCCGGTGATCAGGGTCTGATGTTTGGATATGCCTGCGATGAAACTGCTGAACTGATGCCCATGCCCATCACCTATGCGCACCGACTCACCAGTCGCATGGCGGAAGTTCGTAAAAGCGGTTTGCTCACTTTTTTGCGTCCAGATAGTAAGTCTCAGGTTTCCATTCAGTATATCAACGACAAGCCGATCCGCGTTGATGCGGTAGTTGTTTCATCTCAGCACACGCCGGATGTTGCTTACGAAACCCTTCGCGAGGCTTTGATCGAAGAAGTGGTCAAACATGCGATTCCGGCTGAAATGATGGATGAAAATACCAAGTATTTCATCAATCCGACAGGCCGTTTTGTGGTCGGTGGCCCCCAGGGAGACTGTGGATTGACCGGCCGCAAAATCATAGTCGACACCTACGGTGGTCAAGGTTCCCACGGTGGTGGAGCCTTTTCCGGTAAAGACCCGTCCAAGGTTGATCGCAGCGCTTCGTATATGGCTCGGTATGTCGCCAAAAATATTGTTGCTGCTGGTCTGGCTAAGAAGTGTGAGGTTCAGTTGGCTTATGCCATTGGCGTGGCAGAACCGGTTTCAGTCATGATTAATACTTTTGGTACCGGAGTCATTCCGTCCAATGAAATTGCCCGTGTGGTGCAAGAGGAATTCGATATGCGCCCCGCTGCAATTATCACCACTCTGGATCTGCTGCGTCCGATTTATAAAAAGACTGCAGCCTACGGTCATTTTGGCCGAGAGTTGCCCGAATTTACCTGGGAAAGAACAGATCGTATTGAATCCCTGAGGCAGAAATCTGGGATCTGATATCAAACAAGTAGAGAATAAAAGGCGAGCCATTTGGTTCGCCTTTTTCTTTTGCGGTCGATACCTTTGGCATTTTTAGTGATATGCAACAGGTTTTACTTCCCATGATTCTGTCCATTGTTATACCGATACTCAATGAGGTTGGCCAGCTACCCAAGCTCTTCGGCACTCTTGCGGATCAGGCTGGAATCCCTTTCGAGGTGATCCTGGTTGACGGGGGCTCAGCGGATGGCAGCTTTGAGCGTGCTGAAGAACTAGCTACCAGGGCATCCTTTCCCTGTCGGGTCGTTCCTGGTTCACGGGGCCGCGGCCGACAGCTGAATGAAGGGGTTAAGCTCAGCACTGGAAAATCACTGCTGTTTCTTCATGCGGACAGTCAGTTTAACGATGATATGGCCTTGGCCAAAGCTCTGAAGCACCTAGAAAAGTCTATTGAAATGGGTGGTCACTCTAGACTCGCCGGCCATTTTTCCGTTCGATTTCGCACAGAAAGCTTAACGTCTACCCTGGGGTTTTATTTTCTGGAATCTAAGGCTTGTCTCGACCGGCCCGGTTGCATACATGGCGACCAGGGCTACCTGCTACGACGGAGCTTTTTTGATCAGATCGGGCCTTTTGATGAAACCCTCGAATTTCTAGAAGATAATCGCTTGGCTCAGGCGGTACGACAAGTTGGTGGTTGGTTGTTGCTTCCGGTTATTTTGCTGACGTCGAGTCGACGTTTCGTACAGGAGGGTTTTCGGCAACGACAGGTGTTAAATGCACTGATCATGAACCTGGAAGCCGTCGGACGGATCGACTTGTTAAAGTCTCTGCCTGGTATCTACCGTCAGCAAAAACGGACTCAAGAATTACAGTTACTGCCGTTTTTCCAAGAACTGAATAATCGCCTGTCGCCGCAATCTCGACAAGAGCAGCAGCTGTTCTGGCGACGCACGGGCCGCTATATGATCGCTAATGTTTGGCAACTGGCTTTCTGGTGGGATGTGCGGCGTGACTTCCGCCGAGGCCTTCAACCTGGCGTTGGTAGAATCCCTTTGCTCAACTTTTTTGATCGCTACCTGCTTCGAATGATTGATCATTCTGTCGGCTATTGGTTTGCCGGACTATTGGCCCGTGGTTGGTTTCGATGGAAGCTCCTTTTGGGTCAACGGCCTTAGTTTTCTGCTTTGAGTATTTTTGACAGAATTCATGGGACAGAGGAGTTGTGGTAAAATGATACCTAACTATTTACCGCTCAGGGAAAGGATCGAACAATGAGACGCAAGATATTTTTGTTTGTCGGAATCTTGGCTTTGTTGGTTGGTACCATGTCCGCCTGTACCTCTTACAAAAGCCAGGAAGTTGCCTTTCGGCCGCCTACCGGTTATGGCAATATGCAATTGGTGGCCGGGGCACAGGTCGCTGCTCAATCTTACGCCGATAGTTCGGCTGCGAAACAGGCTTTCGGTTTCGACATTCGTTCTGCCGGCCTTCTCCCAATACAGGTGATTATAGACAATGGTGGTGACAGTGCTCTGAATGTAGTACCCGAGCAGACCTTTCTGGTCGATGCCGAGGGTAATTTGTGGAGTCTGCTCGACAGCCGGACCGCTTATCAGCGAGTGGAGAAGAGTTCTGAATACGCTCGTATCGCCAAGGGCAGTGGTAAGGGGTCGCTGTTAGGTGGTGCCAGCGGTGCCGCCATCGGTGCGGCTATCGGTATTCTGACCGGTGAGAACGTGGCCTCGGCGGCATTCAAAGGCGCTGCCGTTGGTGCAGCGGGTGGTGCAGTTGTTGGTGGCACGCAAGCCAATGCCTCAGGTGATGCCAGTCGCCAGATCGGTCGCGATTTGGCAACCAAGCAATTGGTCAATCAGGCGGTGCAACCTGGCAGTTTGGCTAACGGATTCTTATTCTTCCCCGGGGAAGCTCCATCCGCTTCGCAATTGCGATTGCAAGTGAGAGAAACCCAGAGCGGTTTGGTGCATAAGGTGATGATCCCTCTGCCTTGATTTCTTTCGAGAAATAGAATGTTTATGTCGGATCAAAAAGGGAGCGAACCAATGGTTCGCTCCCTTTTTTCGTCTTGACCTATTGGAGGCCTCATGATAGATCAATGTAGCTTGATGTATTGTTGAGGAAAGGCAGATAAAGCAATGTTGCAGACTCTTAAGGCTCTGGCAGACCCGACCCGGCTTCGATTATTGGGTATTTTAACCCATGGCGAATTTACGGTGCAGGAATTGACCGCTATCCTTTCTATGGGGCAATCCAGGATTTCCAGGCACCTACGTATCCTTACTGACGCTGGAATCGCTTCGGTCAAGCGCCAGGGGACGTGGGGGTACTATCGGCTGGATATGGGCGACAGCCTTTTTGATGAACTGTGGAGTAATCTCGAAAGGCATCTCGATACCCTTGCCGATTGGCCAAAGGATCGGAATAACCTGATGTCGGCCTTGGAAGAGCGCCGTGGTCGCAGTCAGAGATTCTTTGATCAACATGCGACTCAATGGGATCAGTTGGCTCGTGAATTGTTGCCGGTGGTCGATTATCGAAGCCAACTGCTTCAGCAGGTGCCTCATTGCCATGCTTTGTTGGAGGTCGGCGGCGGCACTGGAGCTCTGTTGCCCGCCTTGTCGGTTAAGGCGGATCAAATCGTGGCAGTCGATCATTCAGCTCCAATGCTGGCTGAGGCTAGAAAACATGCTACGCAGCAGGGGGTGCCTAAGGTTGAGTTTCGCTTAGGGGAAATGAGCCACTTGCCTTTGTGCGATGCCGAGGTGAACTGGGCCGTTCTCGATATGGTGTTGCATCATGCCCCACAACCGGCCCTGGTGTTACGTGAACTTGCCCGCGTACTCGACTCTCAGGGTGGCGTGACGATTGCTGATTTGCAACGCCATGAGCAGGAATGGGTGCGAAGCAGGCTGGCCGACCAATGGCTCGGTTTTGACATTGCTGAGCTTGAAGATTGGTTTCACCAAGCCGGATTTGACACGCCAGAATTTCGATATGTTTCTGCCAGCGGACAAGAACACGATGTAATTATATGTACTGCACGAAAAAAAAGCGCCTGAATTGTTGTTTATAGTTCGAATCCAAGGAAAAGACTTTTACCTTATCTCGTTACAAAAAGGAGTACTTTGATATGACTAACACCGTTGACACAGACTATTTGATCAAGGATATCGCCTTGGCTGATTGGGGCCGCAAAGAAATCCGCATTGCCGAAGCTGAAATGCCGGGCTTGATGGCATTGCGTGATGAATTTGGCGCTCAGAAACCACTGGCTGGGGCTCGCATTACCGGTTCTTTGCACATGACTATTCAGACTGCGGTTTTGATCGAGACCCTGGTCGAACTCGGTGCTGATGTGCGCTGGGCCAGCTGTAATATCTACTCAACACAGGATCATGCTGCTGCGGCTATCGCTGCTGCTGGGGTCCCCGTTTTTGCCTTCAAGGGAGAGACACTAGAGGAATACTGGCGCTATACCAAGGCAGCACTTACCCATCCTGACGGCCCGAACCTGATTGTCGATGATGGCGGCGATGCCACCATGCTGGTGCACCGTGGCGTTGAGCGGGAAATCGAATTTGAAAAAACCGGAAAGTTACCGGACGTATCGGCGGACAACAAGGAAGCGACCGTCGTCGACCTGTTGCTCAATGAAACCCTGGAAGAAGATTCGGGTTTTTGGCGTCGTATGGCCAAAGGGCTCAAAGGAGTTAGTGAAGAGACCACCACCGGAGTCCATCGCCTCTATCAGATGGCTCGTGAAGGTAGCTTGATGTTCCCGGCTTTTAACGTCAACGATTCGGTAACCAAAAGCAAGTTCGACAACCTCTACGGCTGCCGAGAGTCTCTTCTCGACGGCATCAAACGGGCTACCGATGTCATGGTGGCCGGTAAAAAGTGCGTTGTGCTCGGGTATGGGGATGTTGGCAAGGGCTGTGCCCAGGCTTTTCGCGGCATGGGTGCCATGGTATTCGTCACCGAGGTTGACCCCATCTGTGCGCTGCAGGCTGCTATGGAGGGCTTCCCCGTAGTCAAGATGGACGATGCCTGTGCCTTTGGCGATATCTTCGTCACCACTACCGGTAATGTTGATGTTATTACGCGTAGTCATATGGATCGCATGAAAAACGAGGCGATCGTCAGTAATATTGGTCACTTTGATTCTGAAATTCAGGTTGATGCGGTTTATGACGACCCTAGCCTGGTGATCCATGAAATCAAGCCTCAGGTTGACCAAATTGAGTGGCCTGATGGAAAACGCGTGACTATTCTAGCTCGTGGTCGGCTGGTCAACCTCGGCTGTGCTACGGGTCATCCGTCATTTGTTATGTCGGCCTCCTTTACCAACCAAGTTCTGGCTCAGATTGAATTATGGATTAATACTGATAGCTATGAAAATAAGGTTTATGTCTTGCCCAAACATTTGGATGAAAAGGTGGCTCGCTTACATCTAAGTAAACTGGAGGTGCAGTTGACAGAGATGACGGCTAAGCAAGCTGAGTACCTCGGTGTTGAGGTGACAGGCCCTTACAAGCCTGATCATTATCGTTATTAATCTCCTTTTTTGATCCGTTGGCCGCCATCTCCGCTCTGCTAGATTGTGCGAATGCACAGTTTTTAACAGGGGTTTCAACTGCAGAAATTTACGGAATGGCACGTGGCGATCCTTCGGTAAGGGAGTACAATTATAAAAACATAAGATCTGATCGTAACGGGTATGCGAATCAGGTCTAAAACCTCCATCTTTTGGCGCGTTGTCCTTCCCTCCTGAGCAACGCGCCTTTTTTTGTGCCTGGTCTTTGGTTTTGGAGCTCTTGGCCGGGAGAAATTTGTGTTTTGTCAAAAGACATGCCTTCCAATTAGGGGCTTTTGGGAGCCACTGTGGATATGCGCAGATGCAAATGCAACAACTGCACCTTGCCCTGGCCTCTGCGAGTCGCTATAATCCCCCGCATTGCATTCTGTTTAAGGAGTTATTGTTATGTTTCGTGAAGAAATAGAGGCCTTAAAGAAACTCCAGGTCAAGCTCGATGAGCTGAGGGGGTATCTTTGAACTGCCGACTAAAAAAGAACGTATCGCTGAACTAGAGGCTGAAATTGCTCGGCCAGGTTTCTGGGATCAGGGTGACAAGGCCCAGGATTTGCTTAAAGAACGGACTGGACTGGGGAAGGTGGTAGAGAAGTGGGAGCAGGCAGCTGCTGAATTAGAGGATCTACAGGTTCTGGTGGAGTTGGGGGAAGAGGGCGAAGATCAGGAGTCCCTTGACGAGGTGCGAGAGCTGTTGCCGGGTCTGATTCAGCGGGTGGATAAGATGGAATTCGCCCGCATGCTTTCCGGCGAGCACGACGCCAACAACGCTATTTTCAGTATCAACGCCGGCGCCGGTGGGCTCGAGGCTCAGGATTGGGCCGATATGCTGCTGCGTATGTATTTGCGGTTTTTTGAAAAGAAGGGCTACAAGTCAAATATTACCGACTATCAGCCCGCCGAAGAAGGTGGGATCAAGAGTGTTACCGTGACCGTAGAAGGGGACTATGCCTACGGCTGGCTGCGTTCAGAGATCGGTATTCATCGATTGGTGCGAATTTCGCCCTTCGATTCCAATGCTCGGCGACATACGTCTTTCAGTTCCGTCTTCGTGTTTCCCGAACTGCCTGACGAAGTTGAAGTTGAAATCAACGAAAAAGACCTCAAAGTCGACACCTATCGCGCCAGCGGTGCAGGCGGCCAGCATGTCAATAAAACCGATTCGGCCATTCGTATCACCCATGTTCCTACGAATACGGTGGTAGCTTGTCAGAATGAGCGCTCCCAGCACAAAAACCGAGCCACGGCCTTAAAGCAGCTCAAGGCACGACTCTTCGAGTTAGAGCGGCGCAAGAAGGCTGAAGAGGCCTCAGCTATTGCGGGAGATAAGATGGAGATCGGTTGGGGTAGTCAGATTCGCTCTTATGTCTTGCACCCCTATCGTATGGTCAAGGACCATCGTACCAGCTTCGAAGTGGGCAATTCCGATGCGGTTTTGGACGGCGATCTCGATGGCTTCATCGAGGCTTATCTGCTCAGTTGTAAATAGCCGCGTCGCCGATGACTTGCCTCGGGGATATGATCTTTTTGGGCAGCTAGAAACAGCCGTGTAGAGACCGGAAGAGGCCGTCAAAACGGGCTTTTCCCTTGACTTGGTCAGGGTCATTGTTTAAGGTGCCTTGTTTTGGGTCTGGGATAGAAAGGGCTTTGAAATCATGGAAGAACTGAACGATATATTGTTGCAACGCCGGGCCAAAGTCGATGAATTTCGTGAGCAGGGGATCGACCCCTATGCCAACGATTTTGTCGTCAGTCACACTGCGGCCCAGGTCAAGGAAGAGCACGCCGAGCACGATACGGCCGCGCTGGAAAGCTGCGAGCAGGATTATGCTGTGGCCGGGCGAATTATGGCCCGCCGCGATTTCGGCAAGGCCGCATTTATTCAGATTCAGGATCGTACCGGAAGGCTTCAGATCTTTGTCCGCCGGGATGAGATTGGGGATGAAACCTTTCAACACTTTCGTAAGCTGGATATCGGCGACATCGTTGGTGTGACTGGACGGATGTTTCGTACTAAAACTAATGAACTATCGCTGCGGGCAGCTTCTCTGCGACTGTTGACCAAGTCGTTGCAGGTATTGCCTGAAAAATGGCATGGTCTGACCGACGTAGAGACCCGCTACCGGCAGCGCTACCTTGATATGATCGTCAATCCGCAGGTGCGCGACACGTTTCAAAAACGCAGCCGTATTATCAGTCTGATCCGTGACTACATGGTGCAGAATGATTTTCTTGAGGTGGAAACACCGATGATGCAGCCGGTGGCTGGCGGGGCCACGGCCAAGCCTTTTGTTACCCACCACAATACCCTGAAGATGGATCTGTTTTTACGCATTGCTCCAGAACTTTATCTGAAAAGATTGGTGGTCGGGGGCTTTGAACGGGTTTTTGAGATCAATCGCAGTTTCCGTAATGAAGGGATTTCTATTCAGCACAATCCCGAATTTACTATGATCGAGTTCTACCAGGCTTATGCCACTTACGAAACCCTGATGGATTTTACCGAAAAGCTGATCTGTCATGTGGCACAAGAGGTTGTCGGTAGTCTGGTTATTCCCTACGGTGGCAAAGAGGTAGATCTGACGGCCCCCTGGGATCGGTTGACATTGAAGGAATCGATTGTCAAGTACGGGGATGTCGAACCAGCTCTGTTGGAGGATAAAGCCCAAGCCCTTGGCTACGCACGTAGTCTCGGCCTAGAATTTGACGATAAGATCGGTTACGGAAAATTGCTCACCGAGATCTTCGATGAGGTGGTGGAACCTAAATTGTGGAACCCGACCTTCATTACTGAATATCCTACCGAGGTTTCTCCTCTGTCGCGAAAAAATGATGACAATCCCGAAGTCGTCGACCGTTTTGAGCTATTTATAGTTGGACGGGAACTGGCCAATGCTTTCTCCGAGCTGAACGATCCCATCGACCAGAAAGAACGCTTCCTCGGCCAACTAGCTGAAAAAGAGGCTGGCGACGAAGAGGCTCACGCCATGGATGAGGATTACCTTCGTGCATTGGAGTATGGCCTGCCGCCTACGGCCGGTGAAGGGATCGGTATAGACCGGCTGGTCATGCTGTTGACCGATTCCGCCTCGATTCGGGATGTTATCCTCTTTCCCCAGTTGCGGCCCGAAAGCAAGTAACGGTCGGATTAAGGTTCACGGCAAGAACGGGGCAGGGTTCGTCCGCTCCAGTTACCATGTCAAACGGGGTTCTATGGGTTACGAGTGGTTCGTCAGTCTGCGCTATCTGCGTGCCAAGCGTAAGCAGACCTTCATATCGGTCATTTCCTTTATCTCCATCGCCGGGGTAACCTTGGGTGTTGCTGCGCTGATTGTTGTATTGGCGGTCATGACCGGCTTTCATGATGGCGTACGGAAGCAGATTCTGGGGAATGTACCCCATGTGCTGGTTCAAAGACAGGGGGGGAATATCCCCGCCTATCAAGAACTGGTGAATGAACTTCGCCAAGCGTCACCCGACATTCTGGCTGTGACGCCTTATGTCGCCAAGGAAGCCATGCTGCTTGCCAAACGTAATGTGGCGGCTGTGAATGTGAAGGGGCTACCGCGGGGGCACAAGATTTTTCAACAGACTTTTCTGACTGCCGCTGGCAACGAAGTGGAGCAAGCCCTGTTTGACGAGAGGGATGGGGCCCCGGGTTTGGTGATCGGTCTCGACACCGCGGCAACCCTCGGTGTGACCGTCGGCGACACGGTCAATGTCATTCCCCCCATGTTCACCATTACCCCTTTTGGCCTGATTCCGAAGATGAAGCCTTTTCGGGTGGTCGGTATCGTCAGCCAACGGGGTGGCTTTCTAGATACCTATTATGCCTATATTCCTCTGGCTGTAGCACAGAACTTTTTTGATGCTTCCAATCAGGCCAGCGGTGTTGAAGTTGAGGTTGCTTCCTACGATAAGGCCACGCCTTTAGCGGAGCAGTTGCGCAGCCGGTTGACCTTTCCTCTGGTCGTACGTTCTTGGGAGGATCTATTCGGTTCGTTTCTATCCGCCCTTAAGCTGGAAAAGCTCGGCTTATTTATTGTGCTGGCCATCATTGTATTGGTGGCTGCCTTTAATATTGCCACTACGCTGATCATGGTGGTCATGGAAAAGCACAAAGATATTGCCATTCTGCGCTCCATGGGCGCGACCTCTCGCAGTATCATGAAAATATTTGTGCTCGAAGGATTGATCATCGGCTTCATGGGTACTGGTCTTGGCACCTTGTTAGGTGTTTTACTGGCCAAGCAGGCCGACCCCATCATCAAGGGGCTTGAAGGTATCTTGAAGATCAAGATTTTCGATCAAGCAGTCTACGGCATGGATCGTTTTCCTTCGGTGGTTATCCCCGAAGATGTGCTCAAGGTGGTGCTGGTGGCCATGAGCATCTGTCTATTGGCTACGGTCTATCCAGCCTTTCGCGCTTCGCGCATGGATCCGGGGGAAGCTTTGCGTTATGAATGATTCCCATAAAGAAGCTTTGATCGAAGTTCAGGGGCTCAGTAAGCATTTTGTGTGCGGAGAACGGCGTGTTGATGTGCTGCGGGACGTCAGTCTGCAGGTCGCGAGTGGCGATCAGGTGGCACTGGTGGGCGCTTCCGGAGCGGGTAAAACTACCCTGATGCATATCATTGGCGGCCTGGATCGGCCGAGCAGCGGTACGGTGCGTTATCAGCAGCAGGACCTCTTGGCGTTGAAAGGGGAGGCCCTCGATATTTTTCGCAACCGAACCATCGGTTTCGTCTTTCAGTTCCACCAATTGTTGCCGGAATTTACCGCCCTGGAAAATGTTATGATGCCGGCCTTGATTGCTGGACGAGGCTTTCGTCGCGCGCGAGGTCCCGCCGAGGCGATTCTGCAGGAAGTCGGGCTGGGCCAGAGGTTGGAGCATAAACCGGGAGAACTGTCCGGTGGAGAGCAGCAGCGGGTGGCCATTGCACGGGCTTTGGTTATGGAGCCGCAGTTGCTGCTGGCCGATGAGCCGACCGGCAATCTGGACAGTGCTACCTCCGATGAGATTTACCACCTTTTACAGCAACTGCATCGGGATCGGGGTTTGACGATGATTATCGTCACCCACAGCCAGACCTTGGCCGGCCGCATGGGGCGGATTTTACAGATGGTGGACGGGGAAATAGTATCCTGATTTTGGTTTACAGTTTTTTTGCATTTACCTATAATTGCGCTTTTTATATGCCATTTCGACGGAGTTGTGCTGCTTATGTCTAGGGTGTTGTTGTGTTTGCTTTTATTGGCGATGCTGGTCCCGCAGGGCGCTTCTGCCCAATTGTATCAGGTTGGGCAGGTCGTTATTGAGGGAAATCGGCGAGTCGAAAGCCGCTACATCAAATCGGTGTTAAATATCAGCGCCGGTCAAACTGTATCTGCTGATGACATTGATCAAGGGTTACGCAAAATCTACTTAACCGGCCGTTTTGATGATGTGGTTGCCGAAACGGTTGTGGCTGGAGAGTTGGTGCACCTGGTCTATCGAGTAACTGAACGGCCTTTGTTGCGCGAAGTTGTCTTTAGCGGTAATCACAAGATCGATTCCGATAAGCTCGGCACCATCATTAGCGCCAAGTTGGTAGATTTTTATCGGCCGCAGGTTTTGGCTCCGGCGATTAAAAAAATTAAACAGGCCTATGTAATGGAGGGGTATTACGCGACCGAGGTCGCACCTCAGGTCGATGTCAATGATCGTAACGAGGTCACCCTGACGCTGCAGATTGAAGAGGGCGAGCGGGTGTTTGTCACTGATATCCGCTTTGAAGGCAACACGGTTTTTAGCGAAAAAGCACTTAAGAAATCACTCTTTTCTAAGGAAAAAGGGTTTCTTTCCTTCATCACCGAACGGGGTGCCTACAAAGAGGACATGTTGTTCGCCGATCGGGATGTCATTACCGACCAGTATTACAACCGGGGTTATATCCAGGTCAAAGTCAAAAAGCCGATAATGACCCTGCTTGACGACAAAGAATCGATGGCTGTGGTATTCGAAATTGAGGAGGGCAATCAATTTCGAGTCGGAAATGTCGATATTCAAGGCGACCTGCTAGGTAGCAAAGAGGAGATGCTGTCCACTTTGACTCTGCGCTCAGGTGAGGTCTTCAGTCGCAAAACGTTGCGCCAAAACATGAAGCAGCTCAACGATATGTACGCCGATGAAGGCTATGCCTTCGTTAATGTTTCGCCGGTGACTGATGTCGATCCTTTTCTGCAGCAAATCAATGTGGTGCTCAATGTCGAGCGGGGGGCGAGGGTTAGTATCGGCCGCATCAGCGTAGCCGGTAACACCCGCACCCGGGACAAGGTGGTCCGCCGTGAAATGCGCCTCACTGAAGGGGATTTTTACAGCGCTAGCAAGATGAAAAACAGCCGCCGCCGAATTAACAATCTGGGCTTTTTCGAAGAGGTGAATCTAACCACCAGTCGCGGCAGCGACGATGCTCATATGGATGTGGAGGTGGATGTACAGGAAAAGGCCACAGGCTCATTCAGTATCGGTGCGGGTTTCTCCTCTGCTGACGGCCTGTTGCTGCAGGGCGCTGTGTCGCAGGAAAACTTCCTAGGTCGCGCTCTACGTTTCGACCTGTCTGCTGCACTGGGTGGTAGCAGTACCACCTTTCGCCTTGGTTTGCTCGATCCTTACTTTCTTGACCGGCACCTCGCCTTTGGCGGTGATCTTTATAACACCGAACGAGAGTGGACCGATTTTACCCGTAAGACCACTGGTGGGGATATCAAACTTGGTGTGCCTCTTACCGAAAATACACGCAGCTTCTTTATCTATCGCTATGAAAAGAAGGATATCTTTGATGTAGATGATGACGCTCCACGATCGATAACAGATCAGGAAGGTAAGCATACCCTTTCCTCTATTACCGCCTCGTTGAGTCGTAATACCACGGACTATCGCCCGGATCCGACCCGCGGTAATATATCTGAAATTTCCGTCGAGTATGCCGGCCTCGGCGGTACCGAAAAATTCATTAAATATATCGCTGATCACCGCTATTTTTATCCCTTGCCCTGGGGGCTGGTCTTTTCTGCCCATGGTCAGGTTGGTTTTATTCAGGAAATGGCTGGTCAGGACAGCCCTTTGGATGAGCGATTTTTTCTGGGAGGTATGAATAGTCTGCGCGGCTTTAATTCCCGCGAGGTTGGACCCCGCGAAGTAGAAGCTGACGGGGAAGGCTATTTTTATGGTGGTAACAAACAGGCCTATTTCAATCTTGAGGTTTCCTTCCCGCTGGTCAAATCGATGAAGATGAAAGGCCTACTTTTCTTCGATACCGGCAATGCCTGGAGTCAGGAAGAAGAATATTTCAGCGACATGCGCTACAGCGTCGGTGCTGGTATGGCTTGGAACAGTCCCATGGGGCCGCTTCGTTTTGCCTGGGGTTACAATCTTGATCCCGAGGATTATGAAGAGGCGACCGTTTTTGATTTTTCTGTTGGCAAGATGTTTTAGATTATTCATATCCACGCAAAGGAGTATGTTATGAAAAGACTTTGGATAGGTTTAGTGGTAGTGCTGATGCTGGTGGCAACCCCGGTTTTTGCCGCGGACATGAAAATTGCTTTTGTCGATCTGCAGAAGGCACTGATGGAATGTGATGCCGGACAGGCCGCAAAGGTTAGCATGGGCCAACGGGTCAAGGAATTTCAAACCACCGCTCAGCAACGCCAGGAAGTCCTCAAAAAGTTGAATCAGGAGTTGGAAAAAAAGAGGCTGATGCTTTCTGCTGAGGCCAAGGCTGAAAAAGAGCGGGACTATCAGCAGCAGACCAAAGATTTTCAGCGCTTTATCAAGGACGCGCAGGAGGAGTTACAGCAAGAAGAGGCTCGTCTCGGCCGCAATATTCTCGAAGGTCTGAGCAAGGTAATCAAGGCTCTGGGAGACAAGGAAGCCTACACCCTGGTACTGGAACGTTCCAACGGCGCGCTCCTGTATGCCGATGATTCCATTGATTTGACGGACAAGGTTATTGCCGCTTACAACAAAGCGTATAAAGCGACTAACGGTAAATAAGGAGCGTCTGTGAAAACCCTCAATGAATTGGCAGAACTCATCGGTGGAACGGTGGTTGGCGATGGTGAGGTGGAGATTCATCGGGTGGCAGGCATCGATAATGCCCAACCCGGTGAAATCACCTTCCTGGCCAATCCCAAATACTTGCCGTTGCTGCAGACCACTCAGGCTTCGGCGGTAATGGTTAAACCTGGGATTGAGGCGCCGGGAGTGTCTCTACTGGTGTGCCCGAATCCCTATTTGGCCTTTGCCAAGATATTGACCGCTCTGCACGTTGCTAAGCCCGAATGTCGGGGCATCATGGAGGGAGCTTTTGTCGATACAGAGGCTAAAATTGCCGACGGAGTGACCATTTATCCCGGTTGCGTTATCGGTAAAAGTGTGACGGTGGGTTCTGGAACCACCCTCTACCCCGGCGTGCTGCTATATGATAATGTGACTGTGGGCGAAGATTGTTTGATTCACGCCGGAACCGTTGTGCGCGAGGGGTGCTGCATTGGCAACCGGGTCATTATCCAGCCCAAGGCTGTTGTTGGATCTGACGGCTTCGGTTTTGCTCCTGATGGTGGAGGTTATTTTAAAATACCTCAGGTGGGTATCGTAGTGATTGAGGATGATGTCGAGATCGGTGCCAATGCCTGTCTTGATCGTGCCGCCATGGGCGTGACCCGCATCGGTCGTGGCAGTAAACTCGATAATTTGGTGCAGATTGGACACAACGTCAAAGTTGGAGAGGATAGCATTATTGTCGCTCAGGCTGGCATCGCTGGAAGCACTGAAGTCGGTAAACATTGCACCTTTGGCGGTCAGGTCGGTATTGCCGGGCACCTCAAGATTGGTGACAATACCATGGTCGGTGGACAGAGCGGTGTAACCGGTGATCTGCCGAATGGCGGGGTCTTCTCCGGCACGCCCGCTATCCCTCATCGTAATTGGCTTCGGGCTTCAATGACCTTCGCTAAGCTTCCGGAAATGCGTAAGGAAATTAATCGGTTAAAACGCCAGGTCGAAGAATTGCAAGCGCTTGTTAAGGAAGGATAGCTAGCATGGAGCTTAACGCACAAGATATAATGAAGATACTTCCCCATCGCTACCCGTTTTTGTTGGTAGATCGTATTGTGGAATTGGAGGTCGGTACCAGGGCAGTCGGTATCAAAAACGTGACCATCAACGAACCCTTTTTCCAAGGACATTTCCCCGGCCACCCCATTATGCCGGGGGTGTTGATTCTCGAAGCCCTGGCTCAGGTCGGCGGAGTTACGGCGGCGTTGGCGGAACAGGGAGTTGAAGACAAGGTGACTTACTTTGTCGGTATTGATAAGGCCCGTTTTCGTAAACCGGTGGTGCCAGGAGATGTACTGCGTTTGCAGATGGATATCAAATACTGCCGCCGTGGTATCTACTGTTTCGAAGGCAAAGCCTATGTTGAGGACAAGCTGGTGGCGGAGGCAGAACTTAAGGCCACCTTCGCACCGCGCGAGCATTCTTGAGGAAATATGATACATCAAACAGCAATAGTTCATAAAGGGGCGCAGATCGCTGAGGGCGTCGAAATCGGGGCCTATGCCATTATCGGTGAGCATGTGACCATCGGTGCTGGCACCACCATCGGTCCCCATACTGTCATCGATGGCTGGACGGAAATTGGCCGGGATAACCGGATATTTCAATTTGCTTCCATTGGGGCACCCCCACAAGATCTTAAATATAGTGGCGAAAAGACCCTGTTGAAAATTGGCGACCGTAATACCGTGCGCGAATTTGCCACCCTACATCGGGGTACCGCCGACGGCGGTGGTGAAACGGTCATAGGCAATGACAATCTGTTTATGGCCTATTCCCATGTAGCCCACGACTGCCTGTTGGGGAACCATGTTATTATGGCCAACGGTGCCACCCTGGCTGGGCATGTCGCTGTAGACGACTTTGCTATTCTCGGCGGTTTGTGTGCTGTTCACCAATTCACCCGTATCGGCGCTCATGTTATGATCAGCGGCGGTTCCATGGTCACTCAGGATGTGCCACCTTTCTCTATCGCCCAAGGAGATCGCGCTAAAACGGTGGGGATTAATCAGATCGGCCTCAAACGGCGGGGTTTTTCCGAGGAAGCAATTCGTGGGATCAAACAGGCTTATAAGTTGATTTTCCGTTCCGGGTTACTCACTGAAAAGGCTTTGGAACAGATCGCAAATGAAGTTCCAGACTGTCCTGAGGTTAAAGAGTTTTCCGAGTTTATTCGTAAGAGTACCCGGGGTGTTGCCCGCTAACAGATTGGTTGTCACGAAACAACCCGGGGCCGGCCTGGTTCGAGTAAAACGAGTATATAGTAATCCAGGTTAGTTGATATGGCGCGTTTCGGTTCAGTTAAATTAGTGTCCATCAGGAAACTTTGGATGGACACAGTGCCGTTTTCATATGGGAAACGAGCAATTTTTCCCAAGGTCAAGGAAATCAAGCGCTTGCACGGAGGCGTAGCTGTTTACGCCGCACACGCAAGGGCGCGGATGTTTCCGGATGAAAACTAATTAGAAGGGCATCTGTTGTTAGAGGATGTCCTTGGCAGAAAAACAGGCGGGGTGTCCTATGGAGTCCTCGCCTATTTTCTTTATTCGCGGCAGTAAAATATCCCAAACTGCTTATTTAATTTTCAGGCTTTGGAAAGGTCTTTCATTGCAAGTGTCGGCACAGATTCAGCGGCGTGCTTTGATCGTTGCGGGCGAAGCCTCCGGTGATCTTCATGGCGCGAATATGATTCGAGCAGCCAAGGCCATCGACCCCAATCTTTCCTTTTTTGGCGTCGGTGGTACCCGCATGGAACAGGCAGGGTGCGATATTGTTTTTTCTGCCGATGAAATCGAAGTCATGGGGCTGGTCGATGTGGTCGGCCACCTGCCTGTGCTATGGCGCTCTTTTCAACAGCTTAAAAAGCTTCTTCGCGGCAGCCGTCGTCCCGATGTGTTGGTACTTATCGACTTTCAGGAATTTAATCTTCTCCTGGCTCAGCAGGCCAAAAAGGCGGGGGTACCGGTGGTGTTTTATGTCGGTCCGTCGGTCTGGGCCTGGCGCCGGGGACGGGTGAAAAAAATTGCTCGAGTTGTGGATCGTTTAGCGGTTATTTTCCCCTTTGAACCGGCTTATTATGCGGACGAGGACCTCGAGGTCGAATACGTTGGCCATCCACTGCTTGATGAAATTCTGGTGACCAAGCAGCGGGATGATTGCCTACAAGCATTAGGACTCGATTCTACCCAACCGGTAGTAGGACTCTTCCCTGGCAGTCGTAATAGTGAACTTAAATATAATCTATCGACTATTCTGGAGGCAGCGGAACGGGTTGCTGAGCAAATACCAGAAGCCCAATTCCTTCTCCCGGTTGCTCCTTCTTTTGACCTGGAAAATATGCGCCTCCTGTTGGAGAATTGCGCTCTGCCGATTCTGTTGGTTCGGGAGTCGGTTTACGACGTTGCCAATGCTTGCGATGCTGTCCTTACCGTTTCCGGAACGGTCACCCTGCAAATTGCTCTGGTCGGTACGCCGATGGCCATTCTGTATAAAACGGCACCATTAAACTATGCAATCGGTAAAAGATTCATTAATTTGACCCATATCGGTCTACCCAATATCGTTGCCGGCCGTGAAATTGTCCGTGAGTTTATTCAACATCAGGCTTCAGCTGAGTTATTAGCCGATGAGATAATCAAGATACTGACGGATACCGAATACCAAGGAACTCTGCGCCAAGGATTGGCTCAGGTCCGCCACCATATGGGGGACGCTGGCTGTTCGCAGCGCGTAGCACAAATGGTCTCTGAATTGAGCCGAAGTGATTTTGTTGAGGAAGGTACCGAGTGAATAAGAGTACTGCTAATATATACCGCCGGATCTATAGATATTCCCAGCCTTATCTTGGCCGGATATGTACGGCTCTAGTTGCCTCGTTAATAGTTGCCGGGACCGATGTCTCATTAGCGAAACTGGTACAGCCTTTGATCGACAAAATCATCGTGGCTCAGAATATGGCACTGGTCAACTTTGTCCCGGTGGCTGTGATTGGTCTGGCTATCCTGAAAGGGGCCAGTCGCTTTGTGCAGGAATATTTCATCAAGACCGCTGGTCAGCTGGCGGTGGTAGATATCCGCAACGACCTCTATGGTCATACCATGTCTTTATCCATGGGCTATTTTTCTCGAGATTCGACTGGTAACCTGATGTCGCGGATTCTCAATGATGTCGGTATCCTGCAACGTTCGGCAGCAGATGTCTTGGTGGATGGAGTTCGGGAAAGCTTTACCTTGGTGGGCCTGACGGTGTTGGCCTTCCATAACGACTGGAAGCTGGCCGCCATTGCTTTTACGGTGCTGCCTCTGGCGGTGGTTCCCGGTTCTTTTATTGGCCGGAAGATCAAGTTGAATACCCGCCGCGGACAGAGCACCATCGGCAACCTGACCCGGCTGCTTCAGGAAACCCTGTCCGGAATCAAGGTCATTAAGGCCTTTGGCACCGAACAGCGGGAGACGGACAGCTTTCGGCAGGAAAATCAGAAATTCTATCATTTTATGCGCAAAGTGTTGAAATACGATTCGGCCTCAGCACCCGCAGTTGAGATCCTTTCATCTTTTGGCGTCGCAGCGGTATGCTGGTACGGCATTCATAGAGTGCTGTCCGGGGCCATGACCCAGGGGGAGTTGTTTTCCTTCATTGCCGCCATCTTAATGATGTACACTCCGGTAAAGCGCCTGACCAAGGTCAGCAATAACATCCAGCGCGCGGTCGGCGCGGCAGAACGGGTCTTTGAAGTGTTGGACGTGGTTCCAGAGATTTGTGATGCTCCTCAGGCTGTCGATCTGGGGAAGGTGAGCGGTGAAGTTTCCTTCGATGGGGTTGATTTCGCTTACGACAAGGAACTGGTGATCAGGGCACTTTCTTTAAAGATTGCCCCCGGCGAGGTGGTGGCGCTGGTCGGCCCAAGCGGTGGTGGTAAATCGACGGTGGTCGGTATGCTCAGTCGGTTCTACGACCCGCAGCAGGGTGCGATCTATATCGACGGTCATGATATCCGCCAAGTGACACTGGCCAGCCTCAAACGCAATATTGCCCTGGTCGATCAGGAAACGTTTCTATTCAATGACAGCATTCGCAATAATATCCGCTATGGCCGACCAGAGG
Organism: Desulfuromonadales bacterium; assembly: GCA_013619105.1. Lineage (GTDB taxonomy): Bacteria > Desulfobacterota > Desulfuromonadia > Desulfuromonadales > Syntrophotaleaceae > Syntrophotalea_A. Next base: position 141,982 of record JABXKU010000001.1, read on the forward strand.
CCACAGATGCTGAGATTATAGAGGCCGCCCGCCAGGCCTATGCCGACGACTTTATTCGCGAGCTTCCCGGAGATTACGAGAATACCATCGGTGACCGGGGGGCACGTCTTTCAGGTGGACAACGTCAGCGTATCTGTATCGCTCGGGCAATTTTGCGCGATGCTCCTATTTTATTGCTCGACGAGGCCACTAGCGCCCTTGATACCGAGAGTGAAGCCATGGTGCAGAAGGCCCTTAGTAACCTGATGAAAAATCGCACCACCATTGTTGTTGCCCATCGTCTTTCCACAATAATGCATGCTGACAAGATTGTTGTGCTGGAAAATGGCCAAATTCAAGAGGTTGGTCGTCATGCCGATCTGCTTAAGGGCAATGGGCTTTATCGAAAGCTCTACGAAATGCAATTCAAATAGCCTCGATTTTTTTGCCAGATGGGACAAAGCCGCAGGGCTTTTTGTGACTGAATTTAATAGCTTGTTTTCATCCGGAAACGGCCCTTTCCCCCAATCTCGGCGTCAATCCGCGAGTTTGCGTGTGCGGCGTAAACAACTACGCCTCCGTGCAAGCACTTGATTTCCTTGACCTAGGGGAAAATTCCTCGTTTCCCATATGAAAACTGCGCTGTGTCCATCCATAGTTTCCGGATGGACACTAGCTTGGACCGTGAGAGGTGCTGTGTACCTGCTCTATAACATATTGCTTTTACTGTTGGCGTTGCCCGTTCTTGCCGGTCATTTGCTCCATGGCCTGGTACGGGGTCGTCGTCGGCAAGGGGTGCGTGAGCGCTTCGGTTACTTTGCACCGGAGCGACTAGCTCCCCTGTCCGGCAAAAAGACGGTGTGGGTGCATGCCGTCTCGGTAGGCGAAACCCAGGCTGCAGCGCCCCTGATAAAAGCTCTTAAGAGCCGCTACCCAGATTGGGCTGTGGTTATGACAAATGTGACCGAAACCGGTCACCGGGTGGCTAAGGGCATTTCCGAGGTCGATTTGTGCCTCTATTTTCCCTATGACTTTTCCTGGACTGTACGCCGGGTATTTGCCCAGCTGAAGCCGGCCCTGGTGGTGGTGGTTGAAACGGAAATCTGGCCGAACTTTATGCGTGTCGCGCACCGTTCTGGCGTGCCGTCTGTGTTGGTTAATGGTCGCATCTCCGATCGCTCCTTCCCACGTTATCGTCGGCTAAGCTTTTTTATCAAGCCGGTCTTGCGGCAGTTTTCTATATTTTGCATGCAGTCCGCTGTTGATGCTCAGCGCATCGAGGCTATGGGGGCACCTGCGGATCGGATAGAAGTAACTCGTAATCTCAAATTCGATATGCAGACCGGGGGCCTTAACGAACAAAATTCCGCACCAATCCGGCGAAAGTACGGCATTCCGGCTAGCGGTAAGGTGCTTGTTGCTGGTAGCACCCATATCGGAGAAGAAGAACAGGTGGTCGATGTTTATCGGCGGTTGCTCAAGAGTCATCCAGATCTTTGCTTGATTTTGGTGCCTCGCCATCCCGATCGTTGCCGGCTCGTAGGCGAGCTGTTGTCTTCCCGTGACGTACTTTATTCGCTACGCAGTGAGATAAAAGGTATCCCCATCACCATGGCCCCTGGGGCCGTCTTGCTAGTCGATACAGTGGGGGAGCTACTTCAGTTCTATGCGGTTGCTGAGCTGATATTTGTCGGGGGCAGCCTGGTGCCCGTCGGTGGCCATAATATCCTCGAAGCGGCTCTATTGAAAAAACCGGTTCTTTTTGGACCGCACATGCATAATTTTAAGGAAATCAGTCGTTTGTTGGTTCAGGCTGGCGGCGGACTAGTCATTTCCGAGGGCGAAGAATTTTACCGGGAGGCAAACAACCTATTATCCGATTCTCAACGCTGTCAGGATATGGGCGCGAAGGGCTATGCTTTGTTGCAGGATAATCGGGGAGCGACCAAACGCACCCTGCAAGCCATTGAACGGATAATGGAGGCCGGATGAGCGGACTGCAAGGCTTCTATCGTCGACTGGCCCGCAATGGTCCCGACAGTATAGGTGAACAGTTGCTCTATATTTTTTTGCTGCCCTTCAGCATGCTTTACCGGGAACTCATGCGCTTGCGGGCTGCTTTGTATCGTTGGCAGGTTCTGCCAAGTTATCAGGGGCCTGTGCCTATTATCTCCGTTGGTAACCTGGCCGTAGGCGGTACCGGTAAAACTCCCGTTGTCGATTATCTGATCAAGTTCTGTTTGGCTCAAGGTCGCAGAGTCGCGGTTGTCAGCCGCGGTTATGGAGGTCGCAAACATCCTGGGGTGCAGATAGTGAGTGGGGGAAATGGGCCCTTACTTGAGCCGGAACAGTGTGGCGATGAACCGTACCTGCTGGCGCGACGTAACCCTCAGGCTCTGGTTCTAGTGTCTCCCAAACGCGCTGATGCGGTACGACAGGCCGTTGAAAAATATGGCGCAGAGATTATACTGCTTGATGACGGTTTCCAGCATCTAGCGGTGCAACGGGACTTTGATATTGTGTTGCTGGATGCTCAACGTCCCTTGGGTAATGGTCAGCTGTTGCCCGCCGGGCTGTTACGTGAACCGGTTTCGGCCCTAGGCCGCGGCGATCTATTTTTGTTGACCCGCTGCGACAATAAAACAGGATGCGATTTGCCGGTCAAGGGTCCCGTGCTGCACTGCCGGCATGCCCTGGCAGACCATGCCCTCAACCTCCAGGGGCAGCAGATCCCCCTGGCCAGTCTAGGCGGTAAAAGAGGAATTGCTTTTGCCGGTATCGCAGAGCCTGCTGGATTTTTTCGCAGCCTCAAGGATAAAGGGCTGGGTTTGGTGGTTGAACTTTCCTTTGCCGATCATTGTAGCTACGGTGAATCGGAGCTTCGGCAGTTGACTGTGGCTTGCCAGAAGGCCGACTATTTGATAACCACAGAAAAAGACGCTGTTAAACTGAACGCCTTGAATTTGCCCTTGCCTTGTTACCAGGTTCCGCTGATCCTCGAATTTCAAGAACCGGCGGCTTTGGAAGGTTTTCTGCGTCCGCTCATCTGTCTGGAGAAATAGTGCTATGACCCTTTCACAGGAATTGCTTGATATTCTGGTCTGCCCCCAATGCAAGGGAGTGCTTCTTTATCAGCAGAGCCGTAATCGTTTGCTCTGTGAATCTTGCCGCCTTGCTTATCCGGTGCGTGATGGTATTCCGGTGCTGCTTATTGATGAAGCGGAACCTCTCACGAACACTGATGAATAAGAGCATGGTTTAAGCCCATTTCGCCTGAAAAATCGCTCGAAGAAAACCCGTAACCGGAGTTCCGAACTGTTGAATAACCTGGATTGCAAAGAGATAAAGAAGATCATGGTGCGTTCGACCAACTGGGTTGGCGATGCGGTCATGACCACCCCGGCCATGGGCACCTTGCGTTCAGCTTTTCCAGAAGCCGAAATCGTTGTCGTCGCTAATCCTCTGGTCAGCGAGCTTTTCAGCTATCACCCTTATTGTGACCGGGTCATTGTTTTCGATAAAAAGGGTCCTCATAAGGGATTAGCTGGGCTGTGGCGCTTTTCCCGTGCATTAGGGAGAGAGCGCTTTGACTTGGCCGTGCTGCTGCAAAATGCCATTGAAGCCGCTTTGATGGCCTCATTGGCGGGGATACCCCGACGTGCCGGATATCGTACCGATGCTCGCCGACTGTTGTTGAGTCACGGTGTCCCGGTCGGACAAACCGAGAAGCAGCTGCACCATACCGATTATTACCAACAAATGCTGCAACGGTTGGGAGTCGAGGGGGGGGACGGCAATCTGCATCTTTCCTGCACGAAGGAAGAGATGGACTGGGCTCAGCAAATACTCGGGGCCGGTGACTGGGTGGCCATAAATCCCGGTGCTGCCTACGGTGCCGCCAAACGCTGGTTGCCTGAACGCTTTGCCGAAACAGCCGACGGCTTGACCGCCGAATATGGCGTCAACATTGTTCTCACCGGAGGCCCTGGGGAAAAGGAAATCGGTCAGGATATCGCCGCTGCAATGTCCGCCAAGCCCCTTAATTTAATTGGTCAGACCAGCGTCCGCCAATTGATGGCCGTGCTGGCCAGTGTGCGCCTGCTGGTAAGTAATGATTCGGGTCCGATGCATGTCGGTGCCGCCTTCGGAGTGCCCATCGTCGCCGTTTTTGGGCCGACTGACCATACAACAACCTCTCCCAAAGCCGACAGTTGCCGCATCATTCGCAAGGCCACCGACTGTGCTCCCTGCCTGTTGCGTCAATGTCCCACGGATCATCGCTGCATGAAGGCGATAACAGCTGCCGATGTCTTGGCCGGGGCTCGCGATCTGCTGGGAGAGCGCTGATGCGGGTCTTGATTGTCAAAATCAGTGCTTTGGGAGACGTCATTCACGCCTTGCCAACGCTAGCCTTGTTGAAAAGTACCGATCCTTCAATAGAAATCGATTGGTTGGTTGAAGAGGGCTTTGCGCCACTACTCGAAGGGCATTCTTCGCTACGTCGGATTCACCGTCTCGGACTTAAACGCTGGCGGCGCCAAGGTTGGCTAGCTGCGCTCAAGGGAGTGAAAAAAACTATCGCCGAACTTCGTCGAGAAAATTACGACCTGGTCCTTGATCTACAAGGGAACAGCAAGAGCGGTCTCTTTACTTTACTTTCTGGCGGTGCCCTCCGTTATGGTTTTGATCGCGATGGGGTGCGTGAATGGCCCAATCTGTTTGCGACTAATCGCAAGGTGTCTTTAGGCGCTGACAGCCATCATATCAGTGATCGTTCGCTGGCCGTTTCCCGGGCGGCCTTTCCGGGAGACAGAGAAATAGCTCTGGCTGGTCCGATGGAGATACAACCCCAAGCTGCCGTCTCAGTAAAGGAACAGTTGGCGGCACACCATATTGATCAGCAGCCACTGCTCGTTTTACAATATGGTACCACCTGGACAACCAAATTATGGCCCCTCGACTGCTGGCAGGATCTGGTAGTAAAATTATGCGATCAAGAGAATCTGCGGCCCGTGTTGATCTGGGGGAACGAAGCAGAACTCGAAGCCTGCAAAGAAATTTCTCATGCCAGCAACGGTAGGGCACTGATCTGGCCACGGGGCACCTTGCCGGAATTGGCCGCCTTGCTACAGCGAGCCGACCTGGTTGTCGGTGGTGATACCGGTCCGATTCATATCGCGGCGGCGGTTGGTACTTCAACCGTTTCTCTGTTTCGGGTCACAGACGCCACCCGCAATGGGCCGCGGGGTGATCAGCATATTCGTCTTCAATCGCCGTTGGATTGTGCACCTTGTCTACGCAAGACCTGTTCGCGAGACGAGGAGTGTGGCCACAGCATTTCTGTGAATCAGGTCCTCACAGCCATTCGTTCACTTCTTCCTGGTGAAAACCTATGAATGGTCTGCTTGAACAAAATGGCCTGACCGTAGTTGCTGATGTTGCCCCTCTGCTGGCCAAAGCCGGACTAATTACTTTTGACGATTTCATGAACTTCAGTGGCGGTACTCTTATTTGCCGAAAGAGGGGCCGCTCGGTGGTCAGTTTTGAGATTGGAGAGCGGACGTTCTATCTCAAGCGTAACCGCATTCATAGGGTCGAGTTCTGGAAGACCTTATCCCGTTTCCGCTTGCCTCCGCGCAGCGCTCGTCAGGAATGGCAGAGTATTTTGGCGGTGCGCGAGGCCGGGATCCCTACTGTGCCTCCCATGGCCATGGGCGAACAGTTGGTCTGCGGGATTGAAAGGGCATCGTTCACGTTGACCGAAGCCCTTTACGATGCCGAGCCCTTAGATCAGGTTATTCCGCGGGAGTTCCCCGGAGAGTTAACCTCACTTCAGCATCGGGAAAAACGAACCCTTATCCGACGCGTGGCGGAAATTGCCCATCAGCTACATAGCAGTGGTATGTACCATCAGGATCTTTATCTTGGGCATTTCTTATTGGGACGCGAAGATAACCTCTATCTGATCGACCTGCAGCGGGTGGTGTGCTGTAAAAAGGTGCCGCGCCGCTACCGAGTCAAGGACCTGGGACAGCTGGCCTTTTCGGCACAGGATACAGGAGGACTCACCCGTAGCGACCAGATGAGATTTTTTCTCACCTACTTGGAGTGCCCACACTTGGGGGCAAAAGATAAGGTGTTGCTGCGCTGTGTGCTGGCTAAGAGTCGCCGGATTGCCCGTCACACGGTCAAATTACTCGAGCGACGTCGGCGCCGGGGGGAGATATCATGATCGATCTCTCAGTGGTTATTGTTAACTGGAATACCTGCGATCTGTTACGGGACTGTCTCCGTTCTCTCTTTCAACAAGTTGAGGGGCTCTCCCTCGAGATATTTGTTGTTGATAACGGCTCCAGTGACGGCAGTGTGGCGCTGGTCAGAGATCAGTTCCCCTCTGTTACTGTTATCGAGAACGGGCGCAACCTCGGTTTCGCTCGGGCTAACAATGTCGCTCTGCGGCAGGCCTCAGGGCGCTACTGGCTGCTTCTTAACTCCGATACGGTGGTAAAGAAGGGGGCCCTTGAAGGCCTTCAGCGGACTATGGAGCAGGATTCCAATATCGGCGTGGCCGGACTGCAGTTGCTCAATGAAGACGGTTCGCTGCAAAACTCGGTAAGCAATGCGCCGACCCTTCTCACAGAGTTGGGAAACAAGCGGTTATTGCGCCTTTTGTGGCCGTCCCGGTATCCGGGAAAAGAACAACACTACCGTAAACCACTTCAGGTGGAGTCGGTTATTGGCGCCTGTTTGATGGTGCGTCGCGAGGCAGCCAAAGAGGTTGGGCTGCTCGACGAGGATTACTTTTTTTTCCTTGAGGAGACTGACTGGTGCGTGCGGATGCGTACGGCAGGGTGGCGGGTAGTACACGACCCCCGCTTTACCATTTATCATTTGCAGGGAAAGAGCGCAGAAAAGGTCAATGTACGGGCCCGTATCGAATACTGGCGTTCACGTTATGCCTTTTTCCGCAAACACGGCAGCCAGTTGGTTCTGGGGGTTCTGCGTAGCGGACTGCTGCTGCGGGTCAGCGTTAATCTCCTGAGTATGACTCTGGCCAACCTGTTGACCTGCTGTACCCGGCCCCGGTTGCGTAATAAATTTCAGGTTTATGCGGAGATCCTGCGCTGGCACCTGCGCGGTTGTCCAGCCGACGGTGGGTTGGAAAGATAAAGGGTTTCGCTGCCTGTTTGTCACTGGTTTTATGTACAGATTTACTCGACGATATATTGTCAGTTAGTTGTATCGATATCTCGATGTAGACTTTGTCAAACCTATTGCTGTTGTCGCTCAAAAGAGGTAGCCGTTGAAGGTCCTTTTTCTCGTACCCAGGATGGATAAAGCCAGTACCCGTTATCGGGTGCTGCAATATATGCCTGTCTTGGATCGGGCCGGAATAGAGTATGAAATCGTGGCTCTCTCGGAGAAACCGCGTAATCGACTCTTGCTGGCTCGCCAATTGCGGGCAGCCGACACGGTTTTCGTGCAGAAGAAACTCTTCTCCTTTCTGGATCTTTTCTGGGTGCGCAAATTGGCCCGGCGCCTGGTCTACGACTTCGACGATGCGGTAATGTTCAAGAGCGGCTCGGCCAGCAGTCGTCAGCAGGCACGACAGTGGCGGCGTTTTGCTTCCACGGCGGGGAAGGCGGACCTGGTCATTGCTGGGAACCGCTATCTGCAACAAGAGGCTCTTGCCGTCAGCCGCGACGTTCGCCTTCTGCCAACGGTTCTCGATATGAACCGTTACACTGCAAGGGAGGAAAAGAAAGACAAGGACCAATCAGTCGTCCTGGGGTGGATCGGTAGTCGCGGAACGTTGCGATATCTTCAGGATATTGCTCCCGCTTTGGAGGAGTTAGGGCAGCAGTGGCCCGGTTTGAAGTTAAAGATCGTGGCGAATGATTTTTTTGACCTCCAACATCTTGAAGTGATTAAAAAGCATTGGAGCAGCGAGGATGAAATTGCCGACCTGCACTCCTTTGACATCGGCTTGATGCCTCTTTCTGACGATATTTGGACTCGCGGAAAGTGCGGTTTCAAGCTATTGCAATGCATGGCTGTCGGGCTGCCGGTTGTCTGTTCGCCGGTTGGGGTTAATGGAGAAATCGTTACCGAAGGCCGTGAAGGTTTTCATGCAACCACCAAGGAAGAGTGGGTGACTAAACTAGGCGCCCTGATTGCCGATGCTGGCCTGCGCAGAGAGATGGGGCGATGTGCCCGACAGCAGGTAGACAAAGTGTACTCTCTGGCCGCCAATGGCCCGCTTTTTATCGAATATCTGAAACACTGACAGCCTGAGATATACTTTGAATGAAAATAGCTCTTGTTAATAAAACGTTTTCCCTGTCCCATGGTGGCGCAGAGCGTTTTTCTGTAAATTTAGCCGCGGCCTTGGTTCGTGGGGGGCATGAAGTGCATGCTTTTGCCCACCAAGCCGAGGATCTTCCCGACCAAGTTACTCTTCACCGTGTCTCGATTGTCAAAAAGCCAGCTTTCCGGCGTGTACTTTCGCCCTGGCGTTGGCTCAACTATCTGTTCAATCCGGCTCATTTGGCTAATATTTTTTTGGAAAGCCGCATCTACCGACCTGTCAACTTCCGGCGCATCGTCACTAATTCCAAGCTGTGTAAAAGACATGCGCAAGAATACTACGGCGTCCCTCCAGAGCGCATCGCCGTCATCTACAACGGCGTGGACCACCAGACGTTCAATCCCCAAGCCGCCACTCGCTATCGCAGCGAGGTTCGTCAAGAACTCGGCCTTAGCCAAGACGATCCGGTTATTCTTTTTGTTGCAAGCAATTGGAAACGCAAGGGGTTGTCCGTGCTGTTGCGAGCGCTTGCTATTCTTGGTAGAAGGGGGCGCACTTGTCAGGTTCTTGTTGTAGGGCGCGGAAAGTCTACACCCTTTAGAAAACTGGTGCGCCAATTGGGGTTGGATGGGTGTGTACACTTTACGGGGGCTACCACCCAGGTGGAGCGGTATTATGGAGCGGGTGATTTTCTGGTGTTGCCCACCCTGTACGATCCTTTTGCTAACGTCTGTCTCGAGGCCATGGCCTGTGGCTTGCCGGTAATCACCACGACTGCCAACGGGGCGGCAGAGATCATCCGACCAGGGGAGAACGGCTTTGTGCAACATCAACCGACCGACCCTCAAGAGCTAGCTCTGCTGCTGGAGCCATTACTTGACGTGGAGCGCAGAAAAAGCATGGGCCAAATAGCGCGGGAAACTTCCCTTGAGTTCACTACTGAAAGGAATTTGGCGGAAACGTTGAAGTTGTGTCAGCAAGTCCTGGAGGAAAAGGCGCAATGAAGCACGCAAATGTTTCTTCCAGGGGAGTCGAGTGGCACTTTGTTTCTACTGAGGGGCGTGCTCTGCTGGCTAAATTGGACGGTAAGGATCTTTCGGGTGAGGTTGTCAAGGCTATCCCTAAGCGACGTGTAGTAAGGACGCCGGGAATTTTTGCCAAAGAAGTCAGGTATCGAGGCTGGGCTGTACTATTAAAAACCCTGGTCGGTGGGACTGCCTGCCGGGAAGGACGAATGTCTCTGGCCCTCGCCAAAGTAGGTATTGCTGTGCCTGAGGTCCTCGCCTTCGGGGCGGAAAAACAAGGCGGTTTGCTTCGCCGGGATTTGCTGCTGACTCGAGAGGAGCCCAGAGGTAAAAGTCTGCTTGATGTTATGCTTCAGGATTATCCGGCATGGCCATTCAGGGAAAAGTGTTGTTTGGTTGAACAATTTGGAGCTTTCATGAAAGGGCTTCACGTTTCTGGCGTGTCGCATGGCGACCTACATATCGGGAATATTTTGTGGGTACCCGATAGGCAGAAGGGGCACCGGTTTGTCCTTCTTGACACCGATCGGGTTACCCTGAAAAACCACCCGCTGTCGAGACGACAAAGAATTGCCAACCTTGCTTTACTTTTGAGCAATATGTGGACGTTGGTCAGTCGAAACCAGAGGTTTCGGTTTTTTCGGGCTTATGGAAGATGTCTTGACCCGAAAGGCCGTAGGTTCGTTGCGGAATTGGAGGCCAAGGCCCTTAATCACTCGAACAGAATCTGGCGGAAGAAGGCACAGAGGTGTCTATACAATAATCGTCGGTTTGGTAAAGAGTGCCGAAAGGGTTTTACAATATTGTATAGCAAAAGAGCCGGCATCGAGGAACTTCTCGATGGATTGCTGGCTGACCCTGACCGTTTGCTGGAAGAAGGCCAGATATTCAAAGCAGGCAATACGGTAAGGGCTGCCAGAATTGAGCTGAACGGCAAGAGCTATTTTCTCAAACGCTTCAATTGTAAGGGCTTGGGTTACAGTATTAAAAACGCTTTCCGACGCTCTCGGGCGGTTCGATCGTGGCTTGTTTCCTGGGGGTTTCGCCATAGAAGTTTGCCGGTTCCCGAACCCCTTATCTGCCTTGAAGAACGCCGCTTGCGGCTACTTGGGCGCTCCTATCTTCTATTCGAATTTGTCGAGCAAACAGAATCTCTTGCTAAGGTCTGGCCGCGGCTTGATGTTTGTGTAAGAAAGGGACTTCTGGTACGGATGGCTCTGATGCTCGGCCGGATGCATTTGTTCGGTGGGCTGCACGGTGACCTCAAGTGGAGCAATATTTTGGTGCGTGGCCAAAAGGGTGAAGAACTTTATTTGATCGATCTAGATGGTAGTAAAATCGTTGGTCCGGGAAAGCACCGAGCCAAGCGCAAAGATTTGGAGCGTTTTCTGGTGGACCTTACAAGAGTTCAGCTGGGAGATAGCGATAGGGCTTTTTTTCTCAAATGTTGGGAGAGATTGAGTTCTAGAGCCGCGATGGTTTGGAAAAAAGCATGAAGATATTTGGCGGTATCAGGGAGTGGTGGCAGGGCGAATTGGGACTGGTATTGCTGTTTCTGGTTTCCCTGTCTCTCAAAGTTACTCACCTTTTATCAGGCGAGATTATAAACGTTGATGGGGTTCGGTACATTGATGCGGCCCAGCAATTTGCTCAGGGGAATTTCGTGGAAGGGCTTCGAATTGACTGGATGCCTTTCTACTCTTTGCTGATAGCGGGCTTTCACTTTCTGGTCCGGGATTGGGTGCTGGCTGGTCAACTGATTTCCCTTTGTGCCACGGTGTTTGCACTAGTTCCGCTTTATCTCTTAACCAAAGGGCTGTTTGACGAAAAGGTGGCCTTCTGGACTGGTTTGGCTTTCGCTCTATCCCCTGTGCTGAATGACCATGCCGTTGGTTTGCTTCGCGACCCTATTTTTCTCTTTTTTGTAGCCTGGTCGGTCTATTTTTGTCTGCGTGCGCTGCGAACTGATAAAATTCTTTTTTTTGCACTGGCGTCCCTATCGTCTACTTTTGCTCTTTGTTGCCGGCTTGAGGCAATTCTCATTTGGGGCGTTTTTCTGTCGGTTCTAGTGGTTCTAGCATTCAAAAACAGGGCAGAGAGACGTCATATATTTAAGGGCATGCTTGTGCTGGTTGGTGTTCCTCTGGCTTTAGGGTTGATGTTGGGTAGCGGCATTTTGCTGGCCGTGGGACCAGATCTTGGTTCTTCGGAAAGGTCGGGTGGACTAACAGGACAATTGAAGGAAGTGGTTAGCGGCAACTCTGTCGCTTACTACAAGCGAAAGGCTAGTAAAGGTGTCCTTGATAACTATCACAGTCGTTATGAGATGCTTAAGGATATAGAAAGAAAATCGCCTAAACTGAATAGGACTGGCGGGGTGTTTGAAACGACTCGACATTATCTCCCGGTCATCTACCTGATTAGCGTTATCGAGGCCATGGTCCAAAACTTCTTTCCGCTTTTTGTCTTGCCCCTATTACTTGGCTTTGGACAGCGCATCAACTGGCATCGCGGCCTTTGGCTGCTCCTGCTGCTGACCGGTGCCTATTTTCTGATGGCCTACTTTTTTCTTTTCACCCAAGACTTTATCAGCAAGCGTTATGTTTTGGCACCAGCCTTGCTTCTTTTGCCCTGGATAGGCCGGGGGTTGGAGAGGATCTGGGACGGGATCGCCAGGTGCCGCTGGCCACGAATTGCGATGATTCTTTTCCTGCTGGTTTTCTGCGGCGTTCCCGCCTACAAGTCCCTGGGGGATTTCACTGGACCAGTTAAGGGTGACGTTATCAGGATAGCAGGCCAATGGTTGGTCATGCAGCCCGATTTGCAGAACGCAATTATCGCTTGTTCCGACCCCAGAGTTCGTTTCTATTCTTCGCCGGAGCAGAAGTATGTCAGGCATATGGAATCTTTCTCTGTGGCTAGAGATTTTAGGAAGATGGAAAAGGTTGCGTTTGAAAAAAAAGCGGATCTGTTGATTATAGAGATCTCCAAGAAAAAGCGCCGCCAGATGCCGGAATTCAAGCATTTTTCCTTGATGAAAGAGTTTGCTGGCACTAAAAATGATGTATTGATTTTCAGTAGAAATATGTGACCCTTGATGATTCTGGGTATTGATCGGTTTTGGGGGCGTGCGGCTGTCATGGAAGTTGGACCGATTTATTGAAGTTCCTGAAGGGGCGAACAGACTTATAGGGAGAAAAGTTGATGCAGAATATTTTGGTTACAGGTGGCTGCGGATTTATCGGCGCGAACTTCATTCGTCTTGCTCTCGCGAGCCTCGATAACTTCCGTCTGGTCAATCTGGATAAACTGACTTACGCGGGAAACCCTCAGAACCTTGCTGATATTGCTGACGATCCTCGCTATCAATTTGTGCAGGGGGATATTTGCGATGCCTCGTTGATCGAGCAACTCTTTGTCGATGAACAGATTGACACCGTGGTCCATTTTGCCGCCGAATCCCACGTGGACCGCAGCATTACGGGCCCGGCAGCCTTCATCGAGACTAACATCCTTGGTACTTTTGTGCTGCTGGAAGCCGCCCGTAAAGCTTGGAGAGGCGAGCAAGAATCAACGGTCACCGACAACCGTTTTTTACATGTCAGCACCGATGAGGTCTACGGGTCGCTTGGAGCAACAGGGTACTTTACCGAAAGCACGTCTTATGATCCACGGTCCCCGTATTCCGCCAGCAAGGCTTCGTCAGATCATCTGGTAAGCGCTTATTTTCATACATACAACCTACCGATTCTCATTACCAACTGCTCTAATAATTATGGCCCTTATCAGTTTCCAGAAAAGCTGATCCCGCTTATCATCAATAATGCTCTAAAGGGCAAGGGCTTACCTGTTTATGGCGACGGTAAGAATGTGCGGGATTGGCTGTATGTCACGGACCATTGCAAGGGGATTTTAACTGTTCTCGAACAAGGGACATTAGGTGAGACCTATAACATCGGTGGTAATACCGAAAAACAAAACATAGAAGTTGTTACAACTATTTGTGATCTGCTCGACGAAAAGGTGGGGGTGTTGGCTGGAGATAATCCACGTAGATCGCTGATAAAATTCGTTAAAGATCGTGCCGGTCATGACCGCCGTTATGCCATTGATGCTAGCAAAATCAAGGATGAGCTCGGTTGGCAACCAACCGTGGGCTTTGAAGAAGGAATTCGCCGCACGATCGAATGGTATTTGGAAAATTCCGATTGGGTTGGTTCGGTTATGGATGGCTCTTACCAGGAATATTATCAAAAGATGTATGATGGCCGGCCACAAGTGACTTCGAAATCATGACATTGACCAAAGTTCAAAAAGATTTTGAGAATAATGACAAGAGGCTTGCAGAGGGGAAGTGTCGTTTGGCTGTAGTCGGCGCCAGCGGAATGCTGGCGACTATGGTGCAAAGGCTGGCTCCAGACAAGTATGAGGTGATCTCTTTAGGTCGCCCCGGCTTCGACCTTACGAATGCAACGGCCTCCCTGGAGTCTTTGCGTGAAATCCAGCCCCATGTCATCATCAATTGTGCGGCCTATACCGATGTCGACGGCGCCGAAACCAATGAAGCCCTGGCCAATCTGGTGAACGAAGCAGGACCTAGAAATCTGGCGACGGCTGCCAAAGATCTCGATGCCACGCTGGTCCATGTCTCCACCGATTATGTCTTCGACGGGGAAAAAGCGACATCTTATGTCGAAAGTGACCCGACAAATCCTCGCTCGGCCTATGGGCGTTCTAAACTGCTGGGGGAAGAGGCCATCAAGGCCAGTGGCTTGGATCGATATTTTATTGTACGCACCAGCTGGCTTTACGGGGCGGGGGGTAAAAACTTTGTTGAAACGATAATTCGTCTGGCACAGGAGCGGGAAGAGTTGCGCATTGTGGCGGATCAGGTCGGTACTCCCACATATACCTTCGATTTGGCGCAGGCGATCTTCAACCTCATCGACCTGCCGCAGGAGGGGGCGCAGACATTCGATCGTCCTTTTGGTGTTTACCATTTTGCCAATGAAGGGTTCTGCTCTTGGTATGACTTTGCCTGCGAGATTGTCGCCCAACTAAAAAAGACTACGACCCCGGTGAAGACAGAGCGTATCCTGCCTATCGGCACGGTAGACTACCCTCTGCCGGCACCACGGCCTGCTTATTCCGTGATGTCCAAGGATAAGTACCAAAAAGCCACGGGGGCCATTATCCCCCCCTGGCAGAAATCCCTTGAGCATTACATCGCCAGTCGGGGTCTGTGAAGACTTGATAGACACCCTCGCGCAGAGATGTCGAGACGCAAGGGATGGCAGAAACTTAAATTGGATACAGAGATAAAAGACGCAGACAGAGGATCGGAAAATCAAAAGATTATGCCATACAATGTTTTGATCCTCGGATTTTCTCGGTGCTTCAGCGTCTCCGCAGGGAAAAATGGTACGGAATACCGCTTAGTGTTGTCCGTACTTAATTCGCGAAAGTAAAGTTCACAACCATATTGGGTTGTTTAGAAAGGAGTCGATTGGCAATGGCTGGAATCAAAAAAGGTATCGTTCTGGCGGGAGGTGCCGGCAACAGGTTGTACCCGCTGACCCTGGTGGCGAGTAAGCAGCTGCAACCGGTTTATGACAAGCCGATGATCTATTATCCCCTATCGACTCTGATGCTTGCCGGGATCAACGATATTCTGATCATTTCGACACCTCAGGATATCCCACGCTTCGAAGCTCTGTTGGGGGATGGTAGCCAGTGGGGCATCAAGCTGTCTTATGCCGTGCAGCCCGAACCTAAGGGTATCGCCCAGGCCTTTCTCATCGGCGAACAGTTCATTGGTCAAGAACCTGTTTGTCTGATTCTCGGTGACAACCTGTTTTATGGTAAGGTTGGCCTGGATCGGATAACCGAAGACTTTACAGACGGGGCGCTGGTCTTCGGCTATCCGGTCAGTGACCCGGAACGTTACGGAGTGGTGGAATTTGACAAGTCGGGTCGCGCTATCGGCTTGGAAGAAAAACCGGTAAATCCAAGGTCCAATTTTGCCATCCCCGGCCTGTATCTTTACGACCACAAGGTTGTTGCAATAGCCAAAGCTATGCAGCCCTCGGCCCGTGGCGAACTGGAGATCACCGATGTCAATCTGGAATATATGCGTCGTGGGGAACTCAGGGTGGAAAAGCTGGGCCGCGGCATTGCGTGGCTCGACACTGGAACCCACATGAGCCTGCTGGAGGCCAGCCATTTCATCGGCACCATCGAAGCACGGCAAGGGACTAAAATCGCCTGCCTCGAAGAGATCGCTCTGCGCAAAGGGTTTATTGATAAGGAACAGATGGAACGGATCATTCAGGCGACCCCCAAGTCGAGCTACCGCGACTATTTGGAGCTGGTGCTAAGGGATGGCATATGAAGATCATTCCGACCAATTTACCGGAAGTGCTGATCGTTGAACCCAAGGTCTTTGGAGACCAGCGGGGGTTTTTTTACGAAAGCTTCAACCAGAAAGGCTGGGAAGAGACAACTGGCATAAAATCCCAGTTTGTGCAGGACAATCATTCGCGGTCAATCAAAGGTGTGCTGCGAGGACTACACTACCAGATCCGCCAACCGCAAGGTAAGCTTGTGCGCGTAGTGGTGGGGGAAGTGTTTGATGTGGCAGTCGATATCCGCCGGGACTCCCCCACCTTCAAGCAGTGGGCCGGAGTTCGTCTGTCCGCGGAAAACAAGCGACAGCTATGGGTACCGGAAGGATTTGCCCATGGTTTTATGGTCCTTTCCGACGTTGCCGAGTTCATCTACAAGGCCACCGATTACTATGCACCCGAACATGAACGCGGAATTATCTGGGACGATCCAGAACTTGGCATCGAATGGCCTTTTTCCGAACCGCCCACCGTATCTGCAAAGGATCGGGATGCTCCCTTTTTGAGAGACGCTGAAGTATATTAATCCTCGGCGAGCGGGAGATTAAAACGCCAGGCAAGGGACACTTGGCGAATGGCACACGAATAAGCCTGCTGTCAGCTTCTAGTTGTTCCCGATAGGAAACTTATATGACTGTTGAAGACATAAAAAACCACTTTAAAAATCTTCAGGAAGCACTTTGCACGGTTTCCGAGGAGTTGTCCGGCGATATTTTATTGTCCTGCCGCGCCATTGCTGATGCGCTGAAGCAAGGGCATAAAGTTCTGATCATGGGTAACGGTGGTTCAGCGGCCGATGCCCAGCATTTTGCCGCCGAATTGGTCGGGCGCTTTCTGTTGGAGCGAAAGGCGCTGCCGGCCATTTCACTGACTACCGACAGCTCGATCCTCACCGCCGTTGGCAACGACTACGGATTCGACGAGATCTTTAAGCGCCAGGTGGAAGCACTGGCCCAGCCTGGAGATGTGGTGATCGGCATCTCTACCAGTGGTTTGTCCAATAACGTTTTTCACGCTCTGACCGCGGCTAACCAGATCGGCTGTAAAACAATCGGTCTGCTTGGGCGGGATGGCGGCAATATTGCCGGCATTGTCGATATCGACCTCACCGTACCCGTCCAATATACCCCATACATCCAGGGCACTCATGGAGCGGTCATTCACATTGTTTGCGATCTGGTTGAAAAAGAGCTGTTCGGATAGGATCATTAGGTCTAGAGGAGCGCTGCACACCAATCGTTTTTTTGATTGTGTCTTCCTGGGTAAGAAAGACTCCTGTTTTTCCTGCGCATTACTATCGGTTTGCCACATTACTTTTTATGGCAAAGAGGACGGAGTATTTGGGTCGGTTTCTAGGAGCCGTATTCCCCGGGCTTTAACTGTGAAAAGCAGTCTTCCATGGCTTGGGAACACATTTTTGCGCTCTGCCTTAATGTTGGCAAGGGTTCCCTTGAAAAATTAAAACAGTTGTTATTTAGGGAATGCTCTGTTATTAAGGCGCTAGCATTAAGATGGCCTTGGTGGGAAATTCAAATCATTGGCGGGAGGGGCAATTTATTGGTTGCATGCCTCAGAAAGATCGAGAGACTTGGTAGCAGATCAAGAGGCAGTTTAGGTTTATCCGCTAGGTCAAACTTTCTGTCTATTTGTCCATTCTGTGCCGCAGACAAGATTGAGCTGAATTTATAATGCAGTACGAAACCAAGCGACGCTCCATCCTTAAGGCGATTTCCTGGCGGACCTGGGCGACCATGACCACCGCTGCTATTGTCTTCCTTTTTACCGGGCGCTTTGCTTTGGCTGTCACCGTTGGTTGTCTGGAGGTGTTCGCCAAGATGGGGCTGTATTTCTTGCATGAGCGGCTCTGGCACCGGTTGCGCTACGGCAAGAAAGAGATTCCGTCCTTCGTGGTCTGGTTCACTGGTCTGCCGGCCTCGGGCAAAAAAGCTATCGGCGACGCGGTCTATCGCCAGCTGCAACAGGAAAATCTGCGGGTCGAACGCCTCGACAGCCGCGACGTCCGTCCCCTGTTTCCCGAAACCGGTTTTTCTCCTGACCAAGTCGATGCCCACATCAAACGCGCCGGCCACTTGGTGGCAATGCTGGAGAAGAACGGGGTCATCGTGGTCGCCTCCTTCGTCTCTCCCTATCGTTCCAGCCGCCGCTTCGCCCGGGAGATGGCGAGAAACTTTGTCGAGGTCCATTTGAACAGCTCCGTTGAGGCCTGCGAGGGGCGCGACACCCAAGGCCACTACGCCCGCGCCCGGCGCGGAGAGTATTGCTACTTTCCCGGGGTGCATGTCGACTACGAAGCGCCGCAA
>JABXKU010000006.1 GCA_013619105.1 Desulfuromonadales bacterium
ATATAATACAGCTATTGCTAAACGTAAAAAAAGAATCGGTCAACACAACAAATATAATAATAAATTTAACGACCAGTGTATTGGCATTTCAGCATCAACAGCTGATATAGATGAAGTCTGTAGAGACGGCGGTGGTTTCTGTGATGGATTCGAGTGATATCTACGCGGCATGGCGGTAGAGGTTCAGCGTTTTGGAATGATGCTGCACAAATGGCCAAAATGAAAGCGATCATGAAATTGTGAGGGGTTATTCTCTCCGCACATTGAGTCTAGCTAGCCAAGCGCTCAAGCAGACTGGTTGAAACTGTGGTGGTTCGCCTAAAGATTTCTACCAACTTGAAAAGAAACAGCGCCGCCCGCTTAACTTAGTCGTAAGGTTTTTTAAATTTGTAGATAGCAATTAACTTATTACAGGGTGGCGAAATATGAAGTTGAATGTATACCTTTCTGGTGAAATCCATACAGACTGGAGACAAAAAATAATAGATGGTTGCGAAGAAAATAATCTTTCTATTTCCTTTTCATCAGCAGTCACCGACCATGAATTGAGTGATGCTGCAGGCGATTTATTAGGTAACGAAGAAACAGGTTTCTGGCGTGACCACAAATCAGCCAAAGTGAATGCTATAAGAACGAAAACGTTAATTGAAAATTGCGATGTAGCCATTGTTCGTTTTGGTGAGAAATTTAAACAATGGAATGCTGCCTTCGACGCAGGTTATTGTGCGGCTTTGGGTAAGCCTTACATTACGCTTCACAACGAAGATCTCATACATCCTCTTAAAGAGGTAGACGCGGCAGCGCTCGCATGGGCAACGTCCCCTGAGCAGGTAGTCGATATTTTAAAATATGTTATCAGCAAGCACTAAAAGCCAACCAATAGCTCAAGCGGATGTAAAAAACCTCTGCTAAGCACAAGTGGAGGTTCACAGGGAACTGAGGCTTAGAAACATAGACAAAGGCATTTCGTCTCGGCAGCTCAATCTGACTATCTGCACAAACTTTGTTGACGAGCCTATAAAAAAAGACCTCCAGGTAACAGGGAGGTCTTTTTTTATAGGACTATTTTCAGCCATGTGGTGCTGCTGGGTATCGCCCCGGTGAGGAAACGGCTCAGGGGCTTGCCAGGGCCCTCAATGATGCGCCTTCTGATCCCCTTTAGCTATCCTCAGCTTTTCTTCCCCTTCTTAATTCGAAAGCCGGATTTCTCCAGCGCCGCCGCCAGGTCGGTCACCGGTTTGGCGACATTCTTCTCCGGGCGCGGTTTATGACTCCGCTCCTTCGGCTCAGGCCCCTTTTCCAACTTGCCGCTACGCATAGTCAAGCCAATCCTCTTGCGTTGCAGGTCGATGGACACCACCCGCACCTGCACCTGCTGACCCACCTTGACCACCTGATTGGGGTCTTTGACAAAGCGGTCAGCGAGCTGGCTGACATGCACCAGGCCATCTTGATGCACGCCGATATCGACAAAGGCCCCGAAGGCAGCGACATTGGTGACGACGCCGTTGAGAGTCATCCCCTCCTGCAGGTCTTTCATCTCTGTGACATCTTCACGAAAGCTGGTGGTGACAAAACTTTCGCGGGGGTCGCGGCCTGGTTTCTGCAATTCGGCGATAATATCCCGCAGGGTCGGCAGGCCGATATCCTCTCCGACATACTGCTCCAACTTGATCTTGTCGAGGAGCGCCGGTTGGGTGATCAGTGCCGGCAGGGCCACGCCGAGATCTTTGGCCATCTGCTTTACTAAAGGGTAGCGCTCGGGATGGACCGCGGTATTGTCCAGGGGCTGCTCGGCCTGGCGGATGCGTAAAAAGCCGGCGGCCTGCTCATAGGCCTTTTTGCCGAAGCGGGCCACCTTGAGCAGTTGCTTGCGTTGGACAAAGGCCCCCTCGCTGTCGCGATGGCGAACAATGCCTTTGGCTAGCGATTCGCCGATGCCCGAGACAAAGCTGAGCAGAGCCCAGCTGGCAGTGTTGAGATCGACGCCGACAAAGTTGACGCAGGACTCGACCACCTCGTCGAGGGACTTTTTCAAGGCGGTTTGGCTGACGTCGTGTTGATATTGGCCGACGCCGATACTCTTGGGATCGACCTTGACCAGTTCGGCCAGGGGGTCCTGCAATCGGCGGGCGATGGAGATGGCGCCGCGCACGGTCAGGTCCAGGTCGGGGAACTCTTCACGGGCGATATCCGAGGCCGAATAGATGCTGGCCCCGGCTTCGCTGACCATGACGACTTGCGTCTTGAGGGCTGCGTCTTTTAAGGCCTGACGGACGAACTGGTCCATCTCTCGGCCGGCAGTGCCGTTGCCGATGGCGACCATTTCGATATTGTGGGCTTTGATCAGGCGCAGCAGTTCCTGGCGGGCGCTCTCAACTTTGGCGCCGCCACCGGCATGGGGATAAATGGTGACATGCTCAAGAAACTGGCCGGTGGCATCAACGGCTGCCAGCTTGGAGCCGGTGCGCAGACCGGGGTCGACGCCAAGCACTCGGTGGCTGCCGGCGGGCGCAGCCAGGAGTAGGTTGCGCAGGTTTTCGGCGAAGACTCGAATCGCTTCATCATCGGCAGCGGTTTTTGCCTGCAGGCGTAATTCTACCTCGATGGAAGGGGCCAGCAGACGGTTGTAGGTATCGGCGACCACCTCTCGCAGCAGTTCGGCGAAGCGGTTTTCGGCCGGAAGGAACAGAGTCGACAGACGGCCGAGGATATCCTCCTCTGGTGCCTCGATGCGCAGGCGTAGGATATCTTCTTTTTCGCCTCGGCGCATGGCCAGCATGCGGTGGGAGGGAACCTGGCGAATTGGCTCGCTGAAATCATAGTACATCTCAAACTTGCTAACGGTATCTGCCTTGCCCCGGGCTACCTGAGAACAGAACAGGCCCTGCTTCCAGGTCAGCTCACGGACCAGCGCCCGAGCTTCGGCCTGATCGGCGAAACCCTCGGCGAGGATATGGCCAGCTCCGGTTAGGGCATCGGCGGCTGTGTTAACCTCCAGTTCTGGGTTAACAAAAGCTTCTGCCAGTTGCTCTGCTGAAGGACCGCTGCTGCCTGCCGCTAATAGCTGCTCTGCCAGCGGTTCAAGGCCCCGTTCCCGGGCAATGGATGCCTTGGTGCGTCGTTTTGGCTTGAAGGGCAGGTAGAGGTCTTCCAGTTCGGTTTTTTGCCGGGTGGACTCGATCTTTCCGCGTAACTCGGCGGTCAGTTTGCCCTGCTCGTCGATGGATTTAAGAATCGTATCGCGGCGCTTGTTCAGCTCGGTATGGTATTCGAGACGTTCCTGCAGCAGACGAATCTGCACCTCATCCAGTTCCCCGGTAACCTCCTTGCGATAACGGGCAATAAAGGGAACTGTTGCCCCCTCTTGCAGCAGGGTCACGGTCTGTTCGACCTGCTTTTTTTGCAGCCCGGTGTCATCGATCAGGATCTGGATAGTCGCAGCTTTTTCGTTGTCAGTCATTGCAGGTCCGTTCTTATTTGATGGCGTCGCAAAAAGTCCGCCCTACGGCGTTACGGCCTTTTTTCAGGACCTCGACATACTAGATGTATGCCTTCGTCCCTGAAAAACACCAGGCCTTGTAGGACGAAATTTTTGTTTAGCCATCTTATGAGTTTTGCGAATACATCTTATTTGAGAGCGCCTTGTTTATTATACTGCCGGCGTCTGGTCCGCTAGCGTTTCCCTGCCCGATTTGTGCAGATAATAGTCGTAATCCCCGTCATAGCTCAACATCTGGCCGTGATCGACCTCAAAGACCCGATTGACCAGGCAGCGGAGGAAGTGACGGTCATGACTGACCAGTACCACGGTGCCCGCAAAGCCTTTCAGGGCCTCAAGCAGAATCTCGCGGGAGACTATATCCAGGTGGTTAGTCGGTTCGTCGAGGACCAAAAAATTGATCGGGCGGGCCAAAAGAGAGGCTAGAACCACGCGACTCTTTTCACCACCGGAGAGGATCGAGATGCGCTTGTCTACATCGTCCCCCTGGAACAGGAAGGCGGCGCAGAGGTTGCGTATTGCCCCGACACTGGCCATGGGCAGCACTTCGCTGACCGTCTCGTACACGGTCTTGGCGGGATCGAGAATGTCCATGGAATGCTGGCTGAAATAGCCCAGATGTAGGTTGGCGCCGATGGTAGCGGTGCCGGAGCTGGGCTCGGTCTGGCTGGCAAGGACCTTGAGAAAGGTCGACTTGCCGGCGCCGTTGACCCCGGTCACAGCAATCTTCTCGCCGCGACGGATAAGCCCTGACACGCCGCTAAACACTGGATGCTCACCGCCCTCGGGTAGGGGCCAAGACTTGGCCAGGTCCCGCATGGCGACTACATCGTCGCCGCTGCGGGGCGGTTGGGCAAATTCGAAGCTGATGGTTTTCTGCTCTGGCGGCAGTTGGATACGTTCGATTTTTTCCAGCTTTTTCACCCGCGACTGGACCTGGGCCGCATGGGAAGCGCGGGCGGCGAAACGGGCGATAAATTCCTCTTCTTTGGCCAGCATCTCTTGCTGACGCCGGTGGCTGGCGATGAGCTGCTCGCGGCGGATTTCCCGTTCCCGCAGGTAAAAGTCGTAATTGCCGCCATAGGTGGTCACGGTCTGATTACCGACCTCGATGACCCGTGACACCAAACGGTTCATAAAGTCCCGGTCATGGCTGGTCATTAGCACCGCACCCTTATAGGTTTCGGATAACCAGCTTTCCAGCCAGATGATCGACTCGACATCCAGGTGGTTGGTCGGTTCATCGAGGAGCAGCACGTCGGGATTTAGGGTCAGGATTCTGGCCAGGGCGATGCGCATTTTCCAACCGCCACTGAAGGATTCCGCCGCTCGGTCGTAGGCCTCTGGGCCGATGCCGAGACCGGTAAGAACCGCCTGGGCGCGACTCTCCAGATCGTAGCCGTCGCGATGCTCGAATTCTTCCTGAGCTTCGCCGTAGCGTTCCAGCAGCGTCACCAGGGCCTCGTCGGACATCGGTTCGCACATGGCCGCTTCCATCTCACTGATTTGACGACCCAATTCCATGGTGCGAGCCGAGGCGGCCATCACCTCTGCTAATGCCGAACGACCGGCCATCTCACCCACATCCTGGGAGAAATAACCGATGACAGTTTTCTTGCTGCAGCTAATTTCACCACTGTCGATGGATTCCTCGCCGGTGATCAGGCGAAAGACCGAGGTCTTGCCGGCTCCGTTGGGACCGACGAGTCCAGTACGGGTGCCTGCGGGGATCTGAAAACTGGCCCCCACAAAAAGGATCTGCGATCCGTATTGTTTTGAAATATTGGTCAGGTGAATCATGGCGCCTCTCTGAAAAAAATGATGCGCATTGGTACCATAGGCTAGGGTATGGCGGCAAGGTTGTATGTTCTGACTGATAAGCTAGGGGGGATGTGACAGGCCACACTTTTATGCCCCACATCTGAGGCATGCCCAATTTACGTGCCCCACATCTGCGCTTCTGTCAGAGCCGCTGGTTTATCTCTAAAGAACCTGTCTGTCGCTAAAGAACAGCCTTCCGCTCATAAAACTGAACCTGCCGGCACAACCGCCCCTGTAGCCTATCCGTACATTATCTAAGGCATGGTTATTGCTATATAAGTTGGCCAAAGGTATAGGTGCCGGGTAGAAAAGGCAGGTTTCGTTGATTCGGTGATGATTAGTAAACAGGATTCATCAAATAGGTTTTTGTATTATGCCCTTTAGCAAGTATGACCGTTTTTTTGTCTGCTTTAGTCTGTTTCTAAGTTGTCTCGCCTTTTGTCTTTTTCCCTTGTCGGCGGAAGCGGCGCGGAAGCAGAAGATCTTGGTTCTGCATTCCTACCATCAGGGGTATGAGTGGACAGACAACATAAGCTCGGGGATTCAAGCGATCTTTGAACCCCTCGATAAAGACTACGAGATGTATTACGAATATCTCGATACCAAAAGAAATACCGGGGCCTATTACGAGCAACATTTAGAAGAGCTCTTCATCGCAAAAATGAAAACGGTGGAGTTCGCGGCAGTGATCGTCGCTGACAACAATGGCCTCGCCTTTATAAAAAAGTCTTACCGGTTTCTCAAAGGCCATCCGCCGCTTATCTTTTGTGGCATCAATTATTTCCAGCCTGATATGATCGATACGCTTCCAGCCGTTACGGGCGTTACCGAGGAAGCGGATATCGCGGCGAATTTCGGCCTGATGCTGCGGCTGCATCCCGAGCGCAAACGCATTGTGGTTATCCTGGACCGGACGGCAACCGGGGATGCCGTGGCGAAACTCCTAGCGGAGGCTACCGAAGTGTATCGCGACCGGGTCCTTATCGAAACGTTTCGGGATTTTACTCTGGATGAAGCGGTGGCTTTCGTAGGCGAACTGGGTGCCGAGGACATGATCTGCCTCCTCACTTTTAATCGCGACCGGGACAATAATTTTATTTCTTATTCCGCGGCGGTAAGCCTAATTCGGGAGGCCGCTGACGTTCCGATTTACGGTGTTTGGGATTTCTACCTGGGGAAGGGTATCGTGGGAGGCATGATCACCTCGGGTTTTGAACAGGGGAAAGTTGCCGCGCAACTGGCGCTGCGAATTCTGCGGGGCGAAAGCCCCCAGAACCTGCCCATCATCACCGGCTCCGTCAATCGCATCATGCTCGATTTCAAGCAATTGCAGGCCTTTGACATCGATTCTCGCCGGCTGCCGGACGGTGCTCTCATTATCAATCAGCCGCCCGGATTTTATCAGAAATACCAGCGGGTTTTTCTCGGCGCGAGCCTGGCTATCGTTCTGCTGCTCGGGTTTAGCTGGATACGATTGCTGGCGCAAAAACGCGAGAAGGCCAGGCTGGTGAAGATGAACGTTGCTCTGGACAACCTCGTGGAAGAAAAGACCGCCCGGTTGCAGGACGCCAACAAGGCTTTGCAAAAAATTGCCACAACGGATGATCTTACCGGGATTCATAATCGGGGCTATCTGTTGAAGCAGCTTGCCCAGGAAATTGAAGCCGTCGAAGGGCAAGGCAGCGAGCTTTCGATTATTTTGGTCGACCTTGATCGTTTCAAATTGGTAAACGATACCTTCGGCCATAATTTCGGCGACCAGGTATTAAAACGGGTCAGCGCCGCTTTTGGTACCGCCCTGCGGGACAAAGATCTGGTCGGCCGTTACGGAGGGGAGGAGTTTCTGCTGATCCTGCCTGATACGGATCTTGGCAAAAGCACTATAATTGCCGAGCGCGTTCGGCAAAGCATAGCTTCCTACTGCTGGGAAAAGGATGGTTTCCAGACCACCATAAGCGGCGGAGTGGTCCAATACGTCGGTGAATCCGTTGAAAATCTGCTGAAAAGAGCTGACGAATTGCTGTATCAGGCCAAGGCCTTGGGGCGCAATCGTATGGAAAACCGTCCGATCGACCCCTGTCTCACCTCTCCGAGATCCGGTCGATCTGCCAGCGTCTGATCTTCCTACTCCTTTGCAAAACTCTTTTTGTCCCAATTCCCATTCGGATTACCCGCTCCCTTCCCGCATCTTTGTCAATTGTTCCCGGTAAACTTCGTAATGAGCCGCCGAGTAGACCTCCAGGGTGACCCGGTCAACGACGCACAAGAAACTATATGGGCCAAACAGCCGAATTTTCAGCTGGCTCATGGATAGTCCTATAGACTCCTACGTCAATTCGTTATCATCCGCCATGTGTGTTCCTGATTGGGGAAAACTTATATTTAGCGCTTGACTCAAAGGCCCCATAATGAAAAATTCGATGCATCGATAAATACAGCGTCTCCTCTGTGTGAAATGTTTCTGAGAAAGGACCATCATGAGCAAGAAGGATTGTATCGCTTGGCTTTACCGCGAACTGCCTGAACTGGTTCGTAGCCGGGTACTTGATGAAGCGGCTGCGGATCAGCTGCGCAACCACTACGGCCCGGCGCCAGAGCAGCGACGCCGTTCCCTCGGTCTGGTGATCTGCGCTGCTTTGGGGGCGTTGCTGGTCGGCCTCGGCGTCATTTTGTTGCTGGCCCATAACTGGACGGATCTTTCCCGGCCGCAGCGCACCCTGCTGTCTTTTGCGCCGTTGCTTCTTGGTCAGGCGTTGGCCGGCTGGGTCTGGTTTAAGCGTCGCTCCTCACTGGCCTGGTGCGAGGGAACGGCCACTTTTCTGTTATTGGCTGTCGGTGCGTCCATTGCTCTGGTTGGTCAGACCTATCATATCTCTGGAGATCTACCCCGCTTCGTACTGGTCTGGATGTTGCTCGGTCTGCCGCTGATCTACCTCTTCGGTGCTGCTCTGCCGGCGCTGCTTTACTGGCCCGGTGTGACTTGGTGGTGCGCCATAGGTGCCCACGACAATCTGCCGGTGATGTTCTATTGGCTGCTTGCCGCGTTGCCTTTGCCCTTTTGGTGGGGCTTGGTGAAGAAAGGGCGGCGTAAGTTGGCTGCAGGTTGGTTAAGCTGGGTGCTGGCTCTTTGTTTGCCTGTGGCTCTTGGCTGTAGCAGTCACGCCGCGTTGGAGCACCTGTGGGCGCCCCTGTACCTGAGTCTGTTCGCGGTCTTCTTTTTGCTGGCTGGACAGTGGTCCCTTCCTTCGGTGGTCAGCCGTCCTTTTCGCCTGATTGGTAGCTGGGGTACGGTCGGTCTGATGTTGTTACTGACTCTCAAGGATGTCTGGCGGGAACTCCCACGACATTATTTGTTTGAAGCCGGACGCAGCGCCTGGCCCGAATATCTGCTGCTGGCGGTGCTGTTGCTGGCTGCTCTTGGTTTGCTGGTGCGCAGCTTGGTCAGCAGACGTTGGCTGGACAGTCTGTTTGGACTGGCGGCACCGCTGGTGATCTTGCAACTGCTCGCCGGGCCGCAGTTGCTGCCTTCCGATTTGAGTTTGATCATCGGCAATATTTATCTGCTGCTGCTCGGCGGCGCGGTGTTGAGAGCCGGACTGCACACAGGGGCGCTGCCGCGTATCAATGTTGGCCTCGGTATTATCAGTGCTCTGATCGCGGTGCGTTTCTTTGACAGTCAGCTGTCCTTCACCGTACGCGGCCTGCTGTTCATTATCATCGGTTGCGCGTTTTTGGTGGTCAATTTGCTGGTTAAACGACAGGAGGTGCGTGCATGAATCGACTATTCGGATTGATGCTGGTTCTGTCGTTTTTGGCGCAGTTAGCGGTGCCTGCGAGCATGATTTTGGGGAGGGAAACGACCCTGCGTGACGGCCAGCAATTTCGCTTTCGTACGGCTCCGGTCGATCCTTATGATCCCTTTCGTGGCCGTTTTGTCGCACTCAACTTAGATGCTGCCAGTGCCCCGCTGCCAAAAGATATGAAATTGAAGTATCGGCAAAAGGTTCTGGTGCGACTGGCTGTGGATGAAGCGGGTTTCGCCTATTGTCGTGACATTGTCAGCGAGGCGCCGCAGGAAGGGGCCTATCTGACTGCCCGGGTCCAATCCTGGAATAAGGAAACGGTGCGCCTGCAGCTGCCCTTTGATCGCTACTACGCCGAGGAGGATCTGGCCCCAGAGATTGAGCGGGCCTACCGCGCGAACAGCCGGCGGGATAAGCATGAAGCCTATATCACCGTGCGGGTGCGTGACGGTCGTGGGGTATTGGAGGAGCTCTATATCGCCGACTTGCCCGTGGCCGAATATCTGCGGCAGCAAGCCGTTGCCAAGCAACAGGGATAAGGAGTGGTTGTGACAAAGGATAACAGGCAAAGACCCTGGAAAATATTACGATCGGAAGAGGGCGATGAACTGCCGATTTTCAAGGTTCGTTACGACTGGATGGAAAACCCCCGCAACGGCGCAGAGCTTAAAGCAGTGGTACTTGATGTGCCCGATTGGGTAACTGTTGCCGCGGTGACCCCCGATCAACAACTTGTGATGGTACGCCAATATCGGTTCGGAGCCGCGGAGTTTACTACTGAATTGCCGGCCGGGTTGGTCAACCCCGGAGAACCCCACCGAGACGCTGCGGTGCGGGAGTTGCGGGAGGAGACCGGCTATACTAGCAATGATTGGGTCTATCTCGGCTGGGTGCAGCCCAACCCCGCCTACCAGAATAATCGTCTGCATCAGTGGCTGGCCCGGGATGTGCGGTTGACCGCCCCACGGGAACTAGACGAAGGTGAGGATATCGAGGTTTCGGTGCTGGCCATGAACCAAGTCCGCCAGGAGATCGCCGAGGGGCGCATGCGCAACTCTCTGGCTCTGCTGACCCTGTCTCGCGTTACCAATCTGTGGGCCGCTGACCCGGCTCAAGACGGATTGCTGGAAGATTTTGTAACCCTCGATCACGAGTCACGTTGATTTCTGTCTGTGCGACGCTAGGTTGTTTTAAATCCAGGGAACGGGACGATTGCTGGCCAAACCCTTCTGGTCTTGGCCGATAACGTGGCGGGGAGCCCCCCCCTCTATCAGCCTTTTAGGCGGCGTAGCGCACAGGCCAAGCCGCATCTTTTGAAAGCATTTACCGTCTATAACTATAGCGAGTTATTGAAAGCGCTGAATATGCTAGGGCTCGGCAAACGGGCTAGCTTCAAGGAGATCAAGAAGCGCTATCGGGAGCTGGCCTGAAAAAATCACCCCGACGCTGGTGGCAGGGAAAGCGAAGCGATGCAGAAGAACAACGCCGCTTATGCGCTGCTCCATGCCACTGTGAAGGATTACCGGTTTTCCTTTGCTGAAGAAGAATTCTACGAACAGCAACCGGAAGAGCGCCTGCGCCAGCAGTTCGGCGACGATCCTCTATGGGGCAACAAGTAGCCGGAGCGAAGTATCACGCCTCTTCCACAATCTTCTGCAGCGCCATGACCATCTCACTTTTTATACGCTTTCGGTAAACCTCTTCCCTGATCCAGGGAATTTTCATCAACAACATCATAAAGCCGTTTTTTAGCCGACTGCGCCAGTCGCGCTGCGGAAAGTCGTAGCCGCCGTGGGTCTTGAAGTAGCGGTGGTCAGCGATGAAAGGGAAGCGCAACCGGCCCCAGATCGCGTCCCGCAGTAGCTTGTGGCCGGCAATGCCGAGGAAGGTCCGTGGTTTACGGTAATTCTGCTGGCTGAAGGTTATTAACTGCAGGGCCAGTAGGTCGAGCTGCCCATCCAGAGTGAGCGAGTCGCTGCATTCGTCGCTGACGATGGCCACCAGGTTGGCCTCCATCATTTCGAAATAGGCTTGAAGAATTTCGCGCAGATGGGGATTGGCGCTCAACGGTCCGGCGATGACGAAACCGACCTGTTTATCTTTGATTGCTGGTATGTGGCCCATGAAGAAGGAGCGGTCAAAAAAGGTTTTCCAGCGGGCCGAAAGATAGCGGTCCCGAATGGTTCCAGCGTAAATGAGGATGTCAGCGGTCATCACCCGGTCGCGGTAGAAGGGGATGAAGTCGTCCCGGTCTTCCAGTGGACAGCAATTATCGTAGCCGCATTGAATGCAGCCCAGGCAGCTGGTTTCAATTCGTAATTCCTGAAGATTGACAACAGTCCCATTGCCGCCGAAACGGGCTTGTAGTCGGGAAACCATCTGTGCCTGGTTGCTGGCTGAGTCTTTGGTATCGGTAACGATGAGTATTTTTTTATCGATTGGATTTACTGCTGAAGGGGCCGGGCCCGGACAATAGGGGAGCGGTTTGACCGCTGCCGGTTGCGATACGCAGAAGGTTGGCCGCTGTTGTGCGGCGGTCTGTAGAGCGTTGTCGGCAAATATCAGCAGCTGCTTGCGTTTGTCGGTGTCGAGCAAATCTTGCATATCGGCCGAAAAATCACCCAGAAAGCGCATTCCCAAGTCATCACAGACAGCACGGATATATTGCAGGGCGGTATGGTCGTAACAGTGTATCGAGGTAGCGATAGCCAAGGTGTATTTGCCCTGAAAAGCCGCAGTGGCACGCCGTTCCCAGATCAGTTCGATAAAACGCTTGTAGTGGGCATGAACCAACAGGTAGTAGAGGGGAAAGCTCCACAGTACAATATCCGCTGCCGCGACTTGGTCGATGACGGCAGCAAACCGTTGCGGATCGTTTTCGGTCTTCTGAATATCCCGTGCAATGTGCAGGGTAGAAAATTTGTGTTGTGGATACTTCTTTGCGATGTAATGGACATACTGCAGGGTGGCGCTCAGGTCGCCCTTAGGACTTCCGTTCAATACTATGATATTCATTGATCCCTCCTGAATGAAGACATCTTTGGTCCTTAGCTGTTCTTTTATTTAACCAGTGATTTTCGGCAATGGAAGGGCGCCACGGCTGGTCGGGCCGCTTTTTAATCGAAAGCCACATGAATTTACAGCAATATACGGATTTAACCTGATAGCCAGGATTGCTAAAGAGGTCTAATATGCAGAAAATAATATATTGACAGAATGGCTCTTTATGGTTGAGAGTAGAACGGTGTTAGGAAAAAGACGTTTTCAATGTTGTACTTTTTGGACCTGCTTGTTAATCACAGTGTTCATCAGAGACATCCTGGGAATGTTCATACACCCTATATGGTCACTCATTACTTTTTTCTGGGGCCATATGTGCAGCACGATGTCTGCTAACCATGCGCCTAGGAGGAATAAAAATGAGTGAGATCAACCAAACTTGGGAAAACCTGAACACGGCCGTTGTTGTATCGGACCCTGATTTTAACGTAACCTTTGCCAATAAGCGGGCTTTCTCACTCTTTGACGAGTTGAAGATTGCCGGGTTGGAAGTCGGAAAGAACATGGCCGCCTGTCATCAAGCGGAAACCATGGTTAAGCTGAAGGGCATTTACCAGGCTTTTGCCGACAAAAAGATCAAAATAAACCATCTAACCATGGACGGCCCCGAAGGGACCCTCACCATCGTTAACGTGCCTTTTTACAATGGTGATGCCTTAGGTGGTGTGGTGGAAATGGTCTTTGAAGGTTCGCTGGCCTGATTTTTCTTGGAACTGAATCCTGCTATTGTTGGTAGGGTTGTATATGTCATAAAAAGAAGCCTGACGGGACCTCCCGCCAGGCTTCTTGCTTTTCAGCCATAGCCAAGGGGCAGGGTTGTGAGCAAGAAGTATCCGGGTATTATTTTTCGCTGTTTCTCGTCTCAACCGAGGCGGGTTGCGGAAACCACCGGTCGATAAAGACTCGCCACTGGTTCCAGTAGGGGGTGCCGCCGACATCGTAGGTGTCGTTGTGGTCGGCTCCGGGGATGAGATAGAGGGATTTGGGCTGCGGGGCTCTGGCGAAGAGTTGCCGGGCCATCTTTGGCGGCACGGTGCGGTCCTTGTCGCCCTGCAGCAGTAGCAACGGGCAGTTCAGTTGGTCGATCTTGTCCAGATTGTCGTAACGGGAACTGAGTGCCCACCAGCCGAGCATGGCATAGCTCAGGGGCTGGTGGTGCCAGCCCATTCTGGCCACTGAGGTAAAGGCCGATTCCAGTACCAGGCCGCCCGGCGGTTTTTCCAGGGCCAGTTGCAGGGCCACCGCCCCTCCCAGAGAGCGGCCGAAGTAGATCATTTGCTGCGGCTTCCAGCCTCGCTGCTGTAGCCAGACCAGCGCTCCGTGTATGTCCTTGTAGCTACCCTGTTCGGTAATCTGGCCTTCACTCAGGCCGTAGCCCCGATAATCGAAGATAAATACCGTCAGCCCTAGGCTCTGGAACTGGGCCAGATTGTCGATGCGGTGCGAGATGTTACCGGCGTTGCCGTGGGCAAAGAGCAGCAGCGGCCGTTCCGCCTTGCCCGGCAGTAGCCAGCCGTGCAGGCGCACGCCGTCGGCCGCCGGGAAGCGCACCTCCTCGTAGGTCAGGCCGGCCACCTCGGGGGTGGCATGCAGGGTCTGCTCGGGAAAGAAGATATAGTGTCGGTCCA
The DNA here is from genome assembly GCA_013619105.1 of Desulfuromonadales bacterium. Classification (GTDB taxonomy): domain Bacteria; phylum Desulfobacterota; class Desulfuromonadia; order Desulfuromonadales; family Syntrophotaleaceae; genus Syntrophotalea_A. The sequence continues at coordinate 13,815 of JABXKU010000006.1, forward strand.
TGGCGTCGAAAGTGTGTGCGCTGTCGGCAAGCGCCAGCAGCATGAAAATCAGGAACCACTGTCTAAAGGTGTTCATCTCTGTCCCGTTAAGTCTCTAACAATATGAATCGGGCGCCGATAAAGTCAGATGCTTCGCATACGCAGATCAACCAAATGTTTCATCCTTGCTATAGAGTCTTATTCGCGTTTATCTGCGTTCCTTTAAGCTGTTAAGCCCCGTATCGGTTTTCGCCCTGTCCAACGAGATAACTTAAAGTTTGATGCTTTCGCAAAAAGTCAGGAGATGGCTAAATAAAAAGTTTAGCAGGTTAAAGCAGCATCGCCGCCTCAGGGAAGGCTTGATTCTCGCCGTTGTCAGGAAAGGGCCCGTTAACGGATCAAACCATTTGCAATCATAGGATATTGTGGCAAGCTTTTATCAAAGGAAGGGGCAGGGATTATACTGGTCGTTTTCTATTGAATAAAGGGAGGAACCCTATGGTTAAATGTAAAAATTGTGGTCGTAAAGCGGTTAATGATAGCTTGCTTTGCTGTCACTGTGGTTATCCCATGACGATAGCCAAGGTGATCCCCTGGCCCCGGCAGCTTTGGCCGGTGGTACCGCAGCAGTTCTGGAAGGCGATAATAGTACTGTCCCTCCTTCTTGCCACCTTGGCCGCGACCGGCATCTTCGTCTATGCCCAGCGTGGTTTATCGTGCTTGTATTTCAGTTATTCGTTTGCGCTGAGTCTTGTCGTGTTTTTCTGGGCCGACCTGGGTTCACGCAAGAGCCTTCGATAAGGCGGTTGTCCGAGCAGTTTGTAGCAGTAACAAGGCCAGGCAGAGTCTATCTGCCTGGCTTTGAAGATTTTCGTGAACAAGACGAGGGGTTAGCTGTAATAACCATACTTTTTGATCATATTCCCGAAAAAAATCAATCTGCAATATGCCTATCCACCGGAATATGTTTTTTTTGCCAGAGACCCTGCCTGTTATTTCGCGCCAAGTCTTCGGTCATGAGAAAGTCGGACTTCAGTTCGAAATCAAAGCGCCGGTAGACCACGGCAAAGCCTTTCTCCAGTAGCAATTGATTGAGTAATCGGCCATCCGGCAAATAGACGTAAGCCAGTAGGCGGTTATAGCGGTCGCGTTTTTTCTCTTCGGTTTTCATCAGTACAGTTTTTCCCTTAATCGATTCCATAAGGTAGTTTCTTCCTGCTTGGTTGATGTACCGCAGGGTAGTCGGTTCGATCCCCCAACGTTGGTAATAGCGATCTCGCTGAGAAGCCTTGTGCTCCGGAGCGTCGATGCCAAGCAACCGCACGGTGCCGACGCCAGTTACTTCGATGGTGTCGCCGTCATAGATCCATTTGATCCGGCCGGACAGAGTTTCGGCGGGGGTCAGGGTGGGCAGCAGCAGGCAGAGCAGCAACGCTGCCGTCAGAAACCTGCACTGCAGCCGCTGGAGCATCAGGGACGGCCCCACAGCAGACGGGCGAAGAAGCCGGTGAAGAAGCCCCAGATTAGGTTGTAGCCGATGACGAACAGGGGGGTGAATGTGCCGAGACCAAGGCCTAGTGCTCCATGAAGGGTCTGGTTGGGAAAAACGTAGAAGAGTTGCCAGGCGGTTGGCAGTAGGCTGGCCCAGAGGCCCTTGCGAATCCAGCTGCTGCGTGCGCGGGGGCTGGCAACGGTGATGAAATAAGCCAGGCCCCAGAGGCCACCCCAGACCAGACGTGGATAGAGCCAGGCTAGGGACCATTCCGGCGCAAGGGTCACGCCGGCAAGTTGAGGCAGGCCGAGGCTGCCGCCGAGCCAGACGGCCAGGCTGTTGAACAGGGCACCGAGTAGTCCGGCGCAGAAACAGACGCTTAGTATAGCCTTGGTGCGGTGCATGCCTTCTCCCAAAAGTTTGGTTTAAGAGAGCTCTTCGTTCAGACTGCCGGTACGGTAGCCTTCAAGGTCAAGCGTTACAAAGAGAAATCCGGAATTTTTGCAGTGGACGACCAAGTCGCTGCGCAGAGGTTCTTGAATCAGTTTGAGCTGTTCGCCAGGTGACACTTCGATGCGGGCAGTATTGCCATGATGGCGAACTCGGTAGTTTTTGAATCCCTGCTGATGGAGATAGGTTTCGCAATCTTCTACTTGGGACAGAGCCGCGACTGTAATGGGCGTGCCGTAGGGGATCCGTGAAGCAAGGCAGGCGAAGGCCGGCTTGTCTGCCGTCGGTAGGTTAAGCTGGTGACTCAGCTTACGCACATCCTGTTTGGTCAGGTTCGCTGCTAGCAGAGGTGAAAAAATTCCGAGTTCCTTGATCGCTTCGCTTCCGGGGCGATAATCGCTAAGATCGTCCAGGTTGGATCCGTCGACCAGGCGAGGAAAACCGAGTGTTTGAGCCCGGTCGAGACAGGATCGCATTAGGATTTTTTTGCAATGGTAGCAGCGTCGGGCGTCGTTACGGGCCACCTCAGGCGTTTGTAGCGGATCGATAGCTATTAATTCCTGGTGAACTCCGAGCTGGGCGGCCAGGATCCTGCTTTCATTTTGTTCGCGAGTGGGAAAGAAGGGCGAAACGACGGTTATGGCCAACACACGTTCCGCACCGAGTAGATCTCTTGCAACTCGTAGCAGCAGGGTCGAATCGACGCCGCCTGAAAAAGCCACTGCGACCGATTCGAGGGGAACCAGGTGCGTTTGCAGTGCGAGAAATTTCTCCTGCAGGCTCACTGGCTTAGCCTTTCACATTGAAGACGCCTGTTGAAAGATAGCGTTCGCCGGTATCGCACAGCACCGTGACTACGTTGTGGCCGGGACCGAGTCGTTTGGCAACCTGCAGGGCAGCAGCGACGTTGGCGCCTGCTGAGATGCCGACGAACAGGCCTTCTTCCCGTGCCAGACGGGCGGTAGTCTCCATGGCCAGTTGATCTTCGATGGCGATCACTTCCTGGTAGATGGTGGTGTCGAGAACCTCCGGTATGAAACCGGCGCCGATGCCTTGTATGCGGTGCGGACCAGGAACGCCACCGGATAATACCGGCGAGGCGGCCGGTTCGACGGCGGCGATGAGTACCTCGGGGTTATGCGCTAGCAGGGCGCGACCGACGCCGGTGATGGTGCCGCCAGTACCGACTCCAGCGACAAAGGCGGAGACTTGGCCTTCCAGAGCTGACAGAATTTCTGGTCCGGTGGTTTGCTCATGCACGCGGGGGTTGGCTGGGTTGTTGAACTGCATGGGCATAAAGCATTTTCTTTTGTTGCTGATCTCTTGGGCTTTAGCAATGGCACCGCGCATACCCTGCGAGCCGGGGGTCAGTATCAGTTCAGCGCCATAGGCGCTGAGCAGACGCTGTCGTTCGGTACTCATGCTGTCCGGCATGGTCAGGATCAGCTTGTAGCCCTTAACTGCGCAGACCAGGGACAGACCGATGCCGGTATTGCCGCTGGTCGGTTCGACCAGGGTGTCACCGGGCTTGATGCTCCCGTCTTGTTCGGCCTGTTCAATCATGGCCAAGGCGATGCGATCCTTGATGCTGCCGCCGGGGTTGGTCGATTCCATCTTTCCCCAAAGGTTGGCACTATCGGAACCGGCCATCTTATTGAGGCGCACCAGGGCGGTTTGGCCGATCTGACCGAGGGAATTATCGCTAATGGGTATGGACACGGGAACCTCCAGGCTGGTTTATCGAAAAGGGGATTGCCCCACTTAAGTAGACTTTGGCTGAGCTGTCAAGGTTGAAATGGTTTGTTTAGTTTATGTTAACCGACTGGAAATCAAGACCGCCGGGTCGCGTCCCGCCAGACGCCCTACTTTTTGTCCAAGCCAACAAAAAGTAGGCAAAAAATGGCTGCCACTGCGTGGGGCATGCTGTCACGCAGGTAAGGAGATGGCTAAAAACGCTTGGGCTATTCCACTGAGGAGGCAGTTTCTTTGCGCGGCCTTCTTCCGAAAGTTGGTTGCAAAAACTCTTGATCCGTTTCTTTTCCCAACAGTGATCGTAGGTGTTGTTGGGTTTATAACCAATAAAGCAACTTCAATACCGCTACTTTAACCTCTGCCGATTCCGGTTTGTAAGCTGGCCCAGTGTCAGTGAGTTGTCGAGGAAGAAGCTTGGTTTAAATGTCGTGACTGAGGAAACTCGATCCGACGATTCCAGAGACTGTAATCCGACTGCCGGACGGTAACAAAAAGGCGGCCTTGCGGCCGCCTTTCGTTTGTCTTATCGGTATTAAGCCAGATTTTGCTTGATACGCTTGACGGCTTCGATAACGTTTTCCCGGCCACCGAAAGCTGAAAGCCGGTAGTAGCCTTCGCCGCTGGGGCCGAAACCGCTGCCGGGAGTGCCGACGACGTGGCACTCGGAGAGTAGCTTGTCGAAAAAGTCCCAGCTGCTCATGTCACCCGGAGTCTTGAGCCAGATATAGGGAGCGTTGATTCCGCCATAGACGGTCAAGCCCGCGGCCTGCAAGCCTTCACGAATGAGGCGGGCATTTTCCATGTAATAGTCGATGGTCGCCTGAATTTGAGCCCAGCCTTCATCGGAATAGACGGCGGCGGCGGCTTTTTGCACAGGGTAGGAGACACCATTGAACTTGGTCGACTGGCGGCGGTTCCATAGTTTGTTCAGGGAGGACAGTTCGCCGCCTTCCGTACGGGCCATCAGAGCCTCAGGTACCACGGTGAAGGCACAACGTACGCCGGTGAAACCTGCGGTCTTGGAAAAGCTGCGGAATTCGATGGCGCATTTTTCGGCCCCTTCGATTTCGTAGATGGAACGGGGAATGCCCGGTTCGGTGATGAAGGCTTCATAGGCGGCGTCGTAAAACAGCACTGCCTCGTTGGCCAGGGCATAGTCGACCCACTTCTGCAGATTCTCTTTGGTAGCTACGGTGCCGGTGGGGTTGTTGGGGTAGCAGAGGTAGACGATGTCGACTTTTTCCGTGGGAATGGCTGGGGTGAAACCGTTTTCCTCGGTGCATGGCAGGTAGACCATACCTTCGTAGTAGCCCTTTTCGTCGGCTTCGCCGGTGCGGCCGACCATGACGTTGGTGTCGTTGTAAACCGGGTAAACCGGATCGCAGATAGCCACCTTATTGTCGAGGGCGAAGATGTCGAGGATATTGGCGCAGTCGCATTTGCTGCCATCGGAGACGAAGATCTCAGAGGGCTTCAGGGAGACGCCCAGGGGCTTGTAAGCCTTCTCGATGAGGGTATCGATGAGGAACTTGTAGCCCTGCTCAGGACCGTAGCCCATGAAGGACTCGCCCTTGGTCAGATCGTCTACCGCTTTATGAAAAGCGTCGATGATCGCCGGGGCCAGAGGTTGGGTAACATCGCCAATACCGAGTTTGATAACCTTGGCTTCAGGGTTGGCGTCGGTAAAGTCTTTGACTCGCCGGCCGATTTCTGGAAACAGGTAGCCAGCCTTGAGCTTGAGATAGTTGTCGTTTAAACGTGCCACAGATAATCCTCCAGATGTTTGTATAGTTCACGGGGAAGACGCTTAGTCCGAATTCCTGGTGGTTTAGATCGCTTAGCACCGTCACTTAAGCGATGAACCGATCAAAGGCCAAGCCTTTATCGCAGAGGCCGCAGAGAAAATTAAAGTTAGGCTTTCAAGCAGTTCTCTGCGTTCTCTAGTGAGCAAAGCGAACGGGCGGTGAATAAAATTTTTTAGATTTTTACCTTACGCTCTAACAGTCATTATAAGTAACGGGATTATTTAGTTCAGCCCCAGAATGTCCTGCATATCGTAAATGCCGGGCTGTTGTGCGTCGATCCAACTGGCGGCCCGTATCGCGCCGCGGGCGAACATGTCGCGACTCATGGCCCGGTGGGTAATCTCGATACGCTCACCCATGCCGATGAAGTAAACGGTATGCTCGCCGACAATGTCACCGCCGCGTACGGTCTGCATGCCGATCTCATCCTTGGTGCGGGCGCCACACATTCCTTCGCGATGGTAAACAGCGCTCTTTTGATAGTCGCGATCAAGGGCGTCGGCGACGATCTCGCCCATGCGTACCGCGGTACCGCTTGGGGAGTCTTTTTTCTGGTTGTGGTGAAGTTCGACGATTTCCACGTCGAAGCCCTCCCCAAGAATTTTGGCGGCATCCTTGAGGATCTTAAAGCAGGCGTTAACACCGACACTCATGTTAGGCGCCAGTACCACCGGAATCTTTTCGGCAAATTTTTCTGCCGCCGCTCTCTGTTCGGGGGTAAATCCGGTAGAGCCGATGACCATTTTCTTACCGAGGCGGGCGCACACTTCGAGGTTTTTCAGAGTCACCTCGGGGAAGGTGAAATCGATAAGCACCTCGGCGTCCTGCAGGGCCAGTTCGTGGCTGTCGGTGATAGTGACGCCAAGGGGGCCGCAACCGGCGATGCTGCCAGCGTCTTGGCCGACCATGTCGTGGCCGGTCCTTTCTAGAGCGCCGGCCAGTTCCAGGCCTTCGCTCTCTTTGATGGCGGTGATGATGCGACCACCCATACGTCCGGCAGCGCCGTTAACGGCAATTTTAACCATAGTTTCCTCCCCGGTTTGACCGGTATCTGTGGCTTAAGCGATCAGGCCGTGATGGGCCATGACCGTTTTCAGTTGTTCGATACTCTGCGGTTGCATGGTGACCAGGGGCAGACGCACCCCGGCTTTGCAAATGTCCATCAGTTCAAGAGCGGCCTTGACCGGGGTCGGATTCGACTCGATGAACATGATGTTGTGGATATCGAGCAGTTTATAGTGTTGCTGACGAGCCTCGACCCAGTGGCCTTCTTCGATGGCGGAAATCAGAGCTTTGACCGCCGCTGGCATGATGTTGGCGGTAACCGAGATCACCCCCTTGGCGCCGACGGACATGAAGGGCAGGGTCAGGCTGTCGTCACCGGACAGGATGGCGAATTCTTCCCCGGTGCAGGCGAGAATCTCGCCGGCCTGATTGACGCCGCCGGAGGCATCCTTGAGGCCGATGATGTTGGCTAACTCTGCAAGACGTACAGTGGTCTCCACGGTTAGGTTGATGCCGGTGCGTCCGGGGACATTGTAGAGCATCTGAGGCAGGGCAACCTGCTCCGCCACGGTCTTGAAATGGTGGTAGAGTCCCTCTTGGGAGGGCTTATTGTAATAGGGGGTGATGAGCAGCGCGCCGTCCGCACCAGCCGCCTTGGCCGCTTTGGTCAGTTCAATAGCTTCGCTGGTGGAGTTGGAGCCAGTGCCCGCCAGAATCGGCACCCGTTTGTTGACCTGCGCGACACAGGCACGAATGACTTCCGTGTGCTCCTGATGGTTGAGGGTTGCCGCCTCGCCGGTGCTGCCGCAGGGTACAATGCCATCAGTGCCGTTCTCGATTTGAAACTCGACAAGTTGCCGAAATGCCTCCTCGTCAAAGCGCCCCTCATTGTCGAAGGGGGTGATGATGGCTACGATAGATCCTCTGAACATGACTGGTTCCTCCAGTATTAGCGAATCAATTGGACGCGTGTTGCCTCGGAAGTTCCGGAGGCAGACAGCGGGCTCAGATCCCTTCCGGGATGCTTTCGCCTTTAATCAGGTCGTCATAGGTTTCCCGTTGGCGAATCACCAGCACCTGGTCGCCTTTGACCATCACCTCTGGAGTGCGAGGTCGGCTGTTGTAGTTGGAGGCCATGGTGAAACCGTAAGCACCGGCTGAGGTGACGGCCAACAGGTCGCCCTGTTTGAAAACCGGTATTTCCCGGTCCTGAGCGAGAAAATCACCGGACTCGCAGATTGGTCCAACCACGTCGGCAACCATTCGTTCGCTGGTTGAGCAGTCTATCGGTTTGATGCCCTGGTAAGAACCATAAAGGGCCGGGCGTGCCAGGTCGTTCATGGCCGCATCGACGATGACGAAGTTTTTCGCTTCGCCTTCCTTGACGTACAGAACCTTGGCAGCAAGGATGCCGGCGTTGCCGACCATCATCCGGCCCGGTTCGAAGATCAGAGTAACATTCAGACCGTCGGTGGCCTCGATGATCACCTTAGCATAGTCGGCTGGGGTCGGTGGTTCTTCGTCATCATAGGTGATACCCAGGCCGCCGCCCAAATCGAGATATTTAATGGCGAAGCCTTCTTGCTGAAGAGTTTCAACCAGTTGGCGAATTTTTTTGATGGCATCGACAAAGGGTGACAGTTTGGTCAACTGGCTGCCGATGTGGCAATCGACACCGATTACCTCCAGGTTGGGCATGGCAGCGGCGCGGCGGTAATCTTCCAGCGCTTGGCTAATGTTGATGCCGAACTTGGCTTGTTTCATTCCGGTGGAGATATAGGGGTGGGTCTGGGGATCAACATCGGGATTGACACGAATAGCGATACCGGCCTTCTTGCCGAGCCGTCCGGCGACCCGGTCGATGGTCTCCAGCTCCTGAGGCGATTCGACATTGAACATCAGGATGCCAGCGTTGAGGGCTGCTTCGATCTCTGGCTCAGTTTTGCCCACGCCGGAATAGACGATTTTTTGCGGATCGCAACCGACCTGTTGGGCGCGAAACAGCTCCCCGCCAGAAACCATGTCAAAACCAGCGCCGAGAGAGACAAAGGTCTTGAGCACTGCCAGGTTGCTATTGGCCTTGATGGAATAGCAAACGATATGGGGGACGCTGGCAAAAGCCGAAGTGAAGGCCTCCATATGGCGGCTCAGAGTGGCATGGGAATAGAGGTAGAAGGGGGTGCCAACCTGTGCTGCGATGTCCTTGACGGGAACCTCTTCGCAATAAAGGTCGTTTCCCTGGTACTGAAAGTGATTCATGGGAGCTCTCCTGAAATTCGCTAGCGAAACTATGAAGAAAAGTAGGCGAACAAAAATATTAGTAGCTTAAGTTGAAAAAAAGAATCCTCAATGCTGGCTCGCCGGGGAAGTCAAAGTTGCCTATGGTGTGACGACCAGAGTCTCCGAAAGGACACTTTCCAGCACCTGTTCTGCCTGTTGCGCGACAGTGCGGATGGCATAGACGTAACTGTGCTCTGCTTCAAAACCGCTATCCATAAAACGCGGCTGGCTGAGCAGCTTGTCGTTGCGGGGGGCGGCGTCGAAGGCCCTTCCGGGACGGCGGCGATAGACCTGGTAGCCGACGAGTTCCATACCCTCTGGCAACTCTGCAGCTTGCCAGCTGAGTTGCAGACCACTGTCTTGTTTTTTCGCCTTAGGTGCAGTGGGAGCCGGAGGAGGCATAGCAAGAGTCTGACGTCGCTCGATGGGCGGCCCATCCTGGCCCCAGCGATTAAAAGGCACTATTTTGTAGCTATAAGCCTGGCCTGCTTCAAGGCCGTTGTCGAGTAGAAACAGCCGGCCACTGCGGCGCTGGGTGTGTCTCAGGTAGTCGAGTTCTACCAGCCTCCATAGGGGCGCGTTGTCCCGACAGTCGGGGCAGTCTTCCACGGGATCGAAGCTCTGTCGATAGATGCGGAACCCGGCCAGATCGGTCAACTCGCTGCCGTCCTGATTAGTGCGGGGAATGCTCCAGCTGAGGAGCAGGCCATCACCCTGCTGGTGCAGGGTCATCTCCGGCGGCGCCGCTGGCAACGGTTGCGCCAGTGGTAGCACCGGTCCCTTGGTGCCGCAGCCGACCAGTAGAATCAGCAGTAGAAGAGTTAGCGTCAGAGTGACGGAGCGTAGTCGACAATTCATGGTATTAAGCCCTTTCGGACCTCTCCTGGCGAGCCCGATCGATCTCCCTCTGCACTGCCTCGCGGGCGGTTCCGCCGGTGGCACGACGAGCATTGACCGATGCGTCCAGGGTAACATAGTCGTAGATATCGGCATCGATGTGCTCTGAGAAAGAGCGGAACTCTTCAAGGCTCAATTCGGGAATGTCCTTGTCGTTTTCGATGCAGTAACGAACTGTCTTACCGACGATTTCGTGAGCATCGCGAAAGGGGATGCCTTTGCGCACCACATAGTCGGCTACATCGGTGGCCGTGGAGAAGCCCCGTGCTGCCGCTTCCCGCATGTTGTCCGCATTCACGGTGAGTTGGGCGATCATGTCGGCGAAAACCTTGAGGCTTCCTTTGACCGTGTCCAACGTATCGAACAGCGGCTCCTTGTCTTCCTGCATGTCCTTATTGTAAGCCAGTGGCAGGGCTTTCATCACCGTCAGCAGGCTCACCATATTACCGTAGACCCGACCGGTTTTGCCTCGCACTAGTTCCGGTACGTCGGGATTCTTTTTTTGCGGCATGATCGAGCTGCCGGTGCAGAAGGAATCGGAGAGGGAGATAAAATTAAAGTCGGCGCTGGACCAGATGATTAGTTCTTCGGAGAGACGCGAGAGGTGCATCATCAGGATGGACGAAGCACCGCAGAATTCCAAGGCGAAGTCCCGGTCGGAAACCGAATCGAGACTGTTGCGGGTCACGCCATCAAAACCGAGTTGTTCAGCAACGAATTCCCGGTCGATGGGGAAGGTGGTTCCAGCCAAAGCCCCAGCTCCCAGGGGCATTAGGTTGAGGCGCTTGAACAGATCTTTGAGTCGACCGGCGTCGCGGCGCAACATCTCGTAGTAGGCCAGCATGTGGTGGGAAAAGAGCACCGGCTGGGCCGTTTGCAGATGAGTATACCCGGGCATGATCACCGATAGGTTGCTATCCGCCTGGTTAAGCAAGGATTCTTGCAATTTATTCAGATAGCCTTGAATCGTTTGCAATTCATCCCGCAGGTAAAGGCGTATATCCAGTGCGACTTGGTCGTTACGGGAGCGGGCCGTGTGGAGTTTGCCGCCCACTGATCCGATGCGCTCGATAAGCTGCGCTTCGATGTTCATATGGATATCTTCAAGAGATACGGAAAACTCAAAGTTACCCGCCTCAATATCGATCTGAATCGACTCTAAGCCGGTTACGATGGTCTGCGCTTCTTCATCGGTGATGATATTCTGTTTCGCCAGCATGCGTGCATGGGCGATGGACCCCTGAATATCATAGCGGTAAAGGCGCTGATCGAAATCGATAGAGGCGGTAAATGCCTCAACAAATTCATCGGTTGGTTGTGTGAAACGGCCGGCCCAGGGTTTTTTGCTCATGGTGAATGTACTCCAGTTTATAGATACAGAGCATTCGGTGGTTTGCCGGATGTCCTGAGGAAAAAGGTCAAAGTCGTTTAAGTCGGCCGGTTCCGCCCGGCCAGGCGGGTTACTTTTCTTTGTGCCGACGAAAGAAAAGTAACCAAAAGAAAGCGGCCCCCCGTTGGCCCCTGCGGGGTTCCCTCTCTGCGGGATTATAATCCGGGAAGGACGAAAACTCGCTGCGCTCAGACATCCGTCCTTCTTTTCCGGATGAAAATTCCTACGTTCGGCGGCACTCACAGGGGGTAAAAACCGTAAACCTTAAACGAGATGCCGGTACACCCCCTGTGACGCTGCCGAGCCGCAAGTTCGCGGTGTTGAACTATTTACATAGAACAGGCGATATAACTTTGGCAACTCAGATCGGCATGTTCTGTTTTTTCCTCATCGCGCTGCGAACCCGCAGGCGCAACGAATTCAGACGAATGAAGCCTTCGGCGTCGGCCTGGTTGTAGACCTCGTCAGCCTCGAAGGTGGCGATTTCCGGATCGAACAGGCTGTCGGTTTCGGACTTACGACCCACCACACGGCAGTGGCCTTTGTAGAGCTTGACCCGGGCCATACCATTGACGCACTTCTGGGTTTCGTCGATCAGGGCCTGCATGGCCTCCCGCTCGGGGGCGAACCAGAATCCGTTGTAGACCGTGGTAGCGTAGCGGGGGATCATGGAGTCGCGCAGGTTCAGCACTTCGCGGTCCATGGTGATCTGCTCGATACCACGATGAGCTTCTTCGAGGATCGTGCCGCCGGGAGTCTCATAGACACCGCGGCTCTTCATGCCGATGAATCTATTTTCCATGATGTCGGCGCGGCCGATGCCGTGCTTGCAACCTAGTTCGTTGAGCTTGGTCAGCAATTGGGCGGGGGACAGGGCCTCGCCATCGATAGATACCGGGTCGCCGTGACGGAATTCAATCTCGACGTATTCCGGCTTATCCGGGGCTTTTTCGGGGCTGACCGATAGCAGGTACATCTCTTCCGGGGCTTCGGCCCAGGGGTCCTCGAGGATGCCCCCTTCGAAGGAGATGTGCAGCAGGTTACGGTCACTGCTCCATGGGCGTTTTTTGTTTCCTGGGATGGGGATGCCGTGCTTCTGGGCATAGGCAATCAAGGACTCACGGCTGTTGAGGTCCCACTCCCGCCAGGGGGCGATGATCTTGATTTCGGGATCAAAGTGGTAATAGCCCAGTTCGAAACGCACCTGGTCGTTCCCCTTGCCGGTGGCGCCGTGGCTGACCGCATCGGCCCCTTCGGCGGCGGCGATCTCCATCTGTTTCTTGGAGATCAGCGGCCGGGCGATGGAGGTGCCGAGAAAGTAGCGTCCCTCGTAGATGGCGTTGGCGCGGAACATGGGAAAGACGAAGTCGCGGACGAACTCCTCGCGCAGGTCCTCGATGTAGCATTTGCTGGCACCGGTCTGCTTGGCCTTAGCTGGAATGCCGTCGAGCTCTTCGGCCTGGCCGAGGTCAGCGGCAAAGGCGATGACTTCACAGCCATATTCCTCGATCAGCCAGCGCAAAATAATGGAGGTGTCGAGGCCTCCCGAGTAGGCTAGGACTGCTTTTTTGACGGAACCTTTTTTAGACATGAATATATCTCCTTGTATCTATAAATAGAGTCGCTTTTTAAAGCGTTTGTCTTGATATAAATAAAACGGTGGCAACGGGCTGCAAAAATGGCCAAGAGTTGCCTTGGTCTACCTGTTTCGGTTTAGAGCTTGATCACATAACTGCTGGCAATTCTGTCGTGCAGTCCCTGTTTGCGCTCGTCAAAGGCCACCATCAGATAGCCGATGCCGAGGATGATGCCTGAGATGAATTTGCCGATGGTCTCTCGCAGGGCCGCACGGCCATAGCCGAGATCGCCGCCGTCCTTGTGGATGACCTTGATGCGCAGGGCCATTTTGCCCAGGGTCTGTCCGCAGGAACCGGTAAAGATAATATAGTAGGCCAGGCCGAGCACCGTGGTAAAGAGCCAGATAAGCACTGCCATGGAACCGTTGCCGTTGCCGAGGCCACCCACAAGGGAGCCGCTGGCGCTGAGGACAAAACCGCAGACAACCTGCAGAATGACAACCACTACTGAGTCCAACAGGGAGGCCACCACCCGCAACCAGAAACCGGCGTATTGCTGCTGTACAATGGCTCCATCCGGCAGGGCGTGTGCGACCAGGGTCAAGCCACAATTGCGGCAGCGGTCCGCGACCTTCTGCCGCAGATTGCAGGCCGTACAAGTGACCAGTACCTCTTCCGGCAATTTTACCGGTGGGACATTTTCTTGGGGTGGTTGAACTTCTGGGGCCGGTTGAACCTCTGCAGGTGGTTGAACCTCTGCAGGTGGTTGAACCTCTGCAGGTGGTTGAACCTCTGCAGGTGGTTTGTCAAAGGGAAACGACTGCCCGCAGCTCGGGCAATTAACCCGGTGGACGTCGGCAGGAATGGCCTGCTCGGCAATATCTTTGTTGAACCCGCAGTGGGGGCAACGAATCTCCATGATCTCTCCAGGTTGGTAAGCGTTTTGTGCAGTTAGTCTCGACAATGAATTCTGAGACATTTTTGGTGTTGCCAAGGCGTCGTCAACGCAGGCCTAGCCGCGCGTTAAGTCAATTTGGCGCAACGCTGGCAGCGCCGAAAAGGGCCAGAATTAAGAAGGCAAGGACTAGCTGCGCAGAACGCTAGCCCATCAGGGTGGCCATAATGGCCTTCTGTACATGCAGACGATTCTCGGCTTCGTCGAAGACCACAGAATGAGGGCCTTCGATGACCTCGTCGGTAATTTCCTCGTCGCGGTGGGCCGGCAGACAGTGCAACACAATGCACTCGGGATCGGCTAGGTTAACCACCTGACTGTTGATCTGGAAATTGGCAAAGGCTTTTTCCCGTTCCTTCTGTTCCTCTTCCTGGCCCATGCTGGCCCAGACATCGGTATTCAGTACTTGGGCGCCCTTTGCAGCTTCCAACGGATCGTTGGTGTAGATGACCTTAGCGCCCATCTTTTCGGCGCGGGCCATGACCTGCGGATCGGGTTCATAGCCGGCAGGGGTGGCGATCCGCAGTTCAAAACCGAATACCGCCGCGGCATTGATCCAGCTGTTGGCCATGTTGTTGCCGTCGCCAATCCAGCAGTAAATCAAATCCCGGTAGTTGCCCTTATGCTCAATAACGGTGAACAGGTCGGCCATGAGCTGACAGGGATGGTAGCTGTCGGTCAGACCGTTGATGATCGGAATATCCGAGAGCTGGGCCAGTTCTTCTACCGCCGCCTGAGAAAAGGTGCGGATCATGATGCCGTCGACGTAGCGGGACATAACCCGAGCGGTATCTTTGATCGGTTCGCCGCGTCCCATCTGGGTGTTGCTGGATGATAGAAAGAGGGCATGCCCGCCCAGTTGGTACATGCCGACTTCAAAAGAAACCCGGGTGCGGGTGGAACTCTTTTCGAATAACATGCCCAGCGTTTTACCCTTAAGATGGCGATGCTTTTCGCCATTTTTTTGCAGGGCTTTCAACTCTCGAGACAGGTCAAAAATCTTTTCCAATTCCTCAAGGGTCCAGTCGGTGAGGCAGAGAAAATCTTTTTTCACGATCAGTCCTCCTAATTAAATAAGGGGCGGAACTAGCGTTTACCGCCCTTTTTTTGTCAAATTTCCTGCAGAATTCCGTCCAAGATAGTCAGCGCTTCGTCAATTTCCTCGCGAGTAACGATCAGGGGTGGCAAAAAGCGCAGCACGGTGTTGGCGGTGCAATTGATCAATAGACCCTGTTGCAGAGCTTCAGAAACAATGTCGGCACCTGGAATGGTCAGTTCCATGCCGAGAATCAGACCCCGGCCCCGTACTTCAGTGATAAAGGGGTAACGGTCTCGCAGGTCTTCCAGACTCTTACGCAGGTAGTCGCCCATGGCGACACAGTTGTCGAGCACACCGTCTTCGAGCAAGGTGCGCATGGCGACCAGGGCGGTATGGCTCATCAGCGGGTTACCGCCAAAGGTGGAGCCGTGGGTGCCGGGGCCGAAGCATTCGGCGGCTTTTTCTGTGGTGACCATGGCACCGATGGGCGGACCGCCAGCCAGGGCTTTGGCCAGGGTCAGGACATCGGGGGCCACGTCATCCTGCTCATAGGCGAAGAGGGAACCGGTACGGCCGCAACCGACCTGAACCTCGTCGAAAATCAGCAACAGGTCGTGTTCATCGCAGATCTGTCGTACCTCGGCAAGATATCCCGGGGGCGCCACTCGTACGCCTCCCTCACCCTGTACCGGTTCCAGCATTACCGCGCAGATCTTAGGTGTGATGGATTTGCGCAGAGCTTCAGCATCACCGAAGGGCACGTAGTGAAAACCGGGTAGCAAAGGATTGAAGCCGGCTTTGACCTTGTCTTGGCCGGTGGCGCTGATGGTGCCGATGGTACGGCCGTGAAAGGAAGCTATTGCGGTAATAACCTCGAAGCGATTGGAACCGTACTTTTCTGCACTGTACTTGCGCACCAGCTTCATTGCCGCTTCGTTGGCTTCGGCGCCGCTGTTGCAGAAAAATACCCGGTCGCCAAAAGAGTGCTGGCACAGCAGTTCGGCCAGCTCGGTCTGGGCGGGAATATGATAAAAGTTGGAGCAGTGGATCAGCTGCGCGGCTTGTTTCTGCAGGGCGGCTACCACCTTGGGATGGCAGTGGCCGAGGTTGTTGACGGCCACCCCGGCAAGAAAATCGAGATAGCTTTTGCCGTCTACATCCCACAATCGGCAGCCCTCGCCACGCTCAGCCACCAGTGGATAGCGGCCATAGGTCTTGGCTACGTGTTTGTTGCCCCGGGCAATCCATTCTTCAGAAGCAGTCATCAGGCAAACCTCCCTACGGCAGTGCCGATCCCTTTGTCGGTAAAAATTTCCAGCAGACAGGCATGTTCCACCCGTCCGTCGATGATGTGAGCTTTGTGTACCCCTTCGCTGACGGCGTCGCAGCAACAGTTGATCTTCGGGATCATGCCGCCGCTGATGGTGCCGTCATTGATCAGGTCAGGAGCGCGGTCGATATCGATGGTGGAAATCAGATCGCCGTTCTTGTCCTTGACCCCTTCGATATCGGTCAGCAGGATGAGTTTTTCCGCTCTCAAGGCACCGGCAATACGACCGGCCACCAGGTCGGCGTTAATGTTGTAGGTTTCGCCGTCTAGGCCTACTCCCACCGGGGCGATAACCGGAATGAAGCCGCTGTCTTCCAGGGCGTTGATGATCGCTGGGTTGATCTGCTCGACTTCGCCGACCATTCCGACATCGATGATCTCCGAGGTCAGGGTCTCGGGGTTGAGAGCTTTGACCTCCAACTTGCGCGCTACGATCAGTCGGCCATCCTTGCCACTCAAGCCAACGGCCTGCCCGTCGTGGCTGTTGATGTTGGCAACAATCTCCTTGTTGACCTTGCCGCCCAGCACCATCTCCACCACATCCATGGTTTCCGCATCGGTGACTCGCATACCCTGAACAAAGCGGGTATCTTTACCCATGGCCGCCAGAACTTTGCCGATCTGTGGGCCGCCACCGTGAACGACGACCGGATTCAGGCCGATGTACTTGAGCAGAACGATATCCTTGGCAAAGCCCCGTTTGAGCTGGTCTTCGACCATGGCGTTGCCGCCGTACTTGATGACGATAGTCTTGTTGGCAAAGCGCTTGATATAGGGCAGCGCTTCCATTAACACTCCCGCTTTTCTGATCAGTTCTTCCATGCTCGAATTCTTTCCAAGATTGGATGCTTAAATAACTAATGGGTACGTCGGTTTTGTTCTTTGAGCCAAGGGGCCTGGATTATAAAATATATCGCGACAGATCTTCGTCCTGGGCAATATCCGCCAGATGCCGACGAACATTGTCGGCGTCGATAACCACAGACTGTTCCTGGCGCTCTGGCGCTTCGAAGGACAGATCCTCAAGAAGCTTTTCCAGAATAGTGTGCAATCTGCGGGCTCCGATGTTTTCGGTTCGATCATTGACCAGGGTGGCGATGCGGGCAATTTCACGTATCGCGTCGTCACCGAAGGTCAACTCGATGCCCTCCGTGGCCAATAAGGCCCGGTATTGGAGAGTAAGGGCGTTTTGCGGTTCGGTGAGGATACGAATGAATTCCTCCTCGCCGAGATTCTCCAGCTCCACCCGGATCGGGAAGCGTCCTTGCAATTCGGGGATCAGATCCGAGGGCTTAGAAATGTGAAAAGCGCCGGCCGCAATAAACAGCACGTGGTCGGTCTTGACCGGGCCGTACTTGGTGTTGACCGTGCAACCTTCGACGATGGGCAAGATGTCCCGCTGCACCCCTTCGCGAGATACGTCGGGCCCCTGGCGGCTTCTTTGACCAGCAATCTTGTCGATCTCATCGATGAAGATGATGCCGCTCTGTTCGACTCGCTCTTTGGCCAAGGTATTGACTTTGTCCATGTCAACCAGCCGCTCGGCTTCTTCTTCAATAAGCAGTTCGCGGGCCTCGCTGACCTTGAATTTACGTTGTTTGGTCTGCTTAGGGAACAGGTTGCCGAACATCTCCTTGATGTTGAAACCCATTTCCTCGGTGCCTTGCGGAGAAAAGATTTCCATGGACGGCATCTTGGCGCTCTGGATTTCGATCTCTACCGGGCGCTCGTCTAGGTCGCCACGGCGCAGTAATTTGCGTAGCTTGTCGCGAGTGCCGCTTGTGCTGTCGTCTTCGTCCAGTTCTGAATCGTTGGTCCCAGGCAGCAGCAGGTCGAGTAGTCGTTCCTCAGCAGCATCTTCGGCCTTGATACGCACTGCTCTGGCTTCCTCGTCGCGGACCATAATCACTGCTAAGTCTACCAGGTCGCGAACCATGCTCTCGACGTCACGACCGACATAGCCGACTTCTGTGAATTTGCTCGCTTCGACCTTGATAAAGGGCGCTTGAGCCAACTTGGCCAATCTTCGGGCGATTTCTGTTTTGCCGACGCCGGTGGCACCGATCATGATGATGTTTTTCGGTACGATCTCGTCGCGTAGGTCATCGGACACCTGCTGGCGCCGCCAGCGGTTACGCAGGGCGATGGCCACCGCTCGTTTGGCGTTGTTCTGGCCGATGATATGGCGGTCGAGTTCAGAGACGATTTCCCGTGGAGTGAAGTTGGTCACGGTAGACTCTCCGAAGCAATGTGATCGTTGGTATAAATGCAGATCTCTGCGGCGATCTTCAGCGATTCTTCAGCGATCTGCTTGGCACCAAGCTGCGAATGACTCCGCAGGGCTTTGGCCGCAGCCTGAGCGAATGGGCCGCCGGAACCGATAGCGGCAATGCCGTCATCCGGTTCAATTACGTCACCCGAGCCGGACAACACCAGGGTCGTCTCGTTATCGGCAACGATGAGTAGCGCCTCCAGCTTGCGCAGAATCTGATCGGTGCGCCAGTCCTTGGCTAAGGCTACCGCCGCCTTGGGAAGATTGCCGCGGAATTCCTGCACTTTGGCCTCGAACTTTTCAAAGAGGGTGAAGGCGTCTGCGGTACTACCGGCAAAGCCGGCCAGAATTTGCTCATTGTACATGCGGCGAATCTTGCGCGCCGTATGTTTCATGATCGTGTTACCTAAGGTCACCTGGCCGTCGCCAGCCATGGCGACCTGGTCATCTTTACGCACGCAGATGATAGTTGTTCCGCGAATATCCATAGTCTCTTTTCAGGTTGATGAACATTTTGCAAAAATAGGGGACATTCTAACACATGCCCAAGGCTAAAAAAAAGAAAAATGGCAAAGACCCGGATCTTTGCCAAGGGCGGTAGAAACTGGCCGCGAGCACATCAGGTTGCTGAATTAAGTGGGGCTGAAAAGTTGGGATGGGATCTGTTCGGTTACAGCCATGGATCTCGGTGCTGTTTAGATTGTGTCTGGGACAAATAGAGAAGATAACAAGCAACCGCCGACAGCCTCAAAAATGGGTGTCGGCCGTTGCTTGTTTAATAAATGGGAGAATTACTTTAGGGGCGGGGTAAAGAGGGCCAGTAGTTCGACCGGCTCTTCGCCGACGTTCTTCAGGTTGTGGGAGACCCCCGCAGGTGCCACCACGCAGCAGCCGGCGGTGAGTTGAGTTTCTTTGCCGTTCATGGTGCAGAGCGCTTCACCCCCAAGGATGTAGAAGGTTTCTGCCTGCTGATCGTGGGTATGGGGACGAATCTCGCCGCCGACTTCAATGCGTCCCCGATGCACGGAGAGAGCAGGGTTAAGGGCCGCAGTTACCACATCGCGTAAAAAGAAGCGATCATGGGTCGGGTGGGCGTATTCTTCCTGCTCGGCGGTGCGAACAATGGTTCCCTTCATGGCTTTCTCCGTCCTTTTTGGCAATAGATTTTCAGTAGAACTGGTCTGACAGTACAAACCCTTAGTTTGCCGGGCTCGGCCGGGAACACCCGCAGTAACGCAAGGGCTTCTGTATGGCTTGTGGTTAGTTTTAAAGTCTTTTACACCAGCAAAACATAGCCCTATCTCTGCAAGGGATGCGGACCGAGTGCCTTTGAAGCCAACCGTCGCAAGGGGAGGCGCGGCAATGAAAGCACCAACGTTGCGGAACGGAGTATTGGTCGTTGCTTCCTCCCGCCCCGACAACCAACCGCTCCACGCAGTGGTAGCCATTTTTTGCCTACTTTTTGTTGGCTTGGACAAAAAGTAGGGCGTCTGGCGGGATGCGACCCGCCGGTTTTGTCCTTGATTGGTCAGATTGCATCCGGCACCGCGCTGGTTACCTCTTTGCCTAAGCCGTTTCCAGCATCTCAGTAATCAGCCCCGGTGCGGCAGCCAAGGCTTCACTGAGCTGCTCCGGCTTACTGCCGCCAGCTTGAGCCAGATCGGGCCGACCGCCACCGCCGCCACCAACCATAGCGGCTAACTGCTTGATCAGTGCCCCGGCCTGCAGGCGTTTGGTCAGATCTTTGGTGACGGCAACCAGTAAGCCTGCTTTACCACCATGGGCGCTGGCAAGAATCAACACGCCTGATTCCATGCGGTCGCGAACCTGGTCAGCGAGCTCGCGCAGAGCCTTGCCATCGAGGTTGTCGGCTCGGCCGCAGACTAGCTGGATGCCGGCTACATCGCTGGCCTGGTTGAGCAGGTCGCCCGCTTGGTCGGCGTTGAGCTTGCCTTGCAAGGATTCCACCTCACGTTCTAGCTCTTTTTGTCGTTCCAGCAGCTTGCGCAGCCGGGTTTCCAGTTGCGGTCGGTCGGTTTTGATCAAGGACGCCAACTGGTCGAGTGTCTGTTCCTGTTGCGTGATCAGCTCCAGGGCCTTGACGCCGGTCGTCGCTTCAATGCGGCGCACGCCGGCAGCGATGCCGGTTTCCTGTACGATTTTGAACAGGCCGATGTCCCCTGAGGCGTTGGTATGGGTGCCACCACACAATTCCATACTGAAGTCGCCAACCCGCACCACTCGCACCGCATTACCGTATTTTTCGCCGAACAGGGCCGTAGCCCCGGCAGCAACTGCTTCGTCGGTAGACATTTCCTGGGTGGAAACTCGCAGGTTGTTGCGGATACGCCGGTTGACTTGCTCTTCGATCTGAGCAATTTCCTCAGCGGTCATAGCCGAGAAGTGAATGAAGTCAAAGCGCAACCGCTCGGGTGTCACTAGCGAGCCGGCTTGTTGAACGTGTTCACCGAGGGTTTCGACCAGCACCTTTTGTAGAATATGGGTACAGGTGTGGTTGAGAGCGGTAGCCTGGCGCAGGGTCTCATCGACCTTTAATTCTGCGGTAGCGCCCTTGGCGAGACGGCCGGAAATAATCTTTCCTACATGTACTGTCAGTTCCGGCAGCGGCTTTTTGGTGTCGCTGATCGCCATCATGCCGGTGGCCGTGGTCAGTTCGCCCCGGTCTCCGGCTTGGCCACCTGATTCGCCGTAGAAGGGTGTGGCGGTGGTGACAATCTCTATCTCGCTGCCCTGGTCGGCGTGGGTCACCGGCTGGCCGTCCTGTAAAATGGCGACAATCTCAGCATTGCCGGTGAGGTTATCGTAACCGGTAAATTCGCTGTGCAGACCATCTTCGACCAATTGCCGGTAGATGCCGGAAACGGCTTCTTCGCCAGAGCCTTTCCAGTGCTCGCGGGCCATGCGGCGCTGCTTTTCCATTGCACTGTTAAAACCTGCTTCGTCGATGCTAAATCCCTCGGCGGCCACGATATCGGCGGTCAGGTCGAGGGGAAAGCCAAACGTGTCGTAAAGGCGAAAGGCGATCTCGCCGGGAAGGACGGTCTGTTTCTGCTGTTGCAGAAGGGCGACCTCGTCGGTCAAGATGCGCAGGCCGTTGTCCAGGGTCTGTATGAAACGCTCTTCTTCGTTCTTGACCACCTTGGCTACGTAGTCGGTGCGTTGGGCCATTTCCGGATAGGCCTCGGCCATCGATTCAAGAACAAAAACGGTGGTTTTGTAAAGGACCGGTTTTTCGAAACCCAGCATCTTGGCATGACGGGCGGCACGGCGCATGATGCGCCGCAGTACGTAACCGCGCCCTTCGTTGCTCGGTAGCACGCCGTCGGCGATGAGAAAGGCGGTGGCCCTGCTGTGGTCGGCGATGACCCGCATGGAGACATCCTGCTCCTCGTCGTCACCGTACTTCTTGCCGGCCAGTTCCTCGATATAGGCGATAATGCCACGCAGTAGATCGCAGTCGTAGTTGCTCTGTACTCCTTGAACCACGGCGGCGATGCGCTCCAGGCCCATGCCTGTGTCGATGGAAGGCTTCGGCAGCGGGTTTAATACACCGTCGGCGCTGCGGTCGAACTGCATGAAGACCAGATTCCATAGTTCCAGGTAACGGTCGCAGTCGCAGCTGCCAATGCCGCAATCGGGACCACAGGCCATCGATTCGCCCTGATCGATGTGAATCTCCGAGCAGGGGCCGCAGGGACCGGTGTCACCCATAGACCAGAAGTTGTCCTTTTCATCCATGCGAATGAGCCGCTCTTCCGGCACACCGATCTGATCACGCCAGATGGCAAAGGCTTCATCGTCATCTTGAAACACGGTGATCCATAGTTTGTCGACTGGTAGTTTCATCTCTGCGGTGAGAAATTCCCAGGCATGGCGGATGGCGTCTTCTTTGAAGTAATCGCCAAAGGAGAAGTTGCCGAGCATCTCGAAAAAGGTGTGGTGACGGGCGGTCCGACCGACATTTTCCAGGTCATTATGTTTACCGCCGGCTCGAACACATTTCTGGGCAGAGGAGGCGCGCACGTAGTCGCGCTTTTCGCGGCCGAGAAAAACGTCCTTGAACTGGTTCATTCCGGCATTGATGAACAGCAGGGTCGGATCGTTATGGGGGATCAACGGCGAGGACGGGACCAGGGTATGGTTGCGCTCCTCGAAAAAGCGTAAAAATTGGCTGCGAATTTCGTTGGCTGTGAGCATGGGCGGTCTCTGTTACCTTTCTTGATGATGTTGCAAAAAGTCCGACTTACGGCGTTGCAGTGTTTTCCCAGCGCGTTGATATGCGGTGTATGCCTTCACCGCTGATAATTCACTACGCCTTGCAGGTCGAAATGTTGCTTAACAGTCTCATTGTTTTTTTAGTTGTTCCAGTACGGTAGCCAAGGCGAAGCCTCGGCGTAAAAAATAATTGATGACCCGGCGTTTTTCCCGGTCGTCCGCTTGGCCATAGTCAAAGGAAGCATAGCGTCGTTCGAACAATTCGGTGAGCAGCGTTTCTTCGCTGAAGTCCTCTTTCAGTTCTGCCAGGGTTTGCTCGGCAAGTTCTTCGCCGACGCCTGCAAGTTGCAACTCCCGTCGCAATCGCCCACCGACAGCCCGGCCACTGGTAAGCAAATGGCGGGCTTTGCAACGGGCAAAGCGAGCATCGTCGACATAGCCGTATTCCCGGCAGCGATCCACTGTGGAGACGATGATCTCCGCTTCAAAGCCTTTGCGTTGCAGTCTTGACGCTAGTTCTTTTTCACTCCGTTCGCGGGTCTTCAGTAACCGCAGTGCAGCATTGAAGGCATCATTCCTGGTCATTAACCTGGGGCGGCAGTGCCGCCTCGTCCTCTTGGGTTGGTTCGTGGGACTGCTCGAAAGCATCCCAACTTAAATCGGAGGTAGAGGAGATGCCGGAGGCCTTGAGCTGGAAGTCGTCAGGGTTGGAGCTCTGGCGTAGGGCCTCTTCAAAGGTGATAAGTTTTTGCTTGTAAAGGGTCATCAGTGATTGGTCGAAGGTCTGCATGCCGTAGGAAACGTAACCCTGCTGAATCGTGTCTCGCAGCAGTTTAGTCTTTTCCCGGTCGTCAATGAGGTCACGGGTACGGGCCGTGGAAACCATGATCTCCACGGCTGGAACTCGGCCCTTGCCGTCTGCCCGCGGCACCAGTCGCTGGGAGATGACCGCCTTGAGGATGCCGGATAACTGGGCGCGAATCTGGCGGTGCTGATGGGGCGGAAACACTGAAATGATACGGTTGATCGACTCCGGTGCGTCGACGGTATGCAGAGTGGCTAGCACCAGGTGGCCAGTCTCAGCGGCGTGCAGTGCTGTCTCTACCGTCTCCTGATCGCGCATCTCGCCGATCAGGATTACATCCGGGTCTTGGCGCAGGGCATATTTAAGGGCGGTGGGGAAATTTTCAGTATCACTACCGATTTCCCGTTGATTGATGATCGACTTGCGGTCCTTGTGAAGGAACTCGATCGGATCTTCCACGGTAATAATATGTACGGTGCGCTGGCGGTTGATGTGGTCGATCATCGCCGCAAGGGTGGTTGATTTACCGGAACCTGTGGCACCGGTAACCAATACTAGCCCGCGGTGTTCCATGGTGATCTTCTTGATCACCGGCGGTAGAACCAAGTCATCCAGTTTGGGGGTTATAAAGGGGATGACGCGAAACACCATGGTGATGCTGCCGCGCTGGCTGAAGACATTGGCACGGAATCGACCTAGGCCGGGAACACCATAGGCCATGTCGATCTCGTGGGTTTCTTCGAACTGGGCTCGGCGTTTCTCGTTCATGATGGCAAAGGCCATCTGTCGGGTGTCGTCGGCGCTGAGCCGCTCGGCCTTGGGTAGTGGCCGCAGGGCGCCGTCGATACGGTAGATGGGCGGCAATCCCGGCTTGATGTGAATATCCGAAGCCTTGGCTTTAATCGCTACAACGAGGATCTCATTTAGTTCCATGATCTGCATCCGCTGCAATGGCGGCCGGCGTTGCCAGGCCGAAGTGCTCAAAGAGTTTTTGTTCGATAATCAGGCCCATGTCGGGGTGTTCACGCAGAAACTGCTTAGCGTTTTCTCGACCCTGACCGATGCGCTCGCCTTCAAAGGAATACCAGGCGCCGCTCTTATCAATAATGTCGTGGGCGGCGCCGAGGTCGACCAGGTCTCCCTCGCGGGAGATGCCTTCTCCGTACATGATGTCGAATTCGGCCTCCTTAAAGGGAGGCGCGACCTTGTTCTTGACCACTTTGACCCGGGTACGGTTGCCGATCACATCCTGGCCCTGTTTGAGGGCGGCGATACGGCGGATGTCCATGCGTATTGACGAATAAAACTTGAGGGCGTTGCCGCCAGTGGTGGTTTCCGGGTTGCCGAACATGACGCCGATTTTCATGCGGATCTGATTAATAAAGATCAGACTGCAGTTCGATTTGCTGATGGTTCCGGTCAGTTTCCGCAGAGCCTGGGACATGAGTCGTGCCTGCAAACCCATATGAGAGTCACCCATCTCTCCTTCGATTTCGGCCCGCGGCACCAGGGCCGCAACGGAGTCGACTACCAGCACGTCGATAGCGCCACTGCGCACCAAGACCTCGGTAATTTCAAGAGCCTGTTCGCCGGTGTCGGGTTGGGAGACCAGCAGGTCGTCGGTCTTGACGCCCAGTTTGCGAGCGTAGCTGATGTCCAAGGCGTGCTCGGCATCTACAAAGGCAGCGATGCCTCCTTTTTTTTGGGCTTCAGCGACAATATGCAGGGCCAAGGTCGTCTTGCCCGAGGATTCAGGACCATAGATTTCGGTAATGCGGCCGCGGGGGATGCCGCCGACGCCGAGGGCCAAATCGATGCTCAGGGCCCCGGTGGGGATGACCTCGATGTCGGGCATGGCGCAGTCTTCGCCGAGGCGCATGATGCTGCCCTTGCCGAACTGTTTTTCAATCTGGCTCATGGCCAGGTCGATGGCGCGATCGCGGTTATTGTCGCTCATATGGTTGAAATCCTTTGGTGGTTAAAGGTCGCTTTAGGGTTGTGATCCGGAAAGCTGCACCGTGTATCGAGGCCGATGCCGAGCGCCTCGGGGGCCGAGTCGACTTTCATAGAGAACCAGTTGTTCGAGCTGAGTACTAGCGTAGTACCGGTCACTAAAGGAATCGAGTATTCGCTCGGCGCAGGGAACGATCTTTCGGCTGCGGCCGAGGGTTAGATGGGGCACAAAGGGTCTCACGTCAATCGGTAGCTGCAGGATGTCCAGCTCGGCCTTTACGGCTCGACGTAGCTGATTCAAGGTGTTGCCGCCGTCAAGACCTAGCCAGACCACCCGTGGTCTGTGGCAGGAAGGAAAGGCACCGAGCCCGGAAAATGTTGCTGTGACAGGAGGCTGTAAACCACCTATCGATAGCATAGAAGTGCCGAGCTTTTCAAGGGAATCTTCTGCAATATCACCGAGGAAGGCCAGGGTCAAATGGATTGTTGCCGGCTTCATCCAACGTATTCCCGGTAGGGCTGTTGCCAGTTCCTGTTGCAGCTTGGCAATGATCCGCAGGGTGGCTTCTGGCAGGGGCAGTGCGATAAAGGCACGTAGCTTGGTCATGGTCGGCATTAACTCGCTCCGCTGCTCATAGCCGGTCGCTCAGGTAGCGGCGCACCCATTCTAGTGCCATGCAGCTGGCCATGCGGCGAATTTTTTCTCGATCGCCGTTGAAACGGTAGCCCTTTACCTTCTCCGTTTGGCCGTCGCAGAGAGCGAGAAACACTGTGCCGACCGGTTTTTGCGGTGTGCCGCCATCGGGGCCGGCAATGCCGGTGATGGATAGGCCCAAATCGCTGCCGGCTGCGGAGCGAATGCCTTGCGCCATGGCTAGGGCGCATGCTTCGCTGACCGCACCGGGGTTTTGCAAAATCGCGGGGGACACCTGTAGCCACTCGTGTTTGGCCGTATTGGAGTAGGTCACTGCACCCCGTTCGAAAAAGGCCGAGGCGCCGGGCAGTTCGGTAAGCATGCGGGAGACCTCTCCGCCGGTACACGATTCGGCCAGAGCAATGGTCAATCCCGCATCGGTGAGCATGCGTCCGACATTGCCGGGCAGGGTCTCCTGGCCGGTGGCAAAAACATAGGGTTCCAGCAGCTGGCGAGCTTGTAGCTCGGCCCGGTCGAGCAGGCTGTCGGCATCTTCGCCGCTGGCCCGGAGCTTGACATGGACGAAGGGGAAATCAACGCCGAAGGCCAAGGCGACTCCTGCAGGCAGGATCTGGGCGTCGAACAATTCTTCGACTCGTGGCTCCGAAAGGCCGAACACCTTGAGGATGCGCTCCTGCAGGGGAGTGCTGCCGCCGCTGCGTTGTTGCATTCGGGGCAGTACCTGCTGTTCGAGCATGTCGACCATTTCCTTGGGTACTCCCGGCAGAAAAAATAGATCGCAGTTCTGCTGATGCAGGGTGAAGCCGGGGGCGGTGCCCAGGCGATTGCCGAGGATGGTCGATTTGAACGGTAGTAGCGCCTGCTTTTCGTTGCGGGGATTCATCTCCATGTTGCGGTGGGTAAAAAAAGAGCGAATCTGGGCTAGGGCTTCATCGTTGAGAACCAGACGTCGATCGAAGGCTCGGGCGGCGATCCGCGCGGTCAGATCGTCTTCGGTGGGGCCGAGGCCGCCGGTGACGATGACCACTTCCCTTCGATTGGCCAGGTCACATAGGCCTCTTTCGATCTCTTCCTCCACATCGCCCACCACTCGGGATTCCCGTATGATATAGCCTTGAGCGCCAAGGATGTTGGCGATACGTGAGGTGTTAGTGTCGGCCATTTCGCCGTTGATTAGTTCATCGCCGGTGGCCAGTACCGCAATATTGAGACTCATGCTCGGCCCTCCAGAAAAAATGTCCAAAGAAACAGGCCAAGGCGCAAGGCCAGAGCACCGTAGAGGCCGGCAACCACATCGTCCAAAACGACACCGTAGCCGTTTTTCATGCGCCTGTCGAACCAGGAGGCCGGTGCTGGTTTAACGATGTCGAAGATGCGGAATAGAACGAAGCCGAGCAAGGCATTGGTCCAAGAAAAGGGTAGCAGGGCCACTGTAACCAGGTAACCGACCAACTCATCGATGACAATGCGGCCATCATCGGCCTCACCATAGATGTGGCCGGCCGCTCCGGCCACCCAGAAGGAGAGGCAGAGCAGGGCGCACCAGGTAAGAATATAGAGGGGCGCCGGCAGGGTCGCCATCAGGTAAAAAGCCGGTATTCCGGCCAGAGTGCCGACGGTGCCGGAGGCGATGGGGCTGTAGCCGAGTCCGGCATTGCTCGCCAGACAGAGGACGAAGCGGCGCATGGTAGCTCCTTAGGTGTCAAATAAAGGGGGATGGCCGAGGCCGGTGGGCCATCGGCTTGCAGGCCTAACAAGATAGCAACTCAGGTAGGGAAAATCAAAGGGGAAATGTCCTGGGAAAAGCGGTGTTGCAAGGGCTGGCGGGAAGCCGAGGGGCTTTCCGCCAGGATAATTAAGCAAAAGTTAAGGGTGCATGGCTGGACCGATGGGCCAAACCGGGTAGAAGAAGGGAAAACCGCCCGTTTGGTCTTTGCCGAAGTGAGCCATAAAGTTCTGCATTTCAGGTGACAGGATAAAGTCGGCCAGAGCCTTGGCGCCTGCATGGTTGATATTAGGGTGGCGAGCCGGATTGGCTTCCATGAGGATGTAGGGGCGGCGCATGGTAGGGTCTTGGTCGACTAGAATCTGTGCTTTGCCAAAGGGATGCTTTTCCAACACAGAGGGCATGCGGCCAAAGATAAAATAGGCCTCTTTGTTTGCGCTAAAGAGCGGAATGTCTCCAGCGTAGGGAGCTTCGTCCTGGATAAACCAAGACCCGATCGGGCGGGTTTTTGCCCGTTTCCACAGGGTGTGGCCGACTTCGCGGGGTCCGTTGCTGTTAACGTCGACAAAGGTGCTTTTTGTGGCAGCGATGCGCTTCAGGGCTTCGGCTCCGTCCTTGAGGCCGCGAATACCGGCCGGGTCGGATTCCGGACCGTAAATAACTAAATCGTTGCGGGCGCAAGGGCGCATGTTGATGCCGTGACCGTCAGCCACCAGGTCGGTGGTGATGTCGCCAGCATGCATGACTAAGAAGTCCGCTTCGCCACTGCGAAAGGCTTCCGAAATTGTTGGCCGAGGGCCGGTGGCGACCAAATCGACCCGATAGTCGGTCTTGTCTTCGAAGCGTTGCACGACCACGTCCCACAAGCCGGTTATGGTCATACCGCCAATAACGCAGGCTCGTACTGTGCTTTCCTTGATTTCTGGTTTGGCTGGCACGGCAGCTATAGCCGTTTGGGCCACTAACAGGCAGCCGAGCAGTACAGTAAAAAGGCAGCGGGCTGGGCCGATGATCTTTGATTGCATGGAACTCCTCCATATCTAAATTTGTTGAGCCAATGATTAAAGTATAACGGTTTATGGCAAGGGAGTGTTTTTTGCGTTGAGTTAAAAATGAGATGGGGAAGTGCTGGTGAGCACCAAGTAAAGGAGTTGCAATAAAAAATCACAATAATTGCAGTAGCTTAAGTTTCGTTGTATTCGTTTCTTGACAACGATTGCTGGTGCCCTTATATTCCCATGGTTATAACGAGAGGTCGTTTTAATCTTGACGAACTTTGTGTGATTTTATTTTTTTGAATGATGAAAAGGAGGGTGTATGAAATACCAATTTATTGCGGTCCTGGCTGCAATAGCAATGATGAGTGGAACGGTCGGTCTGGCAACGGCTGCCGATGACGGCGTGTTTCGCCTCGGTGAGGTCGTGGTTTCCGGTGAAAAAACGGGGGTCGAAGCGATCGGTACTACTCACAAGGTAACTGCCGCGGATATCGAAAAACGCGGCGCACGTAGCCTCAACGAGGCTATCAATATGCTGCCTGGTGTGCAGGTTCGCACCGCTGCCGACGGAGCCCCGCGTATTGATATGCGCGGTTTTCGCACCCGCCACGTCAAGCTGCTGCTCAACGGCACCCCATTTCACGGAACCAATGATGGCCAGTTCGATCCGGCTCTGATTTCGGTCGAGAATATTGCTGAGATTGTCGTTACCACCGGCGGTGGTTCCGAGCTTTACGGCTCGGGCGGCAACGCCGGGGTCATCAACATTATCACTAAGAAAGGCACCAAGGGCGCACACGGTTCCGTCGGTACCGAGCTTTCTGAAGTCGATGCTAGCCTGCTGCGGGCCACTGGTTCTTACGGTACGGAAAAATTCGACATGTTCGTCAGTGCCAGCTACTACGAGCGGGAGGCCTATCGGCTTTCCAATCACTACGGCGAGGAAGAATTTGAAGGCGGTGACGAGCGGGAAAATAGCGACCGTGATCGTAAAAACCTTTTCGCTAACCTCGGCTATCAACCGACCGACGCCACCCTGCTCGGCCTGACCTTTAGCTACCTCAAGGGCGAGCGCGGCAAGATGCCGAGTGCTCTAGAGGGTTACAATAAGAAGAAAAAATCGGGCGACACTTTTGCTAAAACGATAAAATATCAACGGCAGGAAGACGAAGAATTAAACGTTCAGTTGGCTGCTAGTCACAACTTTGCAGGTCCCCTGAGCGTCAAGGGCTGGGCTTATTTCAATACCCTTGATTCGGATGAAAAAGAGTACGATGAAACTTACACCACACTTAACAGGGGTAAGAGTGTTTATTCTGAAACAGAGATATCCGGTGCCAACCTGCAGCTAGCCTACGATCTGCAGGATAACGGCCGGGCGACTCTCGGCTTGATGGTGGAAGACGATGATTACGAAGCTGAAGATGGTGATGGTGTAAAGCTTGACAGCGGAGATTTTCAGCTCTACTCGGCAAGTCTTGAATACGAAGTTGCTCCTCTTGACAAGCTCGGTGTGGTTCTCGGTGCGGGCGCTCATTGGCAGGATCGTGAAAGCGACACCGAACAAGACTTCTCCTACCTCGTCGGCCTGACTTACGACCTTTTTGATGGAACCCGTCTCAAGGCTTCCCACGCTCGCAAAGTGCGATTCCCTACTCTTCGTGACCTTTACGACACTGAAGATGGCACAATAAATGATGATTTGACTGCTGAGACTACTTGGCACTATGAGGCTGGTATCGAGCAGGTGCTGCCTGCCAAGACCCTTTTGTCTTTGACGGGTTTTTATATCGACATCGAAGACTACATTGAAAAAGACGCTGATGATGTACGCCGGAACTACGAAGAATACGAGTTCTACGGCGTGGAAGTTGCTGCAGAGAATCGTTATTTTGATCGGTTGTTTCTGCGTGCTAGCTATTCCTACATGAGTGCAGAGGACAAATCGAGCGATACCGAAAGGGACGAGCTTCAGTACCGGCCCGAGCACAAGGTCACTCTCGAATCGACCTGTAATCTGCTCTGGGGTATGACCGCTTATGCTGGTGCGCAATACATTGCCAATAGCTACCATTATAACTATGACGAAACCGAGCAGGACGAGTTGTCGGATATTTTCCTGGTCGACTTCAAGCTCAATAAGTCGGCTGCCAACGGCGCTATCGATCTCTACCTGGGCATCGACAACGTCTTTGACGAAGATTACGAGCAGAGCTACGGCTTTCCACTGGCTGGCCGTACCTTCTACGGCGGCGCGACCTGGAAGTTCTGATCTGATTTAAGACAGCTTAAGCAATAAAGAAACGGCCGGTCCCGAAAGGGGGCGGCCGTTTCTTTGTTAGTAACGATATTTCCGTGATAATAGCTTTTGAAGTGGAGTTATTTCTCTTTTGTTGCCCCGATAGCCCACTCCACCAGCCGGTAGACTTCGGGCAACGGCTGGCCACTCTCCGTCGCCAGTTGTCGGCAACTCTCAAATTCCGGAACCGTGCGCAGGTGTTGTTCACCTTCGTAGAAATGCTTGACCTGCACTTCCCCGAGACGGGTGACCGTAGTACCCGGTTCGCTGCGTAGCTTGTAGCGGCGAGATTCTTGCCAACGGACCCCGGCAGCGCTGCTTTCCCGCATGATGATTCGCGCCAGTTGTTCGGATAGATGGGGTGGGGCGATAACGGTCAGGGCTAAGCCCGGACGGTTTTTTTTCATTTGCAAGGCGCTAAAACCAACATCAAAGGCACCCACGGCCAACAGTCTGTCCATCAGGGCTCCGAGCCATTCAGGGTTGGCATCGTCGAGGTGACTTTTGAGGATCACCACTCGGTCCTGGTCGAGCGGTTCTTCCACCGCTGCTTCACCCAGAAGGCCCCGCAGTAGGTTAGGTCGGTCGGCCAGTTCCCGTTCCCCGGCTCCATAACCGGTTTGCTCCAGGGTCATGGCTGGCATGCCGCCGAAGCAGGCGATTTCAGCGGCAATGGCGGCTCCGGTAGGGGTGACCAGTTCGACTCCGGCAAAGTCGTGGACTATCGGCAGGCCGCGAAGAATCTCTAGGGTGGCCGGGGCCGGCAGGGGGAAGTTACCGTGGGCGCAGCGTACCGTGCCGCGGGTCATCGGCAGGGGGGCGCAAACGACACGTGGATTACCCAGCAGGTGCAAGCCGATGGCAGCACCGACAATGTCCACGATGGAATCGAGAGCACCGACTTCGTGGAAGTGGACGGTTTCCAGAACCACGCCATGAATCTTGGCTTCCGCTTCGCCGATACGGCGAAAGATACGGCGCGCCAGCTCCTTGGGTGGAGTGGCCAGGGCACTGTCCGCCAGCATGCGGTCGATGCCGCTCCAGGTGCGGTGATGGTGTTGCTCTTCACAGAGCACGGTCAATTTGCTGCCGGTAATGGCTTGGCGCTGTACCTCTTCCAGTTTTAGGCGGTAGCCGTCAACGGGTAGTTTCCTTAATTCAGCTTCGAGATTGGCCAGAGATAGACCAAGGTCGAGCAGTAGACCGAGAAACATATCGCCAGAAATGCCGGAGAAGCTATCGAGGAACAGGGTTCTCATGATGGGTTCCGTCGGTTGATGCGGGCGGCGGCACAGGCGGCCCCGAAGCCGTTGTCGATATTAACCACTGTCACACCGCTGGCGCAGGAATTCAGCATGCCGAGCAGAGCGGCGATGCCGCCGAAGCTGGCCCCGTAGCCGACCGAGGTCGGCACGGCGATGACCGGTGTTGCCACCAGGCCTCCGATCACCGAAGGCAGCGCCCCTTCCATGCCGGCCACTACGATTAAAACCTCTGCGCTGCGAAGCAGTTCTAGCCGGTCGAACAGACGGTGAATGCCTGCTACGCCGACATCAACGAGCTCTTCCACTTCGTTGCCGAGCATTCGCGCGGTTACGGCAGCTTCTCGAGCTACGGGCAGGTCGGATGTGCCGGCGCAGACCACCAAGATCCTGCCTCGGCCCACGATCTCGATGGGGCTCTGCGCCAGGGAGAAGGTCCGCGCTTCGCTGTCATAACAGCCTTGAGGGAATTCGCTCAACAACTGTTCGGCTTTACTTTCATCGAGGCGGGTAACCAGCACGTTGCTTTTACGTCGAACCATAGCGCTGACGATGGTGATTATCTGTGCCGCCGTCTTGCTGGCGCCAAGAATTGTCTCCGGGGTGCCTTGACGCAGCTGCCGGTGGTGGTCGAGGCAAGCAATGCCCAGGTTCTCGTAGGGCAGGGTGGCCAGTCTCTGCATGACGTCTTCAACGGAGAGCTGGCGGTTGCTGAGGTCTTCTAGTATTTTTTTTAACTCTTTTGGATTCATGGATGCTCGAGTGTGGGCGGCAAGTGGACGACTAAAAGATCTCGTCAATGGCTTGAAAGTTTAACTCGGTTTCAGCCAGGGATTGCAACAGGGTGATTTTCTGACGGTCCTCGGCATCGATTTTGGCGAGGTCATTGGCAATGGTGGAAAAGACTTCTCCGCTGCTGTAGTTCTCGGCACGCATATAGGGGATCTGGCTGCGGTCGAGAATTTGCTGGGTGACTTTGGAGAGGGGAAACAGGCCGGGGATCACCAGCCCAGCAATCTTGTTCCGATAGTCGGGAATGTTGTACAGGGCCGCCATTGTTACTAGCAGTTCGTTGCGGGTGCTGGTGACGATCAGCAACGACGACTCTTCCAGAAGGTCGTGGACCCGTTGTGTTGAGGCGGCCCCGAGCTGTGTATGGTGCACGATGCGCGGACCGGCAGCTTGGTCGCCATTGAGGGTGGTGCCGAGGAGTTGGGCAATGTGGTTGAGGGTCGGATTGGCCAGCACTGGGGAGAAGTCGAAGCCGGGTACTACCTTGAAGGGCATTTTAGAGAAGGCCTGTTGCAGGTAGCCCATGGTTTCTTGCCGCTTATTCGACAATATCTTATTGATCAACACCATCCGCAAATCAGCTTTTTCCTGCTGAAGCAGGGCCATATTAAGATGGACATTGTCAATCACTCGGCCGATACCGGCATCGGTCACCATCAGAATCGGGGCGTCAAGCAATCGAGCAATGCGGGCATTGTTCAGGCCGACCACTGAACCAACGCCACTATGACCGGCTCCTTCAATGATCAGCAGGTCGCAGCGTTGCTCGAGTTCGCGGGCTGCTTGCAGCATTTGCACTTTGAGGTCGTCGGCCGAGATCTTTTGATCGAGAATCTGGCGGGTCGAGTCGGGTTGTAAAACCACCGGCGACATATAGTCGAGGTCTTCTTCCAGACCGTAGATTCGGGCCAACAAGGCGGCATCCTGATCGACCCAGCGGCCCCTGAAACGCGTTGGTTTCGGTCCTAAAGGTTTCATGAAGCCGACCCGGCGATATTTTTTGCGGGCCATATGCAGCAGGGCGATACTGGTGGTAGTTTTGCCACATTGCTGACCTGTAGCGGCAATAAAGATTTTTTTGCACACGGCGTTGCCTTCCGAGCATAAACGTTCAGTTTGTGATTTTGGACCATTATATAGCCAAGCGCGGTCATTTCAAAGACCTGTTAACGTACCTCAAGAAATGAGTGGTTGTGGGCCTGATACCAAACAATTAAAAAAATCGTCCTACCCCTGTTTTAATCCTCCTTGTAGGCCTGGCGTAAACATTTGACTCAGCGAAACAAATTCGTTATATTCCCTTGGTCATAACGGGGTTTGGTTTTGCTGAGAGCTATGCAAACGGCTTCGCAATGCTCTTGCGGAATAATCCGACAACGAGGGAATGTTTTTCGGCTAGAAGGATATGATCGGATCATGGGTGTGATTTTACGATTGAAGAAGTTTTCCTTCACCTATCCAGAGGTGAAGACGCCCGTTTTGAAGGATCTCGATCTGGAGATTGAAGCCGGTCGCTGCTACTGCCTGACCGGACCGACCGGCTCGGGTAAGACGACTTTGGCTTTGGCCCTTAAAGGGTTGCTGTGTGCCGGCAGGCAT
The DNA here is from genome assembly GCA_013619105.1 of Desulfuromonadales bacterium. Lineage (GTDB taxonomy): Bacteria > Desulfobacterota > Desulfuromonadia > Desulfuromonadales > Syntrophotaleaceae > Syntrophotalea_A. Next base: position 48,363 of record JABXKU010000006.1, read on the forward strand.
GAGGGCGAGATCGATATGCCTTCCGTCACGGATTCGACTCCCATGGCCGTCGGCATGGTGCTGCAAGACCCCGAGGTGCAATTACTCACCAGTTCGGTGGGGGCGGAGGTAGCTTTTGGCCTGGAAAACCTTTGTGTTGATCCGGCTGATATGTCAGAACGGGTGGTCTCTGCCCTGCTGGCTGTCGGGCTTGAAAAGCCGCTTGATTATCCGGTGGACAAGCTTTCAATGGGCCAGAAGTATCGGTTGCTGATCGCCGCGCTGTTGGTCATGAAACCGTTGCTGCTGATTCTTGATGAGCCTGGCGCCCAACTTGACCCCGAAGGCCTTGAGCTGCTGCGCGAGTGCCTGAGGCGACTTAAACAGGACGGGGTGTCGATTATCCTTTGTGAACACCGCCCTGACTCGTTGTTGAGTGAGATTGATACTTTCTTGCAGCTCGATGGCAGTGGACGATTAGCTGAGGGACGCTACCAAACCGAGAAACTCGCTCCCTCGTCACCCCCTTTCTCTGCGATTGCTGAAAAGGAAACGGTACTGCGGGTGCAGGACCTGTCTTTTATCGGAGTTGGCGATCAACCGGTTTGGTCACAGGTCTCCTTTACCGTTGACCGGGGTCGGCGTTTTGCTGTTACCGGCATGAATGGCACTGGTAAGACCACCTTGCTGCGTTGTTTGGCCGGCTTTCTCAGTCCTCAGCAGGGCGAGATAGAGATTCTTGGCGGCGCTCCCGATGCCTACCGTCTACGGGGCCGCCTCGGTTGCCTGTTTCAGAATCCGCAAAAACAAATCTTTGAAAACACCGTTGGCGAGGAGATCGCTTTTCCTCTGAAGCGTTTCGGACTCTTAAATGGGTCCGTTGAAGAACGGGTCGCTGAGGCTCTGGCCGCCTGCGGCATCAGCCATCTCATACAACAGTCACCTCACAAACTCAGTTACGGACAGAAACATCTGGTGGCCCTAGCTTCGGTGCTGGCCCCCCGCCCAGAATTACTGTTGCTCGATGACCCTTTAGCGGGACTCGACGATGACCACAGCAGGGCGGTGATGGAGTTGCTGGTCCATTACAATGTGCAGCACGGCACGACCATGCTCTGGACCTTCCATGACCCCGATGCTTGGCCAGGGTGGGCTGATCAGGTACTGCATCTCGAGGGAGGGCGCCTTGTATCTAGGTAAACTCTTTTCAATGCGAAAAGTCTCTTTGGCGGCGGTATCCCTGGATGCTCCGGCTCCGGCCGGTGACGCAAAGTGGGTTGGCTTGCGGATGTTGCTGGCCTTGACACTTTCCTGTCTGGCCTTTATCTCCCACAGCGTTCCTTTTCTGCTGGTGCTGACTGTCGTCAATCTGGCGTTGCTCTGGTATTTGGGAAATGGTCAGATATCCCTACGCCGAGAACTCAAAGCTTTCGTCTGGCAGACCCTGGTTATTTTGGTGCTCTATCTGATCCGGTTTCAGGATTTGAGCGGTCTTTGGGGCGGGTTTAAGATTTCCTGGCAGCTTTTTCTGGCCTTGCTTCCGAGTATGGTTTTTGTTCGCAGTACCTCTCAAACGCGTATTGTTCAGGCCCTTAATCGGATCATGCCCTGTCGCATGGCTTTTGTACTTAGCACCTGCCTCAAGTTTGCGCCTCAGCTGTTGGTGGAAGTTCGCAGCATTTACGAAGGGCAGGTATTACGCGGAGCACGCATTCTTCCGCGGGATCTGGTGAAACCCTGGCACTGGTTAGATCTGCTGCATTGTGTGGTGGTGCCGGCGGTGGTGCAATGTATGGCGCTGGCCGGAAATATCGCCTTGGCTGCGAGAGCTCGTGATTTTGGCAGCCAGCCCAAGCGTACTTGCTGGCCTGGTCTATAGAATGGTTCTGAAAAGTAGGCCAAATGAGCCACTGTTGCTCAGGAGAGAAATGCGATTATGAATCCAGTTGCTGAACCTGCGGGCGGGCTCTTTCGTCTGTCCTTAAAAGATGCTTTATTTATTGGTTTTTGTGCAGTTTTTGCGGTGCTGGCCAGAATGATGCTGCGGCTTCATCTGCATATATCCGGTCATGCCATGCTGGTGACCGCCTTCTTTTTGTTATTGGCACGGGGCAGCGTCCGCTACCGTTTCGCCGCCAGTTTTGCCGGTCTACTGGCCGGAAGTGCCTCCATCTTTTTGGGATTCGCTAAGAGCGGTCCCTTCATGCTGGTCAAGTATCTCGCTGTGGCCCTGGTCATCGATCTGGCCGGATTGCTGATGCCGAATCTGTTTCGCAACTATTTTTGGTGCGCCTTGGTCGGCGGTCTTGCCGGCGGGACCAAGTTTTTTACCGCATACAGCGTGAATTATATGGTCGGCATGGATCCAACGGTTAATTTTCAGGCGTCACTGTTCGAAGCGGCTGGCGCTATTTTGTTCGGGGTGCTTGGTGGTCTGTTGGTCCCCGTGGTTCTTCGTCGTTTGCATGCCTACGGCGTAATTTCGTAAGGAGCGGCACTTAGTGCCCTTATCAAGGTGACACGATGAACGTACTAATTTGTATCGACGACACGGATAATCTCGAATCCAGGGGCACCGGAGAACTGGCCACGATTATGGCTAAAGAAATCGAACGACGTTCCTGGGGTCGTTGTGACTTTGTTACCCGCCATCAACTGCTGATTCATCCTGACGTGCCCTATACCTCCCATAACAGTTCTATGTGTTTTGCTGCAGATCTCGATCTGGCTAATCTCGATGCAGTGATCGCCTATGCCAGCGATTTTTTGCGTGATGAGAGTGCGGTCGGTTCTGATCCGGGGTTGTGTGTATCGGTAATCGACCAGTTGGCCGACCCCGAAGCGATTATTGCTTATGGTCGTTTGGCTAAAAGAGAGGTGCTGAACAAAAAGATGGCCTATGATTTGGCGGCCCAGCTTGATATGCATCTTTCCGAGCATGGTGGCACCGGTCAGGGAGTGGTCGGGGCGCTGGCCGGTATCGGTTTGCGCTTAAGCGGTAATGACGGAAGAATGAAGGGTTGGCTGCGGATTGAGACCAAAAACGGTCTGGCCAGCGTTGGCGATATCATGGCCCAAGCCCCCTTAGGCGGTGTACGCACCATGGCAGGGGAGTTGCTGGCGGCGACGGAAATGGTCGAAGTGGACAACAAGCCCAAGGCGGTGTTGCTCGATGGTCAGATCTATCTGATGGTATCGCCGATTGATAATGGTGGCGCGGTGCACTGGCGGACTACGCCCCGCAGTCAACTTAAAAAGTTTTGATGGCTTAGCTATTCTATGAGTTTTTGCGAATGCAACAAGTTTTGAAAGGAGTTTCTCTATGTGGCTGAAGGATTCTGAAGGTAAGAAGGCGTTTCGCCACGGTCATGTTGCTTTCAACCAAGCTAGCCAGGCCGCGCAGGTCTGTGGCAGTTTTCGCCCGGACGTGGAAGAAGAGTGGGTGGCCGATGAAGAGCGCTCCTGTTACAACTGCCGATTGCGGCGCTGGACCGCCGAGTCCTTTGACTGTCTGCTTCCGGCCTGATCTGGATTGAATCTGACGAAAGGGTGGAACCATGCGTTTTGCTGGAATCTTTATTATTTCTCTGTTGTTATTTGCGCCTGGAGTTTCCTCTGCTGCTGAGTGGGTACAGGAGACTCCTGGACAAAGAGCCTATTACGATAGTGGTGGGCAGCTCGAGCGGCTAGAGATCGATGCCGATCGCGATGGCCGTTTTGAAGCGGAAGAACGTTATCGTGAGAAACGCCGAGTCGAACGGCGTGAGGACCTCGATGGCGATGGCCAGTGGGAACGTGAGTACCTCTGGCACAAAGACGGTTCGGCGGAGTTGACCGAGCAGGGGCGCAAAGGGAAGCTGCAAAAGACTTTTTATGGTGTTGGCGGCGCTGTAACAAGAATCGAGAAGGATAGCGACCGGGATGGCAAGTTCGAGTCCAAATGGGAATATAACGCCGGCGTGCTACAGCGGGTGACCAAACCTCGAGGAATGTGGCACTACAATAAAAAAGGTAAGTTACGTCGGGCTGAGCTTGATGAAGACCGCAACGGTCGTACCGAAAGAGTCGAATACTATCAGGGTGTCAATCGTTTGGCTAAAGTCGAGGAACTGGCGGCTAACGGCAAGGTGCGTAGCACTTGGTACTATGATGCCAATGGCAAACCACAGCGGGCCGAAGAGGATACGGACGGTGACGGTCGTCTCGATTGTCAACGCCGCTACCATGCCAACGGCACCATGGAACAGACTACCGATGCCGATGAGAATGGCGTACCGGAGATTCGTGAACTATTTAATGACTCCGGAACTTTGATCAGCCGAGAAGAAGACCTTGATGGTGACGGTGTTTACGATTTGCGCACCGGAAAGCTTGCTAAACACTGATCCTGATGGCGTCGTAAAAAGGTTGTCCTACAGCGTTGCAGCACTGTTGCGGGACTTCGACCTACTAATATGCAATTTATTGTTTCGTGAATTTTAATGCCAAAACACAATCTTTGTGGAGGAGAAGCGATTAATGGAAAGTCTCATTTCCTTTTTAAGCCAGGCCGGTCCCATCGGCATCACTATCGTCGGTTCGTCGGTGATTGCCCTGTTTATCATTATTGAACGCTGCTGGGCCTTTCGCCAGTTGCGACTCAAGGATACCCGCTTGCTGCACCGGTTGCGTAAACGGGCCACCGAAGGATCCTATACCGAGGCCATGGATCTGGTGCAGGAGGAGTCCCATCCTTTAGCCCAAGTTATGGTTCCGGTATTAACCCGCCTCGCGGGGGCGAAACGGACCTCTCGCGCTGCCTTGGAAAAGGCTATCGCTCACGTGGCAGCCCGCGAAGTTCGACAGATGGAGCGTTTTTTGCCGACGCTGTTCTTGATTTCCAGCGTCACCCCGCTACTGGGACTGTTCGGTACCGTTACCGGTATGATCAAGGCTTTTCAGGCTATTCAACATCTCGGTGGCAAGGTTAATGCGTCGGTTCTGGCCGGAGGGATCTGGGAAGCGATGTTGACCACGGCCCTCGGCCTTGGAGTAGCGATTCCGGCCATGGTGGCGCACAACTATCTGCAGGGTAAGGTTCACGTGGTGGTCGCCGAAATCAAGGAAGAGTCGGGAGTGCTCCTCGACGAACTAGAAGAGGCGGGTCGATTCGATTCGACGGGCAAGGCCGCTTCGGCCCCTGAAATTCACCAAGCGCAACAGGAGATCGGCTGATGGATATCCCGGTACGGAGCACAAGCACCGGGCTCAACCTGACGCCGCTGATCGATATCGTCTTCTTGTTGCTGGTGTTTTTTCTGTTGACCACCCAGTTTATCGAAGAAGATGGAATTGGGGTCAAATTGCCCAGTTCCAACTCTGTCACTACTCGGGATCGGGATGAGGTGGCGATAGCCATTACCCAAAAAGGGGATCTTTTTGTCCAGGGGCAGCGTCTTCCCCTCGCCAGTTTGACCGCTAAACTTGAAGAAGTATTAGGCGCTGACACAACAGTTGTGGTGCGGGGCGATCGCGAAGTGGCCCTGCAAACCTTGGTGTCGGTGATGGAAAAAGCCAAGGCAGCTGGAGCCGCCCGGCTGGTGGTCGCAACGCTGCAAGAGGGTAACTGAGCCATGGTAGCTAGGCAGCGATGGGCCCTGGGAGGCTCTCTTCTTATCCATGCCGGTTTGGTATTGCTTCTTGGTGCCAGCCTGATGAGCCCAAAACGGGTGGTCAACCGTATCGAGATTGATCTTGAAGGAGCGGCCGCTCCTAACCAGACGCTCGGTGTGCAGGCACCAGATCCTTCTCAAATTCCAAATCAGCCTACCACCGTGGCTGTACCGGTTCAGACCACGGCCCCCATGCATCTGCAGATGCCTCAAGTAGTGCCGCCGCGGCCAGCGACCAGTTTCGATGCTGATGCTTCTATGGCGGCACCCGCCGCTCCAGCATTGCCGGGTCGTCCGGCGGTGGCCTTGCAGCGACCGGTGGGAGGCACCGCTGGTGGCGGTAGCGGTAAACAGGGTATGGGTCGTGGTTCCGTGCTCGATGGCTACCGCAATAGCGTTCGTATACATATCGACCGGGCCAAGCGTTATCCGCAGATCGCCCAGCAACGGCGCATTGAAGGGGTGGCTGTCGTTTCTTTTCGGATCAGCTCTGCTGGCAAAGTCATTGCCGGCCCCGACCTGGTTAAAGGCTCCGGTCACGGCCTTATCGACAGAGCTTCACTGCGCGCGGTAACCCGGGGGGCTCCCTATCCAAAATATCCTGGTCCTGTAGACCCGGCAGGTCATGCTTTTGAAGTACCGGTCCGCTTTTATTTGAGATAAGACTTTTTCGTTAAAATTCCTCGTCACAACGACTGTTTCCTTGCGGGTGTAAACCCCTGTTCTGTGACATTTGACTCCCTTGTCAGAAAGGGAGTATGATTAATCATGACCTATTTAGTCCTCGTTGTGAAAATGAGGTGCTGCGTTTTGCTGTATCTAGCAATGGGGGGGCATGGTTCAGAGAACATGGGGAAGGAGTTGTCGTGAGGAAAATTATAGAAATCACCCCGGTGACGCTGAGAAGATTGCGTAACTATGGACAGGTTGCCGATAATAAGACGAAAATAGCTCACAAAAAACAGTGGAAGGCTATGACTCTGGAGAGCATGCAGGAATATCAGGAACTTTTAAAATATTCCGATCGTGCCAGTGCCGTGGTCGGCTATGCTAGCTTCCTGTTTCGGGTGCAAAACGGCATGACACCTCCGCGAATCATCTATGGCGAGCAGCTTCTGAGAAACATGCTGGTTCATCTGCTGAAAGAATTACACATCCCGATTGTGTTGGTCGAGGTGCCCGAAGAAGAGCACTCGGCTGTTGGTGTTCCTGGATGAGTTAATGTACAGGTCGTTTGTTGCTGCTAGCAGGCAGGAAAGAAAATAAAGGTCGTCGCGAGTGTAGAGCCGCGACGACCTTTTTTTATTCTCTTTCTTTGTCGTGATCGCGGGCCACCAACATATAGATCGATGGGACGATAAACAGAGTGAAGAGACTGCCGATGAACATGCCGCCGACCAGCACCAGTCCGATGGAGTTACGGGCTGCTGCGCCGGCGCCGCTAACTAGAGTCAGTGGGAAATGGCCGGCGATGGTCGCGGCACTGGTCATGAGAATTGGCCGCAGGCGAATGGTCGAGGCCTGGCGGATGGCCTCGAGTTTGGACAGGCCGCTTAACTGTTGCTGATTGGCAAATTCGACGATGAGTATACCGTTTTTAGCCACTAGTCCAACTAGGGTCACCAGGCCGACCTGGGAATAAATATTCAAGGTTGTGGTCCAGCCGCCGGTCCAGAAGCTTACGCTCGGATCTGGGATTTTCAAAAAGGTGAAGAGCAGAGCGCCGAAAATGCCTAGAGGTACGGAGCCGGCCAGAATGACAAAGGGATCGCGAAAACTATTGAACTGGGCCGCTAACACCAGAAAGATCAGGGCTATGGCCAGCGCAAAGGCGGGCAGAAACCGGCCGCTTTCGGTCCGCAATTGACGGGATTCGCCGGTGTAGTCGATGGCATAACCGGCTGGCAAGATTTTTGCCGCTTCATCTTCTAGAAATTGTAAGGCTTCATCCAGGGGCCGCATGGAAACCCCGCTTAGCTTGACGGCGTTGAGTTGCTGTAAGCGGTTGAGTGATCGCGGAACGGTGCTGTTGCGGATGGTGGCGATGGTGCTGAGGGGCACCAATTGGCCGGCGGGGCCGGTGACATGGATGTTCTGCAGCTGTTCCGGGGTCAGACGGTCGCTCCGTTGAATCTGCGGAATGACCTTATAGCTGCGGCCGGCGATGTCGAACCGATTAACATAGGCGCCGCCTACCATAGCTGCCAGGTCGCCACCGACCTGCTGCAGGTCGAGGCCGAGCATGGCCACCTTATCGCGATCGATGATGAATTCACTCTGGGGTTGATCGATTTTGACGTCAATAATCGGAGGAAACAAGAACATGCCGCTCTGCATGGCTTTGAGCTGTAGTTGCTGAGCGAACTGCAGGATCTGCTCGGTGTCGGCCGTAGAGGCGATGACGAATTCTACCGGGAAGTCGCCGCCACCGGGCAGGGCCGGAGGCGTGACCGGAAACATGCGAATGCCAGGGATGCCGCTCAATTTCTGCTGAACCTCTGGCATAATCTGAAACACGGTGCGCTGACGCTGTTCCCAGGGTTTGGTGACCATGCCGCCAAAGCCGGAAGTCGCCGAGGTGAGCTGAAAGGTGAAGTCGGTCTCTGGAATGCCAAGGAAGATATCGTTAGCCGCTGCGGCGTAGCGACTGGTCTGATCCAAGGAGGCATCGGCCGAGGCTTCAAGGATGCCGAAAATAACCCCCTGGTCCTCACTCGGCGCCAGTTCCACCGGTGACATGAGATAAAGGGGAACCGTTAGCAGGGTGATAGAAATCCAGACCAGATAGACCGCCGGCCGGCAGCTGAGGGTGAAGTCGAGAAGACGAACGTAGCCGTTGCGTGCCCGGTTAAAGAGCCGGACGCTGATGGCGGCCAGGCCGTGGTCCTGAATGTCCGGTTTGAGCAGATAGGCCGACATCATCGGCGATAGGGTCAAGGCGACCACGGTAGAAATGATTACCGCGCCCGCCAGGGTGAAGACGAACTCCCGGAAAAGGGCCCCGGTCAGGCCGCCCTGTAGACCGATGGGAGCGTAGACGGCCGCTAGCACGATGGTGGTGGCAATAACCGGCCCGACCAGCTCGCGGGCACCCTGGATCGCTGCATCCAGGGGCTTGAGTCCCTTGCGTAACAGGCGCTCGACATTTTCCACCATGACGATGGCGTCGTCGACCACCAATCCTACCGAAAGGACGATGGCCAGCAGGGTCAGCAGGTTGATGGTAAAGCCGAAGACCTGCATCAGAAAGACCGCCCCGATCAGCGACAGGGGGATGGCTACCACCGGCACCAGCACCGAACGCAGCGAGCCGAGAAACAAAAAGATCACCACCACCACGATGAACAGGGTCTCAATCAGGGTCTTGATCACCTCGTCGATGGCATCCTGAATATATTCGGTGCCGTCGTAGGCGACTCGCGCCGAAATGCCCTGGGGCAGATCCCGCTGGATGGCTTCCATCTCATGGCGAATGCGTTGAATGACGTCCAGGGCGTTGGCGTTAGGTAAGGACCAGATACCCATGAAGACCGCTGTTTGACCAGAAAATCGGACTTCTTGAGTGTAGTTTTCAGCTCCCAGCATGACATCGGCGATATCCGCCAGGCGGACGAAGTCACCGTCCTGTTGGCGGATCACCAGCCGGCGGAACTCCTCAACCGTCTGCAGATTGGTGTTGGCAGTAAGGTTGACCTGAATTAGGGCACCCTTGGTCTGTCCGAGGGCGGCCAGGTAGTTGTTGGCCGCCAGGGCCTTGCGAACCTGGGCCGGACTGACGTTGAAGGCCGCCATTCGCTCCGGTTTTAGCCAGATACGCATGGCGAAGGTCCGGGCGCCGAGGATGTCCGCTCGTTGCACCCCTTCCACGGCGGCCAGGCGAGGCTGAACGACTCGGGTCAGGTAGTCGGTGATCTCGTTCTGCAGCAGCACATCGGAAGAGAAGCTTAAGTAGGCCGAGGCGAAAGCGCTGTCGGCCGACTCGATATTGATGATCGGCACCTCGGCTTCTGGCGGCAGGTCGTTGCGCACCTGGTCGACCTTAGAGCTGATTTCTGACAGGGCCTTGGTCGAGTCGTAGTTGAGTTTGAGGCGGACTTTGATGGTGGAAAGACCCAGGGCGCTCTGCGACTCAATATAGTCGATGCCGTCGGCCGCAGCGATGGCCCGTTCCAGGGGGGTGGTGACGAAGCCCCGCACCAGATCGGCACTGGCACCGACGTAGACGGTAGTCACCGTCACTGCGGCATTCTCGCTGCGCGGATATTGGCGAACATTGAGAGAACGGATCGCCTGCAAACCGGCGATGATGATCAGCAGGCTGACCACCAGGGCCAGTACCGGACGGCGTATAAATAAATCGGTAAAATGCATGACAGCAGCTGTTCCGTTTGGAGGTTGCCCTCTGGCAAAGAGGAGATGACAGGGCTGGCAGTTGTTGATGCTAAACCATGAGATGGCTAAGCCATCAGTTGTTCTCTGGCGTCGGGGCGATATCGAACGTAGGCGCCAGGGTATTGTCGATGATCACCTGCTGGCCGTTGCGCAGCTTGAAGACGCCGCTGCTGGCTAGCCTCTGGCCAGCTTCCAGACCGGACTGCACTGCCACAAAATCACCACGCTTCTCGCCCAGCCGTACAAACTGTTGGCGCAAGGCCAGCCCCGGTTCACCGTCTGGCTGGTCCGACTGCTCTTCGATGAGGAACACTGAATCGCTATAGGGCGCATAGAGAACCGCCGTGGCCGGAATAATCAATGTCTGTTGCCGAGTTGGCAGCACCACTTTCGCCTCGACAAACATGCCGGGAAGCAAAATGTCCTCCGGGTTCGTCAGCGTTGCCTGCAGGCGAATATTGCGGGTGTCGCTATCGATCTCGGGGCTGATCGTGGTGAGCTGCCCCTCGACGTTTCGGTTGGGAAAGGCGTCGCTGGTTACCCGCACGTTCAAGCCGGTGCGCAGCTTAGACAGATTTTGCTGGGGCAGGGAAAAGTTGAGATAGATGGGGTCGAGAGTCTGTAGCGAAACGATTTCCTGGCCCGATTGCAGCTGTTGGCCCAAGTCGACTTGACGAATACCAAGCCGGCCGCTAAAGGGGGCACGGATGGTCTTCTTGGCAATGGTGGCGTGAATGTCGTCAGCCTCGGCGATGGCCTGGCGAAACTTGGTTACCGCGCTGTCGTATTCAGCCTGGGAGACGATCTTTTCCGCTAACAGTTTGTCGGCTCGTTCTAAGTTAACCTTCGCCAGATCGGAGGCCGCCTTAGCGCCGGGTAACAAGGCTTGCTCTGAAGAACTGTCCTGCTCCAGCAGCAGGGTACCTTTGGCAACCATGGCACCGGATTGAAAATGGATGCCAGTGATCTTGCCTGCAAGTTCGGCGGCCACATTCATGCCCTGTACGGCTTTTAAGGAACCGATGGCGGGCAGCAGGGTTTCCCAGGTAGTACTGACCACCTCGGTGCTGGTGACGGTTTCCGCCGAGGGACGAAATTGGGCGCCTTGGTCGATCATCTTGCGGATCTGCAGAAATTTGGTGCCGGCTAAAGCGCCAATCAGCAGTAGCAGGCCGAGAACGGTTACCAGGATGCGTTTGGTCATTTTTTCGATGTCCTGTCAAAAGTGGTCGTTGCCGGTGGGGCGGGGTGAAGCGAAGCAATATATGGCTGACGGTGCAGTTGCAGCGTAAGCCGTTTTTTATGAAAAAACCAAGATTAAGATGAGGGCGGGGGTGCTGTCAATGTGCAAACAGCCGGAGCCTGGAAAAGGTTCGCTAAATTAATGATAGTTGTTTGCTGAACAAGGAAAAGAACCGGCAGCAGGAGATAGCTTCGTCCCTAAAATACGTTTCCGCAGCATTTACATTCGAGTTCGGCTTCGCCCTGCAAGGCCATGTAAGCCTTGAGAAGATCCTTCCAGGTGATAATGCCTTCGATCTTTCCCAATGGTGAAACGACCGGTAAGCAAGAGACATTCTTTTTTATGAGGATCGCAACGGCTTCGGCAACTGAAGTGTCAGGTTCGACGGTAATCAGTTCCCGAGACATGATTTGATGGGCTTTGCGCGACAGACGAGCGACATCGATGGGGCGTTCGGCCGCGGTGTCGAGAAACGGGCTGCTGGCTTTGAGCAGATCCCGGTCAGAAATAACGCCAATGAGTTTTTTGTTTTCTACTACCAACAGATGATGAAATTTTGCTTGGCAGAAGATGTTGTTAATGGCACGCAGGGTATCGTCCATCTCAACGGTCGCCACACGATTAGTCATGATCGAAGCAATTTTCATCAACGTTCTCCATGATAGATTTGGTGCACCATAATAGTGGTAGATTTAGAGATGCATGTAAAGTGTAATTTGATTTGAAGTGTAAGAGCAAGAGGAGTGTTCAGCGCTCGGTCAACGTCTGTGCAGCTGAGGCCTCAAAATGCTTGTATCGTATTGTGCTTTTATGCTCAAGTAACGAACGGCTATCTAATGAGTGTTTCGTTGGCGGAGCGTGCCACCGAATTTGCGACTAAATTTTTGGAATAGGAGGGAAGTAGTCATGATGAAAAACAGGTTTGTCTTTCTGTGGGTGGTGGGGCTGCTGCTTTGTTTGGTGATGCCTTCCTGGGCTGGAGTCACCGGTAACCATTACACTAACGGCGGTGAGGGGATCAAAGCGGCATCTGTGCCACCACCGGGCAACTATTACCGACTTTACAATGTCTTTTATTCCAGCGATGAGCTGATGGATGGCAGCGGTGACGAACTGGATATCGATTTTGACGTGTTCGTGTTTGCCAATGTTCATCGATTTATCCATGTATCTAATTGGAAGGTACTGGGAGGAGACTTTTTCGGCAGTGTTATCGTTCCGGTGGTTTATACCGATCTAGAAATCGGTGCCGCTGGAGTTAACGATAATGATTGGGGCCTCGGCGATGTCTTTATCGAGGCCGCGGGGTTGGCTTGGCATGGTGAACGCTGGGATGCTGCGCTCAGCGTTGGCGCATGGGTCCCCGTGGGCCCTTGCAACGATAGAAGACCGGCCTATCCAGGCAAAGATTACTGGACCGGCATGCTCACTTTCGGCGGCACCCTTTATCCCGATGCGGCTAAGACCTGGTCGGTAACGGCCCTGGGACGTTATGAAGTCCATAGTGAGAAAGACGATACTGACCTAACCCTCGGCAATGATTTCCATTTTGAGTGGGGCATCGGCAAGGCCTTGCCGAAAGACTGGAAAATCGGTCTCCTGCAGTTCTGGGAAGTGGGGGCGGTCGGTTATGCTCAGTGGCAAGTGACCGATGACCGGGGCGATGATGTAGTCTGGGACAAGGACGAGCACGACCGGGTGTTTGCTGTAGGCCCAGAAGTTCGTTGCATGATTCCGCCATGGAAGTTGTTTCTGGAATTGCGCTGCGAGCAGGAGTTCGGCGCCGTCGATCGTTCCGAAGGCCTGACCACATCCTTTGTTTTGACCAAGATTTTCTAAAGGTCGGTAGCCTGATATAAAATTGAAAAGCCCACCCCTCGGCTGTCTGAGCCGGTCCGGGGTGGGCTTTTTTTGTAGGTGATTTCCAGTAATCTAGAGATCTTCGCGCTGCCCGGTAAGATCCAGCCACAGTTCCAGATAGAGATCGTAGGCGTCCATTTTGTCTGGATGGCCAAGGGATCCCAGGGAATCAGCTCGCAGCAGGTCTAGCAGCAAGGGAAAATCCTTGTGGGTAATAAAGTTCCTGTGTCTCTTGCTTACCTGGCTAGGGCAGGTCAACTGCCAATCGAGGTGGAAGGTGTGGTGACGAACCGCCCAGGCAATGCGTCGGCACCGTCCTTCGGGCATGCCCAGCCGCTCTAAAAGTTCGGTGGCGAGCTTGGCCCCTGCCCGGTCATGGCCGCGGGAATGGATTCCAGCCTCGTGCAGTTCGGTGGTGAGGGGTTTACCGATGTCGTGTAGCAAAGCTGCCCACAGCAGGTCGGGGTCGCAATCGGTTGGGCAGGCCTCTACGGTCAAGCGGGTATGGGTAGCGACGTCTCCCTCACCGTGGTAGCGGGGCGATTGAATGGTATCGGCCATCGGTTCCAACTCCGGCAAGGCGGCCTCTAGTTTTTCCCACCATCCGGTTGGCCGTTGAGTCAACAGTATTTCCAATTGTGTATAGTCGCTCAAGATTTATCTCCGAGGGGCAGTTTTCCGGTCGCGAACCAGTCCAAAAGCAACTCAAGGCGTCCGGTGAAAATAGCAATGCGCTGCCAGTTATCAGGGACTATAGCTTGGCTATGGGCCAGATTGTTCCGTAGAGATTCTAACTCCTTGAGAGCCTTTTTTCCTTCCCTTCGTGAGGGAAGTTTTGCCGCCTGAAGAAACTCCGGATCTCGTAGCAGGATCTGGCCTTTGTCAGAAAACTGCAGACAATCGAGGAGCTCAGCTGGGCTATTGCGTCGTAGTCGTTCCTGCTGCAGTTCTTCGGCCTTCGCCAGCCGACTGGCCGAAAAGTCCTCTTTCCAACTGTCATCGGGGAACTTATGCCGGATGTTGCGCACAATCAGCGTCTCAACCAGGGTGATCATGCCGAATAGTAGCATGCGAACTGCCGGTTTTTCCAGATCGTGCAGGGTGATAATGGCTCCGGCCCGGCCTAGCACCGTAACGAAGCAGCGTTGATTAATGGCCAAGGAACGGATCGCTGCTACCAGCGGCTCGCTGTCGGCGACCAGGTCGTCTTCGGTAAATGGCCGAACATGGTCGCCGCATACTCCTGTCATAAGGTCTTTAGAGCAGGCGTAGCCTTTCACCAGCCCGGCACGGCGTACCCCTGCCAGGTCTAAGCCGTTCTCGGCCAGCACCATCCGGGCCTCTGCAGCCGGACTGTCAGCGTCAAAAGACACCAGCGGCTCGGCAATATCCATTACCGAAAAGCCTTCCAGAAACAGTCGGCGCAAGTGCAGGGCCGATGCGTTTTTCCAGGTCATGAAACACCTCCAAGAGCAAGCTATTGATTGCAGGAAGCTTAAGCAGCTACTTTTTTATCACACCGGGTGGCCGTGGAGCAACTGGCGGGCGCGCTGGATCTCCTCGTCGCTGCCCAGTAGAATCAGGGTGTCTCCTATTTCCAGCCGATAGTCTGAGGACACATTATAGAGGGTCCGTTCACGGCGCAACACCCCTAGAATCATGGCTCCTGTGGCCCTGCGGAAGGCCAGCTCGGCCAGAGTTCGACCGAGGCAGGGGGAGTCGTCGGGGACTGCTTGGTACTCCACCTGGCCGCCTTCGAGGACCGAGAGTGTTGGCGCTTCTATGGAGGTTCCTTGTTGAGGAGAGCGCAGCTGGCTGTAGTGGGCACGGCGCAATTGCGCCAGATGGGGCATGATTCGTCCCTCGGCGATGCCAAAGCGCCGCAGCAGGTAGCTAGACAGCTGCAGGCTGGCTTCAAGTTCGTCGGGGATTACTTCGTCGGCGCCCAATTCCCGCAAATAATCGAGTTCGGCCCGGTAGCGGGTGCGGGCCAGGATGTAGAGATCGGGATTGAGATCGCGGCCGGCACGAATAGCACGGCTCAGGGCGCCGGGATCGTTAACCGCCAGAACTAGGGCCCGGGCCCGTTTGATTCCAAGACCTTCGAGCACCGGCGGTGCGGTGGCATCGCCATAGACGATGAATTCCCCGGCTCGTCGGCCGTTTTGTACCGACTCGCTGTTCAGCTCGATAAACAGATAGGGGATCTGCATCTCGCGTAATACCCCGCCGACGTTGCGGCCTGACAGGCCGTAGCCGACGATGATGACGTGCCCCTCCAGGTTAGCGGTTCGCTCCAGCGTTTCAGCCTCCTGTTTGCCGCCCTTGTGCCCCATCAGAGTGGTGATTTTTGCCGCCAGTGCCGGTGCGCGAGGTACGATCATTGGGGTGACGATCATCGACAGGGCAATCACCGAGAGAGCCAGTTGGTATGGCTGGGGATCGACAAGGCCCAGGCCAGATGCCTGCTTGAGTAAAACGAAGGAAAACTCGCCGACCTGAAATAGGATCAGGCCGGCAGCCAGAGAAACCCGCAGAGGGCAACGGGCCAGCAGGGCGGCAATGCTGGCGGTGCCGATCTTGAGGAAGGAAAGAAATAACAGAAAGCCGAGCACCAGGTGCCAGGAGTGGGCGAGTATGCGAACGTCGACCAGCATGCCCATAGAAACAAAGAATATTGCTAGAAAAGTATCGCGAAAGGGAAGAATATCAGCCATAGCCTGATGGGAATAGTCTGACTCGGCCAGGAATAGGCCGGCCAGAAATGCGCCTAAGGCCAAGGAGAAGCCGGCCAGAGAGGTGATCCAAGCAGTACCGAGCACCAGGGTCAGCAGGGTCAAGCGAAATAGCTCCGGCGAACTGGTTCGCAGAACCCCCTGCAACAGCGGTTTTAGCAGGTAGCGGACGAACAGGGAGAGGCCCCCCATGAGAGCGATGGCATTCAATATTGCCAGCCAGGAGAACTGCCCGGCTCCCTTGCTTAAAAAGGGCAACAGTACCAGAAAGAAGACCACGCATAGATCCTGAACCAGCAGTATCGCTAAGGATACCCGGCCGTGGATAGTGTCCATCTCCCCCTGCTCGATCAGTAGCTTAAGAACGATGGCGGTGGAGGAGAGGGTCAGGGCCATGCCCAGGGCCCAGGCGGTCCCGTGGCTCAGCCCCAGAAAGCGGCTGGCTGCCCATATCAGCGGAATGCTGAGCACCACCTGAGCGGTGCCGCCGATCAGCATCAGTCGTCGCAGTCGCAGGATGCGCGCAAAGGGGAACTCGAGGCCGATGGTGAAGAGCAACAGGATGACTCCGATCTCCGCCAATACCTCGACTTCGTGGACTCCTTTGATCAGGTGAAAACCGTAAGGGCCAATCAGCATACCGGTGGCCAGGTAACCGATGATCGGCGACTGCTTGAGGTGGCTGAACAGCCAGGCATTGGCCAGGGCCAGGGCCAGCAGGATCAGCATATCCTGAAGGAAAACGATTTCGGTCATGGTAAGCCTGATAGGGAAAAGTAGTTAAGCGAGTCGGATGCTGCGCAAATGGTTATTCCAAAACTATAGCAGAACCACAATTGCCGGAAAACCTAATGCTGTCCTTTTAGTAAAAATTGTAGCCCAGGGATGGTCGCTGGGTTTTGATGAAGGGGAGGCCAGGGTTCTCTCGTACTGCAGGTTTTGTAGGAACGCCCTAGCAAGAACTTAATTAGTTAGGGAAACAATCTGACATAATTTATCAGACAAGTGAAATGCTTGACCGATAATTTTTGCTGCGGTAGATTGACCGCATTTTATTTCTACATATTTGTAGGAGAGTGGACACTATACGAAGCGGAAACTACACAGTAAAAATCACTCGAGTTGAACTAACGGCGCTTTTTCGGTGTGTGGTCGCCTTGCAGATTTTGGGTTGATTATTATAAGTTGTATACGGAAGTCGGATAAAAACATGCCATGCGTTTAAGTTTTTAAGGAATTATGCAGCCCTTAGGTTGAGTTATACCTCGAAGGAAGCCCAATGTCTGGGTTTATCTGGAAATCATATAAACAATAGTTGGGCAAAGGTAAAAATATTATGAAATACTTTGTTGTTGGATTTATTTGCTTTTTCTTCTTAGGTTGTGCGACATCGCCAGTTCGCTTTGAAAATTCAAGTTTACCACTTGAATCACAGATATTAAATTCGCCTCCTATGGCTGCACAGTCAGTTGAAGATGGTGCTAAGGTAATAATTATCCGTGACAGTGGAGTTACAGGATCTACTGTAAAAGGAAAAGTTTTTATTGATGGGACGCCAGTTGTCGAGCTTTGGCCTGGTCAGAGATTTGAAGTGTTTCTAGTGGCAGGGGCACGAATGTTTGGGGTGATACCTTCGTCCAACTTGCTTGGCACATATGGTATGAGCGAGACAAAAGTGATGTTGCAGAGGGGTGAAACAGCCTATTTAAGAATTTATACTGATGCTTCCATGACAACACGGATTCATCGATCAGTGTATTTAAAATAGCTAAACCAAACACTTGTCAGGCCCCGTTCGTCAAGAGCATAAGTAACCTCGCGAACCAAAAAGAGTGATACTCCTCGTTTTTAGAAGAACGGTTTGTCATACTAGTCATAGCCTGGCGCTATTGAAAGGCCCACCTGATTGCAGGGTGGGCTTTTTTGTTTTGTTTAGAGTTTAGCGAAGGGAGAGATGTTACTTCTTGCGCTCGTCCATCACCTTGTAAGTACAGAACACATCGCACATGGTGCAGGCGCTGTGATCTTCGTTGACCCCTGATTGGCCGCGTTGTTTAAGGGCCTGTTCTGGATCTCTGGCGGGCCGCAGATATGTATTCTGTTGTATGAGTACGTTTTTCTTTTTTATAGCAAGCTTGAGTGACATAAGTCAGTGTTTTATCTGCGTGATTGAGAACATCGTTTTAGGGATAAATTGCTTTATTTATATAAAACGAGTATGCTGTTTTGTTGGAAATACTTCCATAGAATCGAAAGAGTACGTGTTCAAAAAAAGGAACTATATGAATAAGTTAAAATTCGGGGTCATTGGTACTTCAAAAAAAGAGGATGAAAAACGTATTCCAATCCATCCGGAACATCTGATGCGCCTTTCCGAACCAATTCGTCGTCAGTTGATATTTGAGGAAGGGTATGGAACTCCTTTTGGTATTACCGATTCTGAAATGTCGGATCAGACAGGTGGGGTTGCCACACGCCACGAAATCTTGGCCGATATAGGGAATGTCATCCTTGCCAAACCAGTGCTAGCGGATTTTGAAGAATTGCGCGAGGGGGGAGTTCTTTGGGGGTATCCCCATTGTGTACAGCAAAAGTCGCACACTCAGGCCGCGATCGATCGCAAGCAGACACTTATCGCCTTTGAGGATATGTTTGTTTGGGGGCCTACCGGACAGATGGGCCGCCACACTTTTTATAAAAACAATGAACTGGCGGGCTACAGCGCGGTATTACATGCCCTGCAGCTCAAAGGCATCGACGGGCACTACGGTAACCAACGCAAAGTGGTCATTTTTAGTTTTGGTGCAGTCAGCCGTGGCGCCATATACGCGCTGAAAGCACGTGGCTTTAGAGATATCACTATTTGTATTCAACGTCCCGAACACGAGGTACGTGAAGAAGTGCTTGCTTGTCACTATGTCCGTATTCGGAAGGGCAATGAAGGTGAAGCGCGCATGTTGGTTATAGAGCACGATGGAACGGAATATCCATTGGCTGATCTGCTCAACCAAACAGAAATCATCGTGAACGGAACCCTGCAAGAGCCCGATAATCCCTTTCATTTTGTTACAGAAGATGAAATATCTTGTCTCAGGCCTGACTGCCTGATTATTGACGTCAGTTGCGACGAGGGCATGGGATTCTTTTTTGCCAAACCAACCACATTTAAAGACCCTATGTTTCAAGTTGGCAGGGTCGATTACTACGCCGTGGATCACACACCCAGCTATCTATGGGAAAGTGCTTCACGGTGTCTCTCTGCGTCCCTCATTATTCATTTGCCGACCGTGTTAGCGGGGTATGAGAGTTGGCAACAAGATGAAACCATTCGACAGGCGGTGAATATTGATGCCGGCGTTATTCAAAAGCCGGATATCCTCTCATTTCAGAATCGTGAAGGGTTCTATCCCCACGCACCTATTGATTGATGGCGTCGCAAAAAGTCCGCCCTACGGCGTTATGGTGTTTTTTCAGGACTTCGGCATACAATATGTATGCCTTCACCCCTGAAAAAACACCAGGCCTTGTAGGACGAAATTTTTGCTTAGCCATCCTATAAAATTTTGCGAATGCATCATTGATTGATATGGAAAGAAACGGACGTTTCGAGGAAGCTTGACTGAAGGTGGCGAACTGGTAGAGCGGTACCAAACGTTCTCGGCTACAGGAAGATCCGTTCCCTCATGTACCGTATAGCAGCTATTGAAAAGGCCCACCTGATTGCAGGTGGGCCTTTTCACTTTGTTTCAGGCTGGGCGAAGGGCGCGATCTTATTTCTTGCGTTCGTCCATCACTTTGTAGGCACAGAACGCACCGCACATGGTGCAGGCGCCGTGGTCCTCGTCGACTCCCGATTCGCCGCGCCGCTTGCGGGCCAGTGCCGGGTCGATGGCCAGGCAGTACTGGGTTTCCCAGTCGAGGGCCTTGCGCGCCTTGCTCATGGCGATGTCTTTTTCCATGGCGCCGGGCAGGCCTTTGACGATGTCGGCGGCGTGGGCGGCGATGCGGGTGGCCATCACCCCTTCGTGCACATCCTGGACGTTGGGCAGGCAGAGGTGTTCGCTGGGGGTGACGTAGCAGAGGAAGTCAGCTCCGGCGCTGGCGGCGATGGCGCCACCGATGGCGCAGGTGATGTGATCGTAGCCGGGAGCGATATCGGTGACCAGCGGGCCGAGGACGTAGAAGGGCGCGCCGTGGCAAAGCCGCTTCTGCAGTTGGATGTTGGCCTCGATCTGGTTGAGGGGTACGTGGCCCGGTCCTTCGATCATGACCTGGATGCCGGCATCCCAGGCGCGTTGGGTTAGTTCGCCAAGGACGATCAGTTCGTGGATCTGCGCCCGGTCGGTGGCGTCGGCGATGCAGCCGGGACGGAAACCGTCACCGAGGGACAGGGTGGCGTCGTAGGGTTTGACCATCTCCAGCAGGCGGTCGAAATGCTCGAAGAGGGGGTTTTCGGCATCGTTATGGGCCATCCAGGCGACGGTGAAAGAACCGCCCCGGGAGACGACTTCCATGATCCGGCCTTCGTTGTCCATGCGCTCGACGGTGGCACGGGTTACTCCGCAGTGCACGGTGATAAAGTCGACGCCGTCATCGAGATGTTTTTTGATGCCGTCGAAGATTTCGTCGACGGTCATGTCGACGATGGCCTTGCCTTTTTTATTCACTGTGTCGCAGGCGGCCTGATAGAGGGGGACGCTGCCAATGCAGGCCTGAGTTTCGGCGATGATGGCGTGACGAATTTCATCGATGGGGCCGCCGGTGGACAGGTCCATGATGGCGTCAGCGCCGGCAGCGACGGCTACCCGAGCCTTTTCTAATTCGTTGTCGATGCTGGTGTCGTCATTGCTGGTACCGATGTTGGCATTGACCCGGGTCGGCAGGCCTTTGCCGACGGCCAGAGGCAGGCCGTTACTGTGCAGGTTATTGTGACAAACGATAGCTGTGCCTTCGGCGATGCGCTGGCGCAGGACTTCGGCGTCAATGTTGGCCGCAGCGGCGGCCTGTTTCATCTTATCGGAAACGATGCCCTGACGGGCGAGTTCGAGCTGGGTCATTAATCTACCTTTCAGATTGTATATATGTAAGCGTCAAAGTTCAGGGTTGATAGTGGTAAATGCTGAGAGCTATGGCTCAGATCGATGAATTTTATTCATCAGCTTTTGTGCCGCGGTAAAGTGATTGACCGGTCCGTGACCGGCGCCGAGATTAGGGGCGGTGCGAATCGCCTCGGTAATGAATTCTTTGGCCAAAGCTACCGCCTCAGGCAGGGGATGGCCGCTCGCCAGCAGGGCAGCGATGGCGGCGGAGCTGGTACAGCCGGTGCCGTGAGTATTGTGGCAGTCGATGCGCTTGGCCGGAAGGCGGAACAGGGTCTCGCCGTCAAGCAGAAGATCGATGGCTTCGCCATCGAGGTGGCCGCCTTTGAGCAGCACGTTACGCGCCCCGAGTTCCTGCAGGCGTCGCCCGGCCCGCTCCATGTCCGCTTCGTTATGGACCGGCAGGCTCGTCAATTCGGCCGCTTCCGGCAGATTGGGGGTGAGCAGGTAGGTCTGTGGCAGTAACTCCTTGCGGCAGGCTTCGACGGCCTCTTTTCGCAGCAGCGGAGCGCCACCTTTGGCGATCATCACCGGGTCGACCACTGCCAGCAGGCCATGCTGTTTTAAGCGGTCGGCGACCAGGCGAACGATAGTGGCGTCGAGCAGCATACCGGTTTTAACCACTTCTGGGGCAAGATCTTCCAGCACCGCTGCCAGCTGCTCGTCGACAAAGGCGGCAGGTATCGGATGAATGCCCCGTACGCCGCAGGTATTCTGGGCGGTGAGGGCGGTGATGACGCTCATGCCGTAGCTGCCCAGCAGGGTAATGGTTTTCAGGTCGGCTTGAATGCCGGCACCGCCGCCGCTGTCCGAACCGGCCACGGTTAGTACTCGGCCATGGGGCACGGGCTGCCGGCGGTTGAACTGCAGGGCGATTTCCCGGGCCGCCAGGGCTGGCGCGGGGTCGGCCATGACCGCGGAGATCAGGGCGATGGAATCGGCACCGGCTTTGATGACCTCTCCGACTCGGTCCCGGTCGATGCCGCCGATAGCCACCAGGGGTATGTTGATTGCTTCGCGAATGGCACGCAAGGTATCGAGGCCAATATGCACCGCATCGCTTTTGCTGCCGGTGGGATAGATGCTGCCGACGGCAACGTAGTCGGCCCCGGCCTGTTGCGAAGCGACCGCCTGCTCAACGCTGCGGTTGGAGGTGCCGATGATTTTATCCGGGCCGAGCAGGACGCGGGCTTCAGCGATGGCCATGTCTTGTTGACCTAGATGCACGCCGTCGGCCTGACAGTCTATGGCCAGGTGCGCATCGTCGTTAATGATGAACAGGGCGCCGGCCTCCCGACACAGGGCGGCGAGCTGTTTGGCCTCGCTCTGCTGCTCCGCGGAAGATCGATCCTTGGCCCGGTACTGAACGATGGCCGTTCCCCCCTGAAGGGCCGCGCGCACTTTGGCGAACAACTGTTCACCCCGCGAGCCGTCGGTGATGACGTAAAGTCCAGTCAGTTTGTCTTTTGCACTGCAAGTCATGGCTGGAAGTCTTTCGTTGCTTGCCGCTGGGATTTTGTGGCCATGCACTACGCCCGCTACGCCGGGGGTAAAATAGAAAACGCCACGGCCGGTTGCGGGACACGTGACGATAGAAACGGTAATCTGCTCTTGTCGCCGCTTCCCTCCGCCGGTATGACCCGGATCAGGTTCCAAGGGTCGCTCCGCGCTCGGCGGAACTCTCAGTATGATACACCCCTAGCGGTCTGTCGATGCTGCCATTGTAAAGTCTCTTTCCGGTGTGTGGCAAGATCTGCCACCACTGCCGGTAGCAGTGACTCTAGCGGAAGGGGGCCGATTCTGTCAAGGCGAGGGGCCAGTGCCGGCAACATTTGTCCTTTACACCCTTTCGGTGGCGTACTAAAATTTCTTTCTTTATTTATCCTGCACCATACTATGTTTTGCTCCAATACTGGATTTTGCCATCATGCACCATTGTCAGGGACATCGCCCCACCTACGTTGAAATCGATCTTGCCGCCTTGCAGCACAATTTTCGTCAGGCTCGCCGCCAGGCCAGTGACGACTGCGAGCTGTTAGCGGTGGTCAAGGCCGACGCTTATGGCCACGGTGCCGATCGCGTCGCTCCGGCCCTGCAGCAGGCCGGCGCCAACCTGTTCGGGGTGGCCATGGTCGAAGAGGGGGTTGAGCTTCGCCGGGCCGGGGTCAGCCGCCCGATTTTAGTGCTGGGCGGAGTCTATCCTGGCCAAGAGGCGGAGTTGCTGGCCCATGAACTAGTGCCGGTGATTTTCGAGATGGAGACTGCGCGCCGTCTCAACACCCTTGCACTGGCCTCTGGACGGAAGCTCCTCTATCATCTTAAACTCGATAGCGGTATGGGCCGGCTCGGTTTTCGTGCCGAGGAGTTGCCGGTAACCCTGGCGGCGCTGGCCGAGTTGCCGGGATTGACCATGGATGGCCTGATCTCCCACCTTGCCGTGGCGGACGATCCGACTCATCCCTTTACCGCCGAACAGGCCAGTCTGTTTCACGAGGCCCTTAGCTTGGTCCGCGCCGCCGGTTTTACTCCCCGGCACATCCATTTGAGCAACAGTGCGGCACTTTTTTCGCAGCAGTTTCCCGAGTGCAACTTAGTGCGACCCGGAATCGTGCTGTACGGCGGTCTGCCAGCCCCCGATTTTGCTGAGCGCCTCGATTTGCGGCCGGTGATGAGTTTTCGCACCGCGGTGGCCCAACTGAAGGACGTTCCGGCCGGAACCGGAGTCTCCTACGGTCATCGTTTTGTTGCCGGACGCTCCACGCGGCTGGCGGCGATTCCGGTTGGTTATGCCGATGGCTACAGCCGGCAACTGTCCAATGTAGGCGAAGTTCTGATTCGCGGCCGCCGCGCTCGGGTGGCGGGGACGGTGTGTATGGACTGGACTCTGATTGATGTGACCGATATACCGCAAGTTCAGGTTGGTGATGAGGTGACCCTGCTTGGGAGCGACAATGGCCAGTTCATTACGGCTGAAGAGTGGGCGCAGCGGATCGACACTATTAACTATGAGGTTTTTTGCCAGATTAGTAAGCGGGTGCCGCGTATTTATCTCGGTGGCTGAATACAGGCAACCGTAGCGGCCTTGTCCGGTTAGACGTTTATCCATTGGAAATAGGCAAGGGAAGATCTAAACTGCGGGGTTGCGCCCCCGCCCGACGCCCGACTCTTTTTACACGCCAAAAAAGAGTAGGCAGAAAAAGGCGCCCCGGCTCCTTGCCCTTCGGGTACCCTGCGCTGCGCAGACGTTTTACGGGCGGGCAAAAACTCGCTGCGCTCAGACATTTCCCCGCCTGATCGCAAAACGTCCACGCAGGGATTTTCATCCGGATCAGAAGGACGGATGTCTGAGCGTAGCGAGTTTTCGTCCTTCCCGGATTATAATCCCGGAGAGAGGGACCCCGCCGTAGGCGGGCCAACGGGGGGCGACCTTCTTTTGGTTACTTATTCTTGGTCGTCAAGAAAAGTAACGCGCCTGGCCGGGCAAGACCGGCCGACTTTATAGGTTCGTGTGTGGCAGTTTTCGAAATTGCTGCGCAAAGAACAAAACCGCGGGGTTGCGCCCCCGCCCGACGCCTTACTCTTTTTACACGCCAAAAAAGAGTAAGTAGAAAAAGGCGCCCCAACTCCTTGCCCTTCGGGTACCCTGCGCTGCGCAGACGTTTTACGGGCGGGCAAAAACTCGCTGCGCTCAGACATTTCCCCGCCTGATCGCAAAACGTCCA
>JABXKU010000034.1 GCA_013619105.1 Desulfuromonadales bacterium
CGAGGAGGCTGTCGAGCTTACCATGAGCCGACAGACCCTTAGCGAACCCAGACGGTCTGAACATTAACAAATTCACGAATTCCGTAATCGGCCAACTCTCGGCCGTAGCCCGACTCTTTAATGCCGCCGAAGGGTAAGCGCGGGTCACTCTTGACCATGCCGTTAACGAACACCGCCCCGGCTTCGATCTCTGCAGCCAAAGCCTCAGCTCGGTGACTATCACCGCTCCAGATGGAGGCGCCGAGGCCAAAGGACGTATCGTTGGCCACTGCCAGCGCCTGGGCCTCGTTGGACACTCGTATCACCGCAGCCACCGGTCCGAACAATTCCTGGTCATAGGCCGGCATGCCGGGTGCGACGTCAGCCAAAATTGTCGGAGGATAATAATAACCGGCCCGAGGCAAAGGTTTCCCACCCAGCACTAGATCTGCCCCCTCAGCCAAAGAGGCCTGCACCTGGCCATGTAATTCATCCCGCAGGTCGCCGCGCGCCATGGGGCCGACCTGGGTCGTTTCCAACAGCGGATCCCCCACCTCGAGTGCTGCCATAGCTTGCTTTAAGAGATCCAGAAATTTTCCATAAACTTCATCAAACACGATAAAGCGCTTGGCCGCGATACAGCTCTGCCCTGCGTTGAGACAGCGAGATCGAGCCCCCTGAGCCGCGGCCTCTGCCAGGTCGGCATCGGGCATGACGATAAGAGGATCGCTGCCACCCAATTCTAGCACACTCTTTTTCAGCATGGCGCCAGCCGTAGCCGCCACCTTGCGGCCGGCATGGTCACTGCCGGTTAAAGTAACGGCCCGGACCGCCGGATGAGCAATCACTCCATCGACCTGCCCGGAGCCGATCAGCAGAGTACGAAAAACCTGGTCAGGAAAACCGGCTCGTTCAAATAATTTCTCTATGGCGAGAGCGCAACGGGGCACATTAGAGGCATGCTTTAACAAACCGACGTTGCCGGCCATCAAGGCCGGAGCGGCAAACCGAAACACCTGCCAGAAGGGAAAGTTCCAGGGCATCACCGCTAGAATCGCCCCCAGGGGACGAAAGGCAACCTGCGAGCGACCGGCGTCGCTGGCCACTACCTGGGGCGCCAGATAGGTAGCCGCATGGTCAGCGTAATATTCGCAAACCCAAGCACATTTTTCAATTTCAGCACGCCCCTCGGCCAGAGGCTTGCCCATCTCTTCCGCCATTAGACAAGCCAGACGCTGCTGGTCACGACGCAACTCATCCGCCAGAATCCGCATCCGTTCGCCGCGGTCCTCCATAGATGTGCGTCGCCAGGCCGGCCAGGCATCCTGCACCTGTTCGATAATTCGGGCAACCTGAGCGGGGGAATATTCAGTAAAGCGTTCCAGTACTTGCCCGGTGCTCGGGCTGATCGATTCTATGGCCAACGTGGTATCCATTTCAGTCGGGGGGAGTTTGATGCGGATCGCGCTACTCTCATCGCGAAGCAACGGCAACCAAGGCCTCATTATTCATTAACCTTATATTGTCACGATAATCGACCTGGCAGTCAACCTTTGACATGATGTTTTTTTAATTGAATGAATATCTCCACACAGTTACAGCTATTCTGCGGTTGATCGGCGGACCGTTTTCTGCAATAGTTGCAAGGTTTCTCTGTTTACGAAAATTATTACTGAAATGCTACCTATAAGGCAACCAATCCACGCCTCAACTTCCACCGGAAAGGACCACACGGTGAACTGCAAACCTTTTTTTGACAAGCTAGGCCTCAACGGCACTCGGTGGCAATGGCGACTGATGCGCTGGGAAAAAAATATCGCCGCCTTACGCCGGGGCGAGGGTCTGTCCGGCGGCAGTTTCTCGGCAGCCCGCGTGATCCTCATTATCAATCTGGCCTGGTTTAGCCTGATGATCCTTAAGGGGATCACTGCCGGGCTCGGTTTGCAACCACTGATGTCTCCGCCCTTTGGCCTGCTGCACTATTTTGGCGCTCAACGCTGGATTCCCGAAGTCCTGCACTACGGGCAGTGGTGGCGATGTCTCACTTACGCCTACACCCACGGCGGGCTGATGCATATCGGCTTCAATATGCTGGTGCTCTATCAGGTCGGCCCACTGATCGAAAGGGAGATCGGGGCTCGACGCTTCATTGTGCTCTATACCCTGACCGCCCTAACGGCGACCCTGCTTGGCCTACTCTGGCACCCTTATACTCCGGTAGTGGGTGCCTCCGGCTCGATTTTCGGCTTGATCGGCTTTGCCGTGACCTACTTTCACCGCATGGGTCCAGCCGGCGTAGGCATGCGTAACTTCATGTTTCGCTGGGCCGCATTTTCCTTTGTCTTCGGCCTGCTGGTGGGAGCAGACAATGCCGGCCACCTCGGCGGCGCTCTGGGGGGTGCGGTCTTCGGTCTGATACTGCCTATCGGCATACGCGGCCGCAAAGCCAGCGCCAGGTTTTTCACTGGTGCCGCCCTGTTATGCGTCATCGCCACGATCGGTAGTCTGGCCATGCAAGTCCTGACCTGGTTTCTCGCTTAACCCCTTATGGACCCATCGCAACCATGGCCAAAGCTAAAATTCCTGTCACTCCCGCTATTCGCCTGCTGCGCCAACAGCAGATTCCTTTTATTGGCCACTGTTATCCCTATCAGGATCACGGAGGTACCGCCGTCTGTGCTCAAGAGCTGCAGGTTGACGAACACGCCGTGATTAAAACCCTGGTCATGGAAGACGAGCAGCAACGCCCTCTCGTGGTGCTGATGCATGGAGATTACCAGGTTTCGACCAAAAAGCTGGCCCGTACCCTCGGCGTAAAACAAGTTGCTGCCTGCACTCCGGAAACGGCCCTGAAGCATACCGGCTATCAGGTGGGCGGCACCTCCCCCCTCGGTACCCGCAAGAAACTGCCCGTTTACATGGAACAATCCATACTAGAGCTAACCGTTATCTATCTTAATGGTGGCAAGCGTGGTTTTTTGCTGGAGATATCCCCGCAGGAGGTG
The DNA here is from genome assembly GCA_013619105.1 of Desulfuromonadales bacterium. Classification (GTDB taxonomy): domain Bacteria; phylum Desulfobacterota; class Desulfuromonadia; order Desulfuromonadales; family Syntrophotaleaceae; genus Syntrophotalea_A. The sequence goes on from JABXKU010000034.1 coordinate 2,985, forward strand.
CATCAGTTGCTAAATTCACAGCTGGTTGAGGTTTCGACCGACACCGCCGGCTAAAAGCAGCTTGCGCCTGGCCAATCCTCACACTTATAAGGTAGCGATCAGTTCTAAGCTGCTAGAGCTGCGCAACAGTCTGCTAAAGAGACATCTCGATAAGCTCGATTGACGAAGGAAAGATTTCAATAGGCCCGCAGAGGGGCAGCTATAGCCGTTGCAGTTGAAAATGGGGTTGGATCGTGCTATACAGCGGCGAAACGACCACCCTTACCGAAGAACCATTCGGCAGTAAAAACTTAAGAGGTTAGCTTATGGATATTACTAGATTCATTCAGAAGAGAGGTTGCAGACTGCTATGCACAGGACTACTTTCTGTGTTGTTAATCTGCGCTGCCGCCCCGACGGTATGGGGAGCATCCTCCGAACCTTCAACTTTAAAAGGACACACCATGACTCAGGTTCTGCTGAAAACCACTCAGGGCGATATCATTATTGCCCTTGATGAAGAAAAAGCTCCGATCTCGGCCGCGAACTTCCTCGCTTACGTCAACGACGGCTTTTACGACGCCACCATCTTTCATCGGGTCATTCCCAACTTCATGATCCAGGGCGGCGGTATGACCGCCGACATGGGCGAGAAAGACAATCGTCCGTCGATTAAAAATGAAGCGGATAACGGTTTGAAAAACCTCCGCGGCACGCTGGCCATGGCCCGCACCTCGGTAGTGGATAGTGCCACCAGCCAGTTTTTCATCAACCTCAGCGATAATGCCTTCCTCGACCATCAAGACCCTTCGCCCCAAGGATACGGCTATGCCGTTTTCGGCAAAGTAGTCGAGGGCATGGAAATAGTCGATGCCATCGCGGCGGTAGCCACCGGCAACACCGGCATGCACCAGAACGTACCGGTTGAACCGGTACTTATTGAGCAGGCGACGGTGCTCCCTTAAAGGGGTGTACAGCCATTGATAAATAAATGGCCGGAGTCCAACGACTCCGGCCATTTTTTTCACCTTCGGATGCAGGCATGAAATAGCTTAGCAAAAATTCCGTCCTACAAGGCCTGCTGGTTTTTCAGGGGTGAAGGCATACACGAGTATGTCAAAGTCCTGAAAAAACACTGCAACGCAGCAGGGCGGAATTTTTGCGACGCCATCATCAGTCTTTGACAGAGATGACGTACTTCAGGTAGCGTCCTTCGGGGAAGGTAACGGGATAAGGAAAGTCCGCGCCCTGACCGACAACTTGAATCACCCGCAGCTGGCAACCGCCACGCACTGCGCCGCGCCGCAGTTCTTTGAGATAATCGGCCAAATCGACCTTCTGATGATTGGAAGAGGTGATCAGCAGACCGCCACGGGGCAGCAAATCCAAAGCGGCTGCTACCAAATCAGCGGTGCCGCCGCTGGTGGTGAAGCGGCTCTTGCCCACAGTTGAGAAGGAAGGCGGATCCATAATCACGGTATCGAAGCGCCGACCGCTCCGGCCCAGGTCAGCCAGCACTTCAAAACAGTCGCCCAGCAGAAAATCGTGGCGCTTTGGATTGAGGCGATTGGCGGAAAAGTTGTCCCGTGCCCAGTCAAGATAAGCAGATGAAGCATCAACACTGGTCACGCGCTTGGCTCCAGAGGCAGCGGCGGCCACAGAAAAGGCCCCGGTATAGGCAAACAGATTGAGAACTTCTTGGCCCGCCACCCGTTCCATCAGATCGGCGCGGTTATCACGCTGGTCGCAAAACAGGCCGGTATTGAGACCTTCTTCCAGTTCGACGAGAAAATTGAGACCGTTTTCCATGACCGTCAATCGTTTTGGAGCGGCCTCTCCGGCCATCAGCTTGCTGTAGCGCTTCGATTCTCCGCTCGCTAACTGACGGGTCTGCTGCGGACGAAACTTGGCGTAAATCCCTTTGGGCTGTAGCAACTTTTGCAGCACCTCAACCACCAGGGGCAGATGAGGTTTCCAGGCCCGGGTAAAATACTGAACCATCAGAAAGTCGTCATAACGATCGACGGTTAACCCCGATAGACCATCGCCCTCGCTGTTGACCAGCCGGTAAGCGTTGGTATCGACCAGCCGACCATGATGATTGCGTAACGCCACGGCCTGCTCAATCCGACCCTGCAACCAGGCCCGGTCAAGGCGCATCGGACCCTGTTCCAGCATTCGCGCGACGATACGTTCTTTGGGATCAAGCAGTGCGGTACCCAGCAACCGGCCCTGCGGATCACACAGTTGCACAAGCTCACCGGCCTGCCCGACGGGCCAGCTCTTGGTATAACGATCGGCCAACACCCAAGGATGACCCAATTCGAGCATGGTCACAGTTTGAGGACCAACCTGGCATTTTTTTAAAGTCATCGACTAACCTTTTTCTAGCGGTTCACAGAAATCTCAGCGGCGCCATTGTACCGATAAGGGGACGCCGCACCAAGACCAATAATGGGTAATCTGGTATATTTATAGATATTATGACCTCCCTGGACTCTGTCACCCCCATAGACCAGTCGCCCCTAACCAACGGAGCTTTGCCGTGCCGGAAGAATCAATTAAAACAAAATCTGAACAGCATCTAGAAGAGATCATGCAGCAACTCGACCCTGCATCGGAGCGGTATCGCGTTCTCAACAGCGCCCGCCGGTTCAAATCTTCCTGGGTGGAGTTGGGAGAAGAACTGCTCAAGGTCAACCAGGAGCATCTCTATCGCAACTGGGGTTATGAGTCTTTTGAGGACTATTGTACCCAAGAGGTACGCATTAAGAAACCGACCGCTTTGAAGCTGACCCGGGCCTACAATTATCTGGCCAAAGAAGAACCTGAACTGCTAAGCCGCCAGGCCGAACTGAACCCCTTGCCTGACTATCGTACCGTCGATCTGCTACGACAGGCACGTCAAGAAGAGCAACTATCGGGTGAACAGTATGATGCTTTGCGCAAAACGGCCCTGGAGCAAGCCCGCAGCCACCCTACCGTGCTGAAACAGTTCAAAGAAATGACCGCGGCCAGCAACATCGATCCGCAAGCGGATCGAATGCGCCACTGCAAGTCAGCCCTGAGTGCAACTCGGCGATTGCTAAGCAGCTTGGAAAATCTTAGCCACCTAGGCGACGCCTATCAGATACCACTGATGGAACTGCTTGAGCTTCTCGAACGGGAAACTGCTGAGCAGGATCCTCAAGAGAGCAACTCGACCGAAGATGACAATGCTTCCCAATGAGGTTTTTTCGTGCTATATTGCCCGATCTACCGAGCGGTCTGAGAAAATGGCTGCAGCCCCCAAAGATTTAACCGGGGTGGTATAATCGTAACAATCCAGGAGTTTTTCATGGCCAAAAATTTTAAAGATAAGGTCAGGGAACAGTTCAGCCGCACCGCCGAGGGCTATGTTCGCAGTCCCAGTTTTTCCCAGTCTAATGATCTGGCCGAAGCAGCACGTATGCTGCAACCGACCAGCGACGATATTTTGTTGGATGTTGCCTGCGGTGGCGGGCATAGCGCCCTCTATTTCGCACCATTGGTCAGAAGCGTAGTCGCCTCCGACCTGGCGATGCAGATGCTTAAAAAGGCACAGGAATTTATCAGCGAAGAGGGTGGCGTAGAAAACGTCACCTTCCGCGAAGCTGACGCCGAGGACCTGCCCTTTCCTGCCGGGGCCTTTACCCTGCTGGTCTGCCGCATTGCCCCGCACCACTTTCCCGATGTACCGCGAGCTCTGGAAGAATTTCACCGGGTGCTGCGCCGTGGTGGCCGCATGGTGATCATCGACACCTTGCTCGCTGACGAGCCGCACATTGCCGAGTTCCAGCACGGTTACGAACGATTGCGCGACCAGACTCACATCCGGGCCTTCACCAAAGCAGACTGGGAACAGATGATCATCGATGCCGGTTTTATTCTTCACGGAACCACAGTGCAGAAAAAAACCCATGATTTTCAGGAATGGGCTAAACGGTCGGGCTTGACTCGAGACGAGGTACAGCAGCTAAACAAGCTGTTCATTGAAGCCAGCGATGAGATTCAAGACTATTTTCAGGTCGAAACCTTTGCCGGCGAGGTGGAAAGCTTTACCGACAACAAGCTGCTAATCAGCGCCAGTCGGCCACCAAAGAAGTCTCCGCAAGCCGGCAACAAGCAGCCACCGGCACAATAAAAGACCAAGACAACAGATAACAGGACTGACTTTGATGCATTCGCAAATACTTATAGGATGGCTAAGCAAAAATTGCGCCCTACAAGGCTTTGTGATTTTTCAAGGGTGAAGGCATACTCGAGCATGTCAAGGTCCTGAAAAAACAACCTAACGCCGTAGGGCGGACTTTTTGGGACGCCATCAACTTTATTCGCCGATGATCTTGACCAACACACGTTTGCGTCGGAGACCGTCGAATTCGCCGTAAAAGATCTGTTCCCAGGGACCAAAATCGAGTTGGCCCTCTGTCACGGCAACCACCACCTCGCGGCCCATGACCTGCCGCTTTAGGTGGCCGGCGGCATTGTCTTCACCGACATTGTGCCGATAGCCGGCAACCGGTTCGTGGGGAGCTAATTTTTCTAACCAGTGATCAAAATCGTGATGCAGGCCCGACTCGTCATCGTTAATGAACACCGAGGCGGTAATATGCATGGCATTGACCAGCGCCATGCCTTCTCGAATACCACTCTGACGAAGGCAGTCTTCAACCTGCGGGGTGATATTGACATACCCCTGTCTTTGGGGCACTTGAAACCACAACTCTTGGCGAAAACTTTTCACCGTTCCTCCAGTAGGCTAACAGCCTCACTGTGATATGCAGGTGATCGATTCACCATTAAGCCTGCACGAAACAATTCATGACCCAATATCAAAAAATACTGTTGCTGATCCTGTTATTGAGCAGCACCTTCCTTATCAGCGCTTGCAAACGGTCTGCGTTCTCCTGGCCGACACCTGAAACCGGTATTATTGAGACGATTAGCCCGGCCAGCCACCAGGGATTGAGCAACTACCTGACCGTGAACAACTACAACTGGGACAACCTCGACCAAGGAGTGCCGCCCTTCCTGCTCACCGCTCTACCGAAGGACATCCATCGCATCCAGAATATCACCGAGCGTAAACGGCTGTTTTTCCTGTCCCTGTTGCCCTCGGTATTGCTGGCCAACCGGGAAATCACCTTGCAACGCCAGCAACTGCTCATCGCCCTGCGTCACAATGAGGCCGGTTTGCCGCTTTCCGCTCCCCAGCAACTGCTGCTTAACCGCCTGATCAAAACTTACCGTCTGCGCCACAATCCGCTAACCCACCAACACACCCGCAAACAGCTTTTGGAGCGTCTCGACACCCTGCCAGCAGATCTGGTATTGGCCCAGGCGGCTACCGAATCAGGCTACGGCACATCCCGTTTCTCGCGACAGGGAAACAACCTGTTCGGCCAGTGGACCTATGCCACCGGTACCGGCCTGGTACCCAAAGAACGCTCTGCCAAACAGCGTCATGAAGTACAACGCTTCGCCAATCTGTATGATTCGGTGCGTTCCTACATGAATAATATCAATACCCACCGTGCCTATGGCTCACTACGCACTATTCGCGCGCAAAAGCGTTCCCAAAAACAAGCCTTGCGGGGAATCGACCTGGCCGCCGGACTGCGTCTTTACTCCAGTCGCCGGGATGCCTATGTCGCTGAAATCCGCGCCATCATTCGCAGCAACCGTCTTTCCCGCCTGACAACCGTTAGCCTGCGTCCGATCGCCGCCGGAAACGGTGCCCTCCGCAGTAATTCTTTGTAACCCGCCAGACTTTAATCTAGTGTCCATCCGGAAACTTTGGATGGACACAGCGCAGTTTTCATATTGGAAACGAGCAATTTTTCCCAAGGTCAAGAAAATCAAGCGCTTGCACGGAGGCGTAGCTGTTTACGCCGCACACGCAAGGGCGCGGATTGACGCCGAGATTGGGGAGAAGAGCCGTTTCCGGATGAAAACTAATCTAGCGACTCTTTGCCGTCCTGGACCCGACTACGTAAATAACGCCGAATCTGATTGCGGGCTCGTGGAGTAACCGCCCAATCGAGCCATTTAGGTAGCACTCCCGGTGCCTCTCTGCGTTCTATCTGCACCTGATCACCATCGAGTAGACGAGTTTTCAGCTGCCGAGTCTGGCCATTAATACGCGCACGCCAGGCATAAAGACCCAGCTTCTCATGGATAACAAAAGCAAAATCCAGGGCGCTGCTCCCTTCGGGCAAGGTGCAGATTTTACCGTGCGGCGTATAGACCTGAATACTTGCTGATGCCAGCCGCAGGCTGGCCGTATCGATTGCCGATTCCCCCTCCAACAGGGAACGCATCAAGTCCTGAAAATTATCCAGGCGAAACTCAAAGCCGGGGGTCAACACTCCCGACTCGTTGAAACGGGCCAGTTTGCGGGTGGTAATCTCGACTCGCAGGCGATATTCACCGGCCTGCACTGAAGTTTTCAAGGACTGATAGCCGAACTGGGACGGCACCGTCAGATGATCCCGCAGCTTGCCGGGGATGGGATTATACAGGCGGTGTAGCACGCCCAGAGCCAGATAGGCATCCATGGTCGTGTCGACCTGAATCTCCAACGTATAGAGGGTAGCCAGACCGCGACCGACTCCCCGTACCGCAGCGATAGAAAACCGCCGCCAGCGATCCCGCAGAGCAAAACTCAGTTTCTGATGATCAAAGGCCTGCGAGACATTGGAGCGGATCTTGCGCAAACCGGTCCCGGACTGCATCTGCAACGCCCGCACAACCCGCTGATAGCGCTCTGCACGACTGGGATAGAGAATACGCAGGGAAAGCGCTTCCATCTTGGTGGCGACCGATCCCATGCCGAGGTGGCGGGCCAGAGGAACATAAATCTTACGGGATTCGGTGGCGATCAGCGCCTGCTTGGTGGGGTTAAGGGCACTGATCGTTTCGAGGTTGTCCATGCGATCCCAAAATTTGAGACACAGCACCCGCACATCCTCAATGGCCAACAACAACGTTTTGCGGTAGGTTTCAGCCTTGAGAGCCTCGCGGCTAAGTTCAGCGGTAGCCACCTTGGTCAGACCATTGACCAACAGCGCCACCTCTTCGCCGAACTGCTCCTCGATTTCGCCGAGAGTGACAGGGGTGTCTTCGACCACGTCGTGTAACAGGCAAGAGATGATTGAGGCAAAGTCCATCCAATGACGGGCCGCCCGATGGGCAACCCGCAGGGGATGAAAAAAATAGGGTTCGCCCGATTTACGCAGTTGTCCCTCATGGGATTTGCGAGCTACCTCGATAGCCCTCTGTAGAGCTTCAATACCCTGATCCAGGTCCTCTTCAGTCAACCCGCCGCCGTAATGGGTGACCAGCAGCTCCATTATCTCATTGACCATGCGCTGCTCAGTTCGGCGTTCGGCCTTTACCACTTGGTAACTCCTCAATTTTGATGCATTCGCAAAAACTCATAGGATGGCTAAGCAAAAATTTCGTCCTACAAGGCCTGGTGTTTTTTTCAGAGGCGAAGGCATACATCAAGCATGTCGAGGTCCTGAAAAAAGGCCGTAACGCCGTAGGGGGGACTTTTTGCGACGCCATCAATTTTCAGTCTACCCTGAACATACGACTATTGTGACAGGAAACTGATTGATCAGCATATCCTGACGCTCACCCTTTGCAAAAAGCCTTAACCCGGCGGCCAGTGAAAGACACGGCCTCCTAGCAAGTGAAAATGCAGGTGCCAGACGGTTTGGCCGGCTCCTTCCATACAATTGTTCACCACTCGGAAGCCCTGTTCAGCAATGCCGAACTGCTTAGCCAGCTTCGCTGCCACCACAAACACGTGTCCAACCAGCCGTTGATGAGCCTCGGTTAAATCGTTAGTGGTCGCAATATGTTGCCGCGGAATCAGTAGATAGTGATGAGGGGCCTGGGGAGCAATATCCTCAATAGCCACCAGCAATTCATCCTCGTAGATAATCTTAGCCGGTATCTTGCCGTTGATGATGCTACAAAAAAGACAGTTGTTTTCCATCATCCTTCCCTTCCTGAGCAACGGTTGCCGTGCTCCCACCGTGATCGTCAAGGGTCACAACGTTCCAGCGGTCGCGGGTCGCCCGCTTTAGCAGACGCTCGTCGTGACTGAACAGTATGATCTGATGCTCGCTGCTGAGCCGTTCGAGAACATTGAGGGCCTCTGCCAGGCGATGCTGATCGAGATTGACCAAGGGATCATCGAGCAACAGCGGCAGCGGCATGCCGTTAGCCAGTTGCCGGGTCAGGGCCAAACGCACGGCGAAATAAACCACATCGTTGGTGCCACGGCTGTAAGACTCTACGGGCCGCCAGTCCTTGCCCCGCCCCGGTAAAGAAAGGGAAAAATCATCAGCCAGGCGGACCTTCTGGTAGCGCCCTGCGGTCAGCAGGCCGAGATAACGGCCGATCTCGGCAGCAAAGCGTTCGAGATAGGTGCGGCGGAACTCATCGACGGCCTCGGACAGGAGTTGATAGCCCACGGCCAGCGCATCCCGTTGTTGCAACAGCGCCACCTCCCGTTCCTTGAGCTGTTCGCCTTCCTCTTCAATCTGCTGTAGATTGCTCAGGTCACCCTGCAGTGCCGCCTCGCGACGGGTCAAATCGAGTAATTGCTGCTCGTTCTGGCGGATTGTCTCGCGCAGCTGCTGCAACTGTTCCTCGGCCTGTGGTAGCTCCTCGACACTCAACAACTCCTTTTGGCGCAAGGGCTTGTCCTGCTCCATTCGCTCGCCAAGGACAGCCAATTCCCGAGTCAAATGGTCTTTTTCTTCGCTTAGGTTCTCCGAATTATCCAACACGTGCAGAGCGCTCTCAACCTCCCTGATCTGGCCCAGCAACTGCTGATGGCTCTCCAGGTTTTTTTGCATGCGCACCAATTCAATCGGCGAAGAGGACAGACCACGAACCTCTAAACGATTACTAAGATCAATGCGCCGGTCCCTTACCTCATCCCGACGCTGTTCGACAATCTTTAGCTGATCCTGCAAATCCTTACGTTGCCCTTCCAAATGAAAGCAACGCCACAGATGCAAGCCCCAAAAGGTTGCAGTCAATAGCCCTGCCAAGACCCAGAGGGGGAGCTTAAAAGCTCCGCCGAACAAGCCCGCCAATATAGAAAACAATACGGCTGCCACGGTGATCAGGGCCGGTCTTTTCTTTGCAGGATTAGCTTGTTGTGCCAACTCCTGCTGCAAAGCACTGGCCTCGGCCTGCAGAGCTACCATCTCTTTACGAATACTTTCCCCTTCGCTAAGCAAGGGAGGTAGTTCTTCCGGCATTTCCCGCGGCAATCCAGTTTTGGCCAGGTCATTTTCCAGATCAGCGCGGCGCTTTTCCAGCTCGTCAACCTTGCCAGACTCCTTATGAATCCGACCGTAATCCTTGCGCAGGCACCCTTCCTTTTCTTCCAGCTGCCACTGCTTACGCACCCAACCCAGATAGCGTTCACCAGAAACCTGATCGGCCCGGTTCTTTTCCATTGTTTCGTTTAATTCAGCAATCTGTTCCCGCAGAGAGGAAAGCTCTTTAAGACCCTGCTCGGCAGCAAACCAGCGCTGCTCCAGCACTTCGATCCGTTCGCTCAGCTCATCAAGCTGACGGGGCCGGGTCTTATCCTTACCCCAGGGATTCTTGCGGGTAATATTGAAGTAATCTTCACTTAAAGACGCCAGAACCCGGTCATAATCGACTTCGACAAACCCAGACAACAAAGCCTTGAGCCGAGTGGTGAGTCCGTTGCGGTCGGCCAGTTCCAGATCTCCTTGGCCGAAAAAGAGGCTGGAGCGAAAGACATCTTCATCGGCCACAGCCAGTAGCCGGTTAAGCTGATCAAGGTATTCGGCTCGCTCCGAAGAACGTCCCTGGGGGGCTGCCTTGCCGTCGAACTGATAAAGCACCTGATAAAGATCGTCGCGCTCAATCAATTGCACCCGGTCGCTGAGCAACTCCCGCTCGATGCGCACCGTGCAACCGCCACTTTCAAGAGAAAGGGCTGCCTGGCAACTGCCCTGTCTTCCCCAGGGCTTGTAGCGATCCTTATCCCGCAGGCCGAAGAGGGCCGCAGGTATAGCCTCCATCATGGTCGACTTACCGGACTCGTTCGCCCCGACAACCAGGTTGAAACCCCGCCGAAAATCAAAACTCCGCTCAGCGAACTTACCGAAGTGCTTCAGATCAAGACTGCGCAGAATCATTGCTCACCTCCGCTAAAAACACGAAAACGAGTCAACACCTCGCGAAAGGCTCTATCGATCACCGGCCGCTCCTCATCCTGAACTTCCGCCATCAATTTTCGAGCACTACGGACAAACATGCCACGAACCGTCTGCTCCGGTTCGATACGGCGAGCGTAGTCGCTATCGAAAAGACGTGTTTCATCCTGGAGTTCAAGATAGAAGAAACCATCTTCACAGCGACTCTGCAATGCAGACAGATTCACAGGAGCTTCAAGGATACCGGTCAGGGTCAAGCGCAACAACAACTGGGGACTGCTTAGAGCACCGACAAGCCGCACGGCCTCATCCAATTCGGTACAGCCGGACAGATCGAGGGTCTCCTCGGCCAGTTCGCGGCCATTAACCGACAAGGGCTCTACCACTACCTGATTATTGTCCACAGTCACTAAAGCGCAATACCGGGGTCCGTTTTCGCCGAAACGTTTACCTTCCGGAGCCCCAGGATAACAGGCATAGATCCTTTCGTTTTCGGACAACACCTCGTAGCTATGGTAATGACCGAGGGCCACATAGTCGAGGTCCCAGCGTTTGAGATCATCCAGAGAAAAGGGCAGATCTTTTTTACGGTAATTCCATTCCGGGCTGCCCTGCCGAGAACCGTGTAACAGTCCGATGTGTAACCCATCGGCGCTGCGGCGCTGCATGCCATCAAGGGCACCATCCGATACGTAGCTGCGATAAGCAAAACCGTACAAAAAAACCTGCTGGCCATCAACAGTTAGAGCCACCGGTTCCTTTACTTGAGGCTGATCGAGCAATATCACGCCGGGGAAATCAGCCTGGCGATAGACCGCGTCGGCGGTCACCAGACTATCGTGGGTCCCGGGCAACAGTACCGGCACGATACCCCGTTCCACGAGGCGCTGCAGCCCGGCCTGCACCTTTCCCAAGACCACATGCCCGGGGCACGGATGATCGAAAAGATCGCCGGCGATAAGCAGCAACTGGGCCTCTTTTTTGATCGCCAGAGTAACGATACGCTCAAAGGTTTCGAGAAAATCGAGCTGCCGCTGCTGCGCCCGATTGCCGAGAACGGCAAAGGAACTATCGAGATGCAGGTCGGCGGTATGCAGAATGCGAATCATGGCAAAACGTCTTTCTCTATCAGGGCGTTTCAACAACCCGAAAAGCCCAAGAATGAACTTTTTCAGCAACGTGTTGTCGCATGGGATCAGAATAAGTGCTAAATCCAAAACCGTTCCGGGTTCAACGGGAATTACCGGACGGGCACGAAATTAGTGAATCGAACCCAAAAAATCTTCAGTATTAATGCTTTTGCTGGGTCTGTTGCCGATGATAACGCCGATCCCACCACAAGTGATCCACCGCGGCGGTCAAGGCGTCGCCGACCAGCACCAAGGTCAGGCCGGAACGGCGGCCGCCGCTGCCGGTAAAAAAATCCCGGTCGCCACATTGGGCAACAATGTCGTCCAGGGTGCCGTTCAGAACCTCCTGACCGGAAAAACCGAGCCGATGCACCAGACTGATGGCCACATTGTTACCGTAACCCCGGCGCAGGCGGTCGACCAATTTCGTCAGCGGCAGATGGTTCATATAGATCACCAGGGTTACCCCGGGGGCCGCCAGTTCTTCTAGGGAGGGACTTCCGGGCTGTTCTTCGAGAACCCGGGGGGAAACGATCAGGGTACGACTACATGTTCCCGACAGATTGAGGGTTCGCTTAAGCAGCGCCGAGGCGGCATTGACCGTGCTGACTCCGGGAATCACCTCGGCCGCCTCGCCCAGATGCTCTATCAAGGCCTGAAAGGGAGAGAAAAAGGTCAGGTCTCCCGGCACCAGAAAAGCCACCGACCCATCTTTTAGCTGTCGTTGCAACTGCGTCAACAATTTGTCAAAAGAGTAATCATAGGGATTGCAGAGTTCCTTGCCGGCCAGCAACTCGGTAAAGCTCTGCTCAAAGGGGCTGAAGGCATAAACGGTCCGGCTTTCGGCCAGCACCCGGGCCCCCTTAAGGGTCAGCAATTCAGGATCACCCGGCCCAGCGCCGACAAAATAGACGAAACTCACAACTGGCACTCTTCTTGCTGTATTTCTTTCTGTATCTTTTGCAAATAGATAAGAAACTCGCGGTTTCCTTTAGGACCGAGAACCGGGCTTTCGGTCACCCCCCGAACCCGGCAACCCAGTTCGGTCGCCAGCTGTTCGATGCGCGTCACTACCATGGTGTGCTGTTTGGGGTCGCGAACCACCCCACCCTTGCCGACCTGACCGCGACCGACCTCGAACTGGGGTTTGATCAAGGCCACCACTTCGGCTTCGTCGCCGAGCAGAGACAGGGTTACCGGCAACACCTTGTCAAGGGAGATAAAGGACGCGTCGATCACCGCCAGCGAGGGCGCTTCGGCCAATTGATCGCTTTGCAAATGACGGATATTGGTTCGCTCCAGGTTGATCACCCGGGGGTCCTGACGCAGGCTCCAGGCCAGCTGGCCATAACCGACATCGACGGCATAGACCTTAGCGGCCCCCTGTTGCAGCAGGCAATCTGTAAAACCACCTGTCGAGGCTCCGACGTCGATAGCCACACGACCGGTCACCACCAGGGCAAAATGTTCCAGGGCTTTGGCCAGCTTCAGACCACCCCGTGACACATAGGGAATATCCTGGCCCTTAAGGCGAATTTCCGCGTCGCTGGCCACAGGAGTACCAGCCTTGTCGACCAGGTTTTCATTGACCAGTACCTTGCCGGCCAGGATCAGGCTACGGGCTCGTTCCCGCGATAGCACCAGACCACGCATAACTAACAATTTGTCGAGACGTTCTTTTGGGGGCATTAGCACTCGCAACCGCTCAAAACGGCTCAATAAAAGGGTATAAAAGGACGGCCAAAGACCGCTAAAACATGGGTCACAACACTATCATAGGGGTTGACGACGGGCAACAATTTTACCGCTCTACTCCCCGGTTAGTACCGACGATAAAACACAAAAAGACACGGGACAACATCGCTGAGCTTTGTTAAAGTTATGCACTGCTCGTTTCGCCATTGCCAAAGGATCGGCGAACGAGCCATCGATTCATTGCTATTCAAAGGGTTATCATGCCGGGGAAAATTCTCCTTGCCCAACAAGAAACCGTCGCCGCGCAAGCGATCTATCAGTTATTGCGCGACGAAGGTTACCATATTATGCGCGCCGCCAACCTGACGGAAACTGAGCGCCTGCTGGAGCAATTGCCCGACCTACTGTTGCTCGATTCCGACCTGGACGACCTGCGCCAGACCAACCGTTGGTCCGATTTGGCCTTCCAGTGTCAACAGGACAGCATTTCCTGCCTGCTCTACTCTTCCCGCGAGGAGGATTATGGGCTCGGTGACACCGCCCCCTCCTGGGTCACTGACACCATCAGCCGCCCCAATGACCCACAAGAGGTGCTGTTCAAGGTGGCAGCCCAACTGACCATTCGACGCCTAACCTACGAAGCCGAACTGGCCAACAGACAGTTGCTTAAAAAACAACAACAGCTCGAAGAGTATCAACGTTCGGCGGCAGAGATTCAAAAATCCCTGCTACCCAACCGCCTGCCAGACATCACCAACCTAGAGATTGCCTGGCGCTTGGTCCCCTGCGAGCAAGTCGGAGGCGACCTATTTAACATAGTGCGCCTTACCGAAGACACGGTACTGGCCTATGTTCTGGATGTCAGCGGCCACGGCATCTCCTCCGCCATGGTCACTGTTTCGGTCTACCAGAGCCTTTCTCCCCATGCCGGTCGTATCGTCCGCCGGCCACTGAACAAACCGCCTTACTTCCATCTGCTGTCGCCCGGAGAAGTGTTACAGCAACTGGAGCAGGAATATCCCCTGGAGCGCTTCGGCAAGCTCTTTACCATCAGCTACCTGCTCATCAACACCCGCACCGGTCAAGTGCGTTACAGCAATGCCGGTCATCCACCGCCCTTACTAGCCCGTAGCGACGGCTCCTTTCAAGCGCTCAAGGCTGGTGGCTCGATTATCGGCACCGGCTGTTCAGGCCCCTTTGAAGAGGAGGAAGTCCTGCTGCAGCGAGGCGACCGTTTATTCCTCTATTCCGATGGCATCACGGAGCACTGTAACCATCAGGACCAACAATTTGGCCAGGAACGCCTGTTCCGCAAACTTGCAACCAATAGAAAGCGCACTTTGGAACCGGCCTGCGACAATCTCATCGAGGTACTGAAAAGCCACGGCCAGGATATCATCTTCAAGGACGACGTAACCCTGGTCGGTATCGAATACCTGGGCAATGACCGGTCATAGTTCTCAGTGGATCCTTTTCTGCCTATTCAATCCTTGGCATCACAGAGACAGGGGCAAGAATTCCAACAGAACTTGATCATGGTTTGAGAATTTTAGGCAAAGGTTTCCCTTGAAGTTCCCCTGGCGTTAAAATATAAACAGTAGCTGTATTCCTGACCACACTCTTATGGAAAGTTCTTTTCTGCAGAAGGATGTTTTTATGATCAAAGTACTGCTTCTCTCCGGCAATACTGAAGCGGTGTCGGCCTGTCAAAAGGCCCTTACAGCACTGGGGGTCGACTGTACATGGGCCGGCAGCGTTGCCGACATGCACCGGCAACTCGTGAGCACCCCCTTTAACGGTCTGATCCTCGACGTACTGACCACCGCAAAAACCTCCCAGCAGGAAAAAACTCTCATTCAGGAAATCTCGGAGCACTACCCTTCATTACTGATGCGCTGGAACACGGCGACTCAAAAGGTCAGAGGCTTGGTCTACGGCGAGATTCTTGACAAAGAAGATCCCCTGGGAGATTTCATTACCCGGTTCTGTCGACCCGAGCGCTCCTTGATCTATCGAGAGAACAAACGATACAACATCCACTTCAATACCTTGCTGAGTTTAGACAAGGGCCTCTCCAAAGAACTAGTCGAAAAGACCGTCACTCTCGACCTGTCGCGAGGTGGCTGTTTCATTATTTCCAGTCGAAACTGGCAACACATCGATCACGCCTGGATTCGCTTGCTCGAACTTAGCGACCCTAGCCCCATTCGAGTACAACTCTGCGGCTATGTGCCCTGGGGAGCACAAGCTCGAATTCCCGGCATTGGCGTCAAGTTTATCGACCTGCAACCCAGTCAACGGCAGGAAATTCATCGACACTGCGAAGACCCCCAACTTGGGCCCTGAATTAGTGCCGACCGATTCGGCCCGCTATCCTGAACCGTCTCGTCCCGTTGCCACGATGTGACTCGGTTTTCCCCTGCCTACCATAAATCATTACCTGCGTTCTTCATATTTCTTGCCTCGGATCAATTTCTTCGGTTACTGTTCTGGGCTATTCTGAGGCCCAACGACAACCGCTGGCCGAGAAGGAGAAGTATCCGTGTCTAACCTCAACAACACTTTGGCTGCTGCTGCCGCCGAGGAAGCCGCCTTTCGTCCCTATCCCAGCAAGCTGTTTGTGGAAACCACCACTCATTGCAACCTTCTCTGCCCCATGTGTGTCAAACAGGCAGACGATAGCCAGGTGATCGACGGCGATCTCAGCCAAGAGACCTTCGCCGCCCTAGAGCCGGTTTTTCCCCATCTGGAATCCTTAGTACTCAACGGTATCGGCGAACCGCTGATGCACCCCCATCTGCTCGAATGGGTCGCCAGAGCCAGGGCAAAAATGCCCGACAGCGCCTGGATCGGTTTTCAATCCAATGGCCTGCTTCTCGATAAGCAAACGGCTTTGAAACTGGTCGATGCGGGCCTCGACCGAATCTGTTTGTCGGTAGACGGAGTCAGCCCCGACACTTTCAGCAAGGTTCGCGAAGGCGAGAGCCTCAGCGACATGGATAATGCCTTTGCGGTACTGGCCGATGCACGCCGCGCCCGGCCGAATGGTCGTCTCAAGGTCGGTGCCGAATTTGTCACCATGCGCGAAAACTTCAGTCAACTTCCTGACACAGTACGCTGGGTGGCCGAACGGGGAGCCGATTTTTTTATCGTCTCCCAGGCCCTGCCCTACGGTCCTTCAGATGTGAATCAAATCACCTACCATAACGCCAACGAAGCCGCCGTCGCCCTCTTCGATAAGTGGAAGCAAAAAATGGCGGCTGTTGGACTGGATATTTATGCCTACGACTATATGGCCTGGGAGCGGGAACGAGTTTTAAAGAACCTAGTCGATCCGCGCATTCGCGAGGTCAACGCCATGGTGACCGAAATGCGAGCCGAAGCCCGCAAGCTAGACATCTTCATGGATGTCATGCAGCTGCTAAAACGGGACACGACCCTGCAGACCGCGGTAGAGCATGTTTATGAAGAAGCTCAACGGATCGCCGATGAGATAGGCATCGAGCTCAAGCTGCCGGTGACCGTCCCCCTGACCGAACGCAAGTGCGATTTCGTCACCGGCGGTTCGGCTTTCATCTCCTGGTACGGCGGCGTGCATCCTTGCTATTACCTGTGGCATCAGTATCGCTGCTACATCAACGATTGGGACCGACTGGTCAAGGTCAAGGAGTTCGGCCGTCTCGGTGAACGTTCGCTATTGGAAATCTGGAACGACGATGAATTCAAGACTTTTCGCCACAACGTGGTGGACTTTGACTACCCATACTGCACCAATTGTTGCGTCGCCCCCTGCGACCTGGTCCAAGAGGAAGATTTTCTGCACGACTGCTTTGCCGGCGACGAGCCCTGCGGTTCCTGTCAATGGGCCATGGGGCTGCTGCAGTGCCTGCAGTAAAGCACCACACAACTAATTTTCCACAGCTTGCAAAATTAGGTTAAGCTAGTTTTCATCCAAAATTTCTGGATGAACACTACGCTAAATTACTTTGCCTCGATATTTATATAATTCAGGAGATCAAATGAAGTTATTCGGCAGAAAAAAGACCCTCACCGGACTGGCACGCACCTGCGGTTGAGCGGCTAAAATTGGTCCGACGGTCTTGTCGGACGCGCTAAAAGGGCTGCCAGCCCCTACCGATCCCAACTTGCTGGTCGGCTTCGAATCCAGTGACGATGCTGCGGTCTATCGGCTCACCGATGACCTGGCGGTGGTCTCCACCGTCGATTACATCACTCCGCCGGTGGATGACCCGATTTGGTTCGGTCGCATCGCTGCGGCCAATGCCCTGTCCGACATCTATGCCATGGGCGGGCGGCCTATTACTGCCCTGAACCTGGTGATGTACCCAGAGAAAAAGCTCGGCTCGGACATCCTGCGAGAAATTCTCAAGGGGGGCCACGAAAAGGTGGTCGAGGCCGGAGCCAGTCTGGCCGGTGGCCACTCCACCGACAGCGAAGAGCCGGTCTACGGCTTGTCGGTGACCGGAGTGGTGTCGCCCAAACGTATCCTCACCAACAGCGGTGCCCAAGCGGGCGATGTGCTGATTCTGACCAAGCCTCTAGGAACCGGGGTCCTGTTCAACGCCTGCCGTTCCGGCCGACTGCCCCGGGCAGAACTCGATTCGGTGCTACCGCAGATCGCCTTTCTTAACGGACCGGCCATAGAGGTCGCTCTGAAATACGATATACATGCCTGCACCGACATCACCGGCTTTGCCTTGGCCGGCCATACCCTAGAGATGGCCAGGGGAAGCGGCCTGGTGTTCGAACTCAACTATGCCACCCTGCCCATCCACCCCAATGTTTTACAGATGTATAAAAAGGGCGAGACGACTGGTAGCAACGAGGCCAACCGCAAACTAGTGGAAGGGAAGTTGGACCTGCCAAGGCACCTGTCGGCTCCCCAGCGAGAACTGCTTTTCGATCCCCAAACCTCCGGCGGTCTGTTGCTGGCGGTAGCCGAGGATCAGGCTGATGCGCTGCTGCGTGATTTGCACCGAGCTGGGATTGCAGCCTCGACCATCATCGGTCAAGCGCAGGCCGGTCCCCAGCCAAAACTGCGGATTGTATGACCACCAGCCAGCCCGAATAAACAGCCTGGAATGACCCCTGTTTACCACAGCCTACATTGACGCCCCTTTACTGAATCAACAAAAGCCCGGTCCTTAGACCGGGCTTTTGCTGTCAGGTTCCAGAATAAGGAACGGTCCATAAACGGTCCCTCGCAAACTTCAAGAATCCCGCTATACACCGTCAGAAACAAGCCGACGGGTGCCGCGCTCATTGTTGGCCAGCACCTCTGACCTGACCAGTCAATTAAAGTCTGAGCTTCCGGGGCAGCCTTGCACGCAGAAAAGGACTAGAAAAATGAAAAAGATATTTATGTTGCTGGTAATGACCGTAGCCTTTACTTCCGTTTCGGCATGGGCAAACAGCTACCGTTACATCAGCGCCGCTGACGTTAAACACCAAGTCGAAACCCAAGAAAACGTTCTCCTGCTGGACATTCAGGTCAAAGAGGAATTTGACCAGCACCATATTACCGGGGCCGTAGAAACCACTGCTTACCCTGTAAAGTCCGAGACGGACCGAGGAAAACTCGCCACAATTCTGGCCCAAGCCAAAACAAGCACAGAACCGATTATCATCATTTGTCCACGAGGCGCTGGTGGTGCTAAACGGGCCTACGATTATCTCAAAGCGCAGGGCGTATCCGAAGGTCGCTTGATGATTCTTAAGGGTGGGCAAGCGCAATGGCCCTATAATGAGCTTCTGACAAAAAAATAGCGCCATCATGCCCTAGATTAATAGACATGAAATTGCCCACACCAGGAACCGGGTGGGCAATTTTTTTTTGAAAAAGACCAGAATTCTGGCTCAATCCTCCGTCAGGATTTTAGCGGAAAGCACGATGCATACATTGATTGGACATTGAATTTTATGTTCTTTTTTAGATCAAAAAAACGGCACCTTAAGGCAGCCCCTATCGCCGATAACAGACGAGCAGAGTCCCATCCTAGGAGCTTCCTCAAAGGTCCCCCTGAAAAAACTACCAAAGAAAAAATCGCAGCGTCCTTATTCGATGGCGCCGAGAGATATAACTGCGCCCAAGCCATACTGATTACATTTCAAAGCCGTTTTTCTGTTCAAGCAGCGGACATCCTATCGGCTAAAACTATGGGCTATGGAAGAGTGTCGGGGGGCCTGTGCGGGGCTTTATACGCGGGGAAGCACCTACTTAAAGACCAGATAAAGTCAGAGCAGTTAACGCACGACTTTGAAAGCAAAGCCGGCTCAACTCGATGTAAGAAAATTTTACGGCTTAAGCTCATTTCGTGCAAAGGATGTGTCGCATTGACCGCACGCTTATTAGAGAAGCTGCCGTAATTTAGGGTTGATCGGACACCGCACGTAAACCCGACACAGTCCCTTATCGGCAACACGCAAGCCAAGTAACTCGAACGCCTTCTGCATTACTTCACCCAAAAAACATCCCCCTGCCCGGTTTTGACGCACCATCTCCGCCAAGGACTCATGGTCGTATAGCGCAAGACGAATACTGGCCCGGGCAATGGTCATTTATACCCAATTTAAGCCCAACTCCTGCCTGTGCACCTTTGTCAACGTCGATGCGAAGCTGAACCGCCAGCCGGTGCCGGTGGCCTACCCTACCAACTACGGCGAGGACGCCCGTTATCTGATGGCTCATCGTAGCTGCCAGACCCTGATTACAGCGGGGCAGGCGATCTGAGTCGGGAAGCAGCACACGTTTTAGACACTCAAATGGCCCACCCCACAATTACCGGGTGGGCCATTTGTCGTTTTCGGGGGAAATTAAACAGGGTGTAGTTTACGAACAGGTACTGAAAAAAGAGCCTAAAACAGGGCTTAAGTGAAGAAATTCTTTGACTTGAAGATTCATTCGAGTGATGATTGCCCTATTTTAATCCATTAAAATCTTCTTTGAGCTAATCAGAATGTTAAAGAGAGCAATCAGGATCTAATACCAATTTCGACGACAGGCCACCACGCCTCCAAATACACCGGCAACGCTGATGGTATACGGGACAAGGTTAGTAATGAATAAACTTCATAATCTGCGAAAATTTATAAGCCTGCTTATAACCCTCGTCATAGCTGCGACGACTGTCGTGCTGTGTGACGTTCCATTATTCGCACAAAAGCCGACAAGCCCGATGGAATCTGGCCAGGACAGTTCCTCAGCGCAAAAGTCGAACAAGGAAGCCCTCCTTCCTGGCACAAACAACCTATCGTTGACCGAAGTAGAGCAGGTCTGGCTGCGCACCCATCCCGTGGTCCGAGTGATGCACGATCCCGCCTGGGCGCCCGTCGAATTTGCCGACGCCCAGGGAAATCCCTCCGGCATTTCTGAAAGCTACCTGAAGCTGGTCGAGCAGCGACTAGGGATCACCTTTGAGCGGGTGCGCGGTTTGAGCTGGCAGGAATCGATGGCCCGCTTGCAACGCCGCGACCTCGACATGACCATCTGTCTTTCCGCAACCGCCGAACGCAACAAATATCTCACCTTCACCAAGCCCTACCTGAACATCCCCAACGTTATCCTAGCCCGAGAAGCCGTCACCTATATCGGGGACCTGCGGGAACTTGCAGGAAAAAAGGTGGCCGTCGTCGAGGGTTACGCCCTGGTCGAGTGGTTGTCCCGGGATTTTCCTGAAATCGATCTGGTCACGGTAGCGACCGTGGAAGAAGGGCTGCGGCAGCTGCAACAGGGGGAAGTCTCCTGTTTCGTCGACAGCCTGCTGATTATGAGCTATTACCTGGCCAAGCTTGAGGTGGCCGATCTCAAGATAGCCGGGACAACCCCCTACGAATACGCGCAATCCATGGCGGTCCGAAAGGACTGGTCCACCCTCGCCGGCATTTTGCAGAAAGCTCTCGACTCTATCTCCCCGGAGGAACGCTCTGCCATTTATCATAAATGGGTACCCAGCCGTTATGACTTTGGCTTCGACTACCGCCTGGTCTGGCGGATACTGGCCATCTTTGCGATAACCCTGGCAGGATTGATTGTCTGGATCCGCAAACTCATCAAAGAGATACAACAGCGCAAACGGGCGGAAATGGAACTGGCCAATGCCAACAAGCTACTGCAGACGATTGTCAATACCGTGCCGATGCGGGTGTTCTGGAAGGACAAGGAACTGCGTTACCAGGGCTGCAACCTCGCTTTTTCTCGTGATGCGGGCTTGGAGCACCCCGAGGATCTGATCGGCAAGGACGATTTTCAGTTCCGCTGGCACGAACATGCTGACAGTTATCGGGCCAGCGACCGACACGTTTTTGATTCCGGGACTCCAAAACTTGCCTACGAAGAACGAATTACGATCTGCAGTGGTGAAGAAATTTGGATTCGCACCTCCAAAGTCCCCCTCTGCAACGAGCAGCAGGAAACCATCGGCCTGCTGGGCATCTACGAAGACATCACCGAGCGCAAGCAGCTCAAGGCACAGCTCATCCAAGCGCAAAAGATGGAAGCTATCGGCCAATTAGCTGGCGGGGTCGCCCATGACTTCAATAACAAGCTGGGGGTGATTCTGGGCTATGCTGAACTAGCGCTTATGCATACCACACCGGACCAGCCAACGTTTCAGCAACTACAAGAAATCCACAAAGCGGCGGAAAGCTCCGCCGGCCTCACTCGGCAGCTGCTGGCCTTTGCCCGCCAACAACCGGCAACGCCGAAGGTGCTGGACCTGAATCAGAACATCGATGACATGCTACTTATGTTGCGGCGCCTGATCGGTGAGGACATCGAGCTGGTCTGGCAACCGGGCACCAACCTCTGGCCGGTCAAGGTCGATCCCACCCAAATCGACCAACTGTTGGCCAACCTAAGCGTCAATGCCCGCGACGCCATATGTGGCAGTGGCAAACTGACCATCAAAACGACCAACATCACTATCGGTTCCACCGATCGTGCGGCCCACCCCTACTGCGAACCCGGCGATTACGTATCCTTTGCAGTAACCGACAACGGCTGCGGCATGGACGAAGCCACTCGAAACAAAATTTTCGAGCCCTTCTTCACCACCAAAGAAGTGGGCAAAGGCACCGGACTGGGGCTGGCCACCGTGTTCGGCATCATCAAGCAAAACCAGGGCTTTATCAACGTCTACAGTCAACTGGAGCAAGGGACCACCTTTAAGGTCTACCTGCCCCGCAATACCGGGGACCCCGAACCAACCCAAGCCGACACTCCCCCCATTGAAATCGCCAAGGGCAACGAAAGCATCCTGCTCGTCGACGATGACCCTTCGATCCGCGACATCGTCAACATGATGCTAGAAACCTCGGGCTACCAGGTCGTTGAAGCCGCCTCCCCCGCAGAAGCCATTGAACTAGCCGAAAAACACTCCGGGGAGATACGCCTGCTAATTACCGACGTGATCATGCCGGAGATGAACGGTCGGGACCTGGCCATGCATCTAGAGCCCCTTTACCCCAATCTCAAGTGCCTGTTCATGTCTGGCTATACCGCCACCGTTATCGCCCAGCACGGAGTATTGGACGAAGAGGTACTGTTTATCCAGAAACCCTTTTCCTTGGCCGAATTGAACGGCAAGGTGCAGTTGGCGTTGAGCGCTCCCTGAACCGGGAAAGCATGGGACGAAAGACCACCGAGTGGTTTTAGAAGGTGAAGGGTAACCGGATCGGTACTTCAGTGAAGCTTGAGGCAATCCAGGGGACTGGCTACGGCATTGATATCCTTGGCCATAACATGGGTATAGATCTCGGTAGTTTTCACGTCGGCGTGGCCCAACAGATCCTGCACCACGCGGATATTAACGCCGTTTTCGAGAAGATGGGTAGCAAAAGAATGGCGAAAAGTGTGACAGCCGACCCGTTTGTAGATCTCGGCACGAGCCACGGCAGTCTTCACCGCCTTTTGTAACCCGGAACCAAGCCCGGTTTATTCATGAGGGTTCGTCGCGAAAACGACAAGTGTACGTCAGATCAAGCCAAGCACAGCGAGTTGCCCTGCAAACGTACTTGCAGTACGTCGAAGCGCAAGGAGCGAGCACGGCTTGAGATGGGGTGCAATTGGCGGTTGCAGCAGAAACCTTCATGAATAAGCCGGGCTCGCACATGGTGGCGGCGTACGACCCCTGAGCGCGGGTCGGTACTCAGCTGTTTACTGGGAAAGACATACTGCCAGCCGAACTCCTTCCCAGCACGGGGGTATTTCTTATCCAGAGCGTTGGGAAGATAGACGCCCCCGTAGCCATCGACCAAGTCCTGATCATGGAGGCGCTTAACCCTGGCGACATGGCCCTGTAAGACTGCCTTGATCGAAGCGGGAAAGAGGGTGATTCGATCCTTGCCGCCCTTGGCATCCCGCAAATAGATCAGCTCCCTTTCGAAATCCAGAGCCTGTACGCGCAACCGAACACATTCCATCAACCGCAACCCACCGCCATACAGCAGTTGAGCCATCAACAGATGGGTGCCGGCCATCTGCGCTATAACAGCCTCGACCTCGGCCTGACTCATGACAACCGGCGGTCGCCGGTAATTTTTGGCCCTTACGTGCTCAATAAGCTCATCAACCGGTTGGTCGAGAACTCTCTTATATAGGAAAATAATCGCGTTCAAGGCTTGACGTTGAGTAGACGCCGAGGCTTTACCCTCGGTAGCCAAATGGCTCAGGAACGCCTCGATTTCCTTTTTGCCCATCTCCTTTGGGTGACGTTTAGCGCCAAAGAACCGAATATAACGGACAATCCAGTCGCAATAAGTCTGTTCGGTGCGATAGGCG
>JABXKU010000114.1 GCA_013619105.1 Desulfuromonadales bacterium
ACCCGCAGGGCCAGGAGTTGGGGCGCCTTTTTCTGCCTACTCTTTTTTGGCGCGTAAAAAGAGTCGGGCGTCGGGCGGGGGCGCAACCCCGCGGTCTTGCAGTTCAACCTTGAAAATGATTAAACCCTTTAGCACTCGCCGACCGCATCTCCCCAGCCTCATCAACCAATAACAACCCCATCTCTGCTTCAGTCACGGTACCGATACGTGTAACCGGCACATCGACACCCAGGGCAACCAGCAAGTGTTCCTTGTCCAACGGCACGGTAAACAACAGTTCATAATCCTCGCCCCCGGACAAAGCCAGCTCAAACATAGCCGACTCTTCGGCCAAAGCCTGAGAGAATTCCGGCGACAGCGGAAACAACGCCTGTTCCAAGCGAGCCCCCACAGTTGAAGCATCGAGAATATGGCCCAGATCGGCCAGCACCCCGTCGGAAACATCGATCATAGCACTGGGTATTTGCGCTTCGGCCAGAGCCCGACCGAGAGTGACTCGGGCTTTTGGCCGATGATGGCGATCAGCCAGTTCTTCTGCCATCGGCCGATTGGATTGCAACCGTTGCAGAGCCAGAGCGCTATCCCCCAGGGTCCCCGAGACATAGATAGCATCGCCGGGTTGAGCGCCGCTGCGGGTAACAACCTGATCAGCCGGCACCGCCCCCTCGACGGTCACCGAAATCATCAACGGCCCCGGTGAACGGCAGGTATCGCCGCCAACCAACACCGCGCCATAGTCGGCAGCGGTCTCTAAAAATCCCGCTAAAAAGGCATCGAGGTCGTCCATCACCATGGTTGCCGGAATCGCCAGCCCAAGATAGAGGTGCCGGGGACTGCCGCCCATGGCGGCCACGTCGCTGACGTTGACCGCCACGCACTTGCCGCCAAGGGCTCGCCAGTCACTCCAGTCCGAACGAAAATGAATTTCCTCAATGAGCAAATCGGTACTGGTCAGCAGCACTTGGCCTGCTGGCAGTTCGAGCACCGCGCAATCGTCACCGATACCGAGTCGGACACCGCTTCCTTCCAGCTTGGCCACCGCCCTTTGAATACGCTCGATAAAACCGAACTCCCCCAGGTCGGCCAACTTCATGGTGCACTCTCCAAGGCCCGTTCTAGCACCTGACTCATGTTTTCTACCGGGACGAAGGTTACCTTACGGCGCAGGGCCGCGGGAATTTCCACCAGGTCCTTTTCATTCTGACGGGGGATCACCAAAATAGTTATACCCGCGCGAACAGCAGCCAACACTTTTTCTTTTAAACCACCCACCGGCAGTACCTTACCCCGCACGGTGATTTCGCCAGTCATGGCCACCTCCCGGTCGATCTTCCGGCCACTCAAAGCCGACACCAGTGCTGTGGCCATGGTCACTCCGGCACTCGGTCCGTCTTTGGGGATGGCACCGGCCGGCACGTGAACATGGATATCCAGATGTTCGGCGAAACCGGGTTCGATTCCCAGCTCTTCGGCATGAGAGCGGGCATAGGAGAGGGCCGCCTGGGCGCTTTCCTTCATCACATCCCCCAACTGGCCTGTCAGGATAAGTTTAGCCGCCCCCTGCATGGTGGTGACCTCCACATGCAGAATTTCGCCTCCCCGCTCGGTCCAGGCCAGGCCGGTAGCGACACCAACCTCATTTTCGGCCAGCTTATCTTCGGCCAGATAACGAGCCGGCCCGAGAAAACGTTCGAGATTGGTGCGGGTAATGGACACCGGACCTTTGCGGCCCTCAGCTTGCCGGTGGGCGACCTTACGGCAGATGCTGCCGATCTCCCGCTCCAGATTGCGCAACCCAGCTTCAGCCGTATATTCGCGAATCATCCGTTGCAGGGCCGAGCGGGAAAAGCGCACATCCTTTCCCTTGAGTCCGTTATCGTCGATCTGACGGGGCAGCAGAAAACGCTCGGCAATGGCCAGCTTCTCCTCGCCACTGTAACCGGCCAAACGCAACACTTCCAGACGGTCCTTGAGGGCCGAGGGGATGGAGTCCATGATATTCGCGGTAGCGATGAACATCACGTTGGATAGATCAAAGGGCAAATTAATATAGTGATCGGAAAAAGCATGGTTCTGCTCCGGATCGAGGAGCTCCAGCAGGGCGGCAGAGGGGTCGCCGCGAAAATCGGCGCCGCCGACCTTGTCCAGTTCGTCGAGCATGAAGACTGGATTATTGGTACCCGCCTGCTTCATGCCCTGAATGATGCGCCCCGGCAGGGCGCCGACATAAGTTCGGCGATGACCGCGAAGCTCCGCCTCATCCCGCAAACCACCCAAAGAAACCCGCACAAACTTGCGTCCCATAGCTCGAGCAATGGACTTGCCGAGACTGGTCTTGCCGACCCCCGGAGGACCGACAAAACAGAGTACCGGCCCCTTGAGCTTCTTTTTCAGCTTGCGCACGGCCAGAAACTCTAGAATCCGCTCCTTGACCTTGTCGAGGCTGTAGTGGTCCTCGTCTAGAATCAGACGGGCCTTGTGCAGATCGAGATTGTCGCGCGTGGTCTTCTGCCAGGGAAGGTCGGCCAGCCATTCGAGATAGGTACGCAGCATAGAATATTCCGCCGCCTCGGCCTGCATGCCCTCCAGCCGCCGCAGCTGCTTGGTCGCCTCGGTCATGGCCTCATCGGGCAACTTCCCATCTTTGAGCTTCTGTTCCAGTTCTGCCAAATCGGTGGTTTTCGCATCGGTGCCGCCAAGTTCTTCCTGAATGGCCCGCAGCTGCTCGCGCAAAAAGTATTCGCGCTGGGTCTTGCTCATCTCCTCCTTGGCCTGTAGCTGAATGCGATTCTGCATTGTGATCAGCTCCAGCTCCTTGTTGAGCAGATCGTTGATCTGCGTCAGCCGCTCGACGGGATCGGACACCTCGAGCAGTTCCTGAGCCTGGGAGATCTTGAGATTCAGGTGCCCCACCACTAAATCGGCCAAACCACCGGGATCTTCAATATTGTCCACTACCACCATGACTTCGGCCGACAGAGTATTGCTGATGGCCTGCAACTGGGTTAACTGATTCTGTACCGCACGCATCAGAGCTTCGACTTCCAGTGGCAGCTCGGTGAATTCCGACTCCTCAAGGGCTTCAATCTTGACTTCGAAAAAGGGCTCCTCGCGCAAATATTCTTCGATGCGTGCCTTAGCCAACCCCTGCACCAGAATCTTGACTCGACCGTCATTAAGCTTGACGCTACGCATGATCATCGCCACGGTGCCGGTCCGATAGATATCCTCTTTACTGGGTTCTTCTTCGCTAAGAGTTTTCTGCGCCGCCAAAAAGATTAGCCGACTCTCTTCCATGGATTGCTTAACCGCCGCTAGAGAAGCCGGTCGACCAACAAACAGAGGCAAAACCATATGCGGAAAGATCACCTTGTCGCGTACCGCCAACAGAGGCAATTGCTCGGGCATTTCAAAATCTTGCAATGGCATATCCCTGATATCCTCCGAAAAGTCGTTGAACTTTATTATCGTTCATCATCTGTGAGATTTATTGAGCTGTCAAGAACCGTCGGACAGGTAACGAGCCTCGCTCCAGTCACGACCATCAGGCACGAAGCTGCGCTCCTGCATAGTCATGCCGCCAGCCTGATCGGTCCACAACAGGGTGGAGCAGCGGGTACCGTATTCGGCGGTACGGATAAAGATCGGTGCATGGGACCCAGCAATCAGATCACCATTGGCGGGAGCTCCCGCTGGCAAGCTGGACGGAGTGTCATCGGCCAGCAGCTTAAAGAGCCCGGCGTTATCAAGGGGCGACGTCGCCATGAAGCTCGCCAAACATTTCTTGCCAGCCACCACCTTGGGCCAGGGCGTGTCAAGCAACGCATTACTGACACCATACAAACCAGGTTCCAGCAATCGATACCCGGCCCCCCGATTGGACAGATAACCCAGGGAGTCGCGATCACCTACCAACAGACTAAAACCACGATAGAGGGAGCCTTGCTGCTCCACGCCGGCCAGGTATGCAGCCGGGCTGCGTGAATCGAGGAGAAAGTCGCTGACCAGTTGACCCCGCGAACGAGGCGGTTCGACCGCTGATGGCGGTTCACGAAAGTTGGTCACGGTAGCAAATCGACCATTGCGACTCATAGCCAGCCAACTACCCCCCTGCAACAAATCCCGGCCGCCAATAATGCCGGGATGTTCTTGCCAAGGTCCGGCGATGGCCGTCGGTCGCCGGTAATATTCGTCGCGATTGGCGGCCAGCACCAGCGGATAGTCCGGATGCTGGCCCCAAGCCAACAGAATCAGGCACACAATACATCCCTCTCGTTCTTAAGCTGGGGCTTACGAGCCACGATTCCGGCCAGACCACCGCCACGCTCGGCCTCATCGAGACCCTCTTCATGAAGCAGAATCTCCCACCCCTTAAAGAGCGTCAGTAACTCCCCAACTTCTAGAACATAATCGGGATTACCCGGCCCACCGGTAAAGTTACCGGCCCGACTGAAGGTACGGGCCACGACCACCCCACCGGGCCGCACCGCATTGCGCACAGAGTCAAACAGAGAGCGTTGCAAATAAAAGAATTGCAGCACCACATTGAAGGCCTCCCTCGGCAACTGAGGGGTCTGTTCCAGGTCCTGCGGCATTGTAGTGATGGCCAGACCGCGACGGTGGGCCTCATCATTCAACTGCTTCAACCCCTGCGACGAAGCATCGAGGGCGGTGACAGCATACCCCAACTCAGCCATCGGCAGCGCGTTACGCCCCCGTCCACAGGCGATATCGAGAACCGTACCCAGTGGCAGCAGGGGCAGAACCCGCTTAAGCCAGGGGTCGAAAAGTAGGGGTTTTTCTCCCCGCTCCTGCCAGACCTTGTCCCAGTCGTTAGCCACCGAAACCACCTTTCTCAATTCACAGCCGCCTCAAAAATTCATAGATCATATGGCCGCATGACAGAGCCAGAACCGCCATGAACACCGCCGGTTGAGCCCGCTTCATGACGGCAAAGCGCACCAGCCGCGATCCACACTGAGCCCCGATCATCACCCCCGGCACGGTGCCGAACAGCAGCGGCGGATTAGCCGGCCAGGCGCGCCAACCGACCAACACACCAAAACTAATTAGCACCCAAAAAAACAGGGCGGTGATAAACATTACAAAGATTCCAGTGGCCACCGCCCGACTGGCCGGCATACGCAGGCGCCGCATCAGATGGGGGATCAGCCAGTCACTGGTGCCGACGCTGAGCATGCCGGTGAAAATCGACGACCCCATCACCAGCAGACGACTTGCCGGAGGGACTTCTACCGACCCATCGTCAACCTGAGACGGGCGCAGCTTGCGCCACAGCAGGGCGAGCAGCAGATAGAGCACCACCCCGGCAAAGATCAACAACAGCCAGGGGTCGTAACGATGGGGCAGCACCATGCCGAGCAGATAACCGCCGCTGACACCGAGCAGGGCCATGGGCATACAGCGGCGCACCACCGGCCAATCGATCATGCCGTCGCGCACATATTTAAAAGAACCGCTACCCTTGCCGGCAAACTGATTGAAGAGGGAAAAAGAGGCGGCATCCGCCGGATGAAAACCGAGCAGGGTGAAAAAAGGGAACCAGACCACCCCAGCACCCACTCCGGTATACATGACCAGGGTGCCGACCGCGATACCGGCCAGATGGGCCAAAGCAAAGGTGGTAAAGGGCAACGGTCGAAAAGCCGGTACCGTAAATAACGCCACCACATAACAAGCGTCTAACAACAACCAGAACAACAAATGGTTGCTACCTCGCCAAATCCACCGATGCATCGCAATCTCCTTAATATTACTACCGCCTTAGAATACGCTCCTGTCTGCCGGGGAGCAAGTAGGAATCGCGGTTAAGAGCGCAAACTTGCGGTGCTGAAGACTTATGACACTCCCTCCCCTGTGACGCAGCCGGAGCAAAATGTCTGCGTAGCGAAGGATACCCGCAGGGCGTCGGGCGGGGGCGCAACCCCGCGACCTTGTAGTTTATGCAGTAATCTCGATAAAACTAAACCTCTCAAAACTTAGAGTCGGCCGGTCTTGCCCGCCCGGGCGCCTTACTTTTCTTGACGACCAAGAATAAGTAACCAAAAGAAGGTCGCCCCCCGTTGGCCCGCCTGCGGCGGGGTCCCTCTCTGCGGAATTATAATCCGGGAAAGACGAGATTCGCTTCGCTCAGACGTCTTTCTTTTCCGGATTAGAATCCCTCCGTTCGGCGGCACTCACAGGGGGTGAAACTGTAAATCATGAGGCGTAAACTTTTGACCTTCCCTCCCCTGTGACGCAGCCGGAGCGAAGTGGACGTTTTGCGAAACAGGCGGAAAACTGTCCGAGCGCAGCGAGT
>JABXKU010000035.1 GCA_013619105.1 Desulfuromonadales bacterium
CGACAGAAGTCCGGCGACAGCCAATCTGTCCTTTCTTTGGTTACTTTCTTTAGACTAGTAAAGAAAGTAACCCGGCTGCCGGCCGGGACCGGCGAAGTTGAAGTTATAAGTTTCAGAAAAAGCCCTAGCACAACTTCAGCTGACCATCATCCTCAGCTTCAAAATCAATGTCTTCCTCGACTGGCCCCAGCTCCAAACGGAGCGCGGCCACCGAAACTGGACTGATCGGCTCCGCAACATCCTCTGTCGGTGCCGTTTCTTCATCGCGCTCTGGGACGGTGGCCTGTATCCCCTCATCGGCGGCCCGCTTGGCCAACTTATCGCAGCGCTCATTGAAGGGATGTCCAGCATGTCCCTTAACCCATCCCCATTGAATCTCGTGCTGGCGGGAGAGGGCCAGCAACTGCAGCCAGAGGTCTTGATTGGCCAAAGCGCCCGGCGTCTCAAGGCGGCCGTCGCGAACCCAGCCGTGAATCCAGTTGCTCATGCCCCTCACCAGATATTGGGAGTCGCTGAACAGACGAACCGTCTGTGGTTTATTCAGAGCTTCCAGACCTCGAATCGCCGCAATCAACTCCATGCGTTGCGAGGTGGCCGTAGGCTCGAATCCACTGAGTTCCTTTTCATGCTCGCCATAGCGCAAGACCACGCCGTAGCCTCCCGGTCCCGAATCCCGGCCCGAGCCGTCGCTGTAAATCTCCACCACTCCCGCCGGCGGCGGGGTAAAAGCGATCTCCAGAGTCTCGAATTCCAGCTCCTGCAACAGAGGAATCAACGCTGCCAGGTTCGGCTGCTGCATCTGCAGGTCGGCCAAGGCAACCTCCAGAGTCACATCCTCTCGGAGTGTTGCCAGGGTTTTCGACAGCCGAGCCTGATCGGCATGGGCCTGTAAATTCTCCCGACGTTTCTTGCCATTCACCAGACTGGACCACTTAAGGACATCTTCCAGGCTGCCGAAGCGTTGCACCAGCTCAGAAGCGGTTTTCTCGCCGATGCCGGGAACGCCGGGGATATTGTCCGAGGTGTCGCCAGCAAGCCCCAGAACATCAGCGACCAATTCGGGCGGAACCCCGAAACGCTTCAGAACCTCTTGCGGCCCCGAGCGCGTATCCTTCATGGTATCGAGCAGAGAGATTCGCTCGTCGACAATCTGCATCAAATCCTTATCGCCGGTGACCACCGTGACCTCGATACCTTCGGCGGCATAGCGGCGGGCCAGAGTGGCAATGACATCATCGGCCTCAAACCTGGGTGCTTCCAAGGCTGGAATCTGCAAGGCCTGCAAGACCTGCCGGATGTATCCAATCTGCGGCGGCAGATCTTCGGGCATAGCGTCTCGGTGAGCCTTGTATTCAGGATAGAGTTCCCGGCGGAAGGTCTCTTCCCGGGGACGGTCGAATACCACTGCCAGATAATCAGGTTGGTGTTCCTGCAAAAGCCCCAGCAGCATGCGCGTAAAACCGTAAACGGCATTAGTCGGCATACCATCGGCGGTGGCAACATCGCGAATGCCATAGTAGGCGCGGTAAATATAACTGGAGCCGTCCAGCAAATAAAGTTGTGGCGATTCGTTCACGTTCTCTCCCGAGGTGGCCCTTTTTCTGGGCATTGTACGGTTTGCAGATCAGGGCTAGCATCGCACATCCTGCACGTTGCGCAAAATCTTTTTCCCCGCCATCGTGAGAGAAACTGGAGCGACGCTTGTGAAAGGCGTATACTTGATGCAGTCTGCCATTGCTCCAAAGGCGAAATTGAGGCACTATCAGCTTTAGGAAGCCTCCCCGCTGAGATGTGTACCCTGGCGGACGGACTTTCTGAGCTCACTTTCAGACTGTGCACTTAACGATCTAATTACCACAGGAACTACCTATGACAAATAACGATATCATGCGCCGCGTTCGCTATATCTTCGACTTTAACGATTCGACAATGATCACTCTATTTGGCCTGGCAGACCAACAGGTAACCCGGGAGCAGGTCAGCGCCTGGTTAAAGAAAGAGGACGATCCTGGGTATGAAAAGTGTGGCGATCGGTTGCTGGCAATTTTTCTCAACGGTTTGATTATCGACAAGCGAGGCAAAAGAGATGGCCCACAACCCAAACCAGAGAGCCGTTTAAACAACAACATTATCTTCATGAAGTTAAAAATTGCATTAAACTTAAAAGCTGAAGATGTGTTGGCAATTCTCGGACTGGCTGAGTTCTGTTTGAGCAAACACGAATTGAGCGCCTTTTTTCGTAAAGCAGGGCATAAACAATATCGTGAGTGTCAGGATCAGGTCTTACGTAATTTCCTTAAAGGCATGCAGCTTAAATACCGCGATACCCCCGAAGTGAAAGCCGAGCCCAAAGAAGATTAGTTGTTGATGGCCCAAAGACTGTTTATCTTAGCCCCCCACAACAATGCAGGCTATTTTTCGACCATCACAAGATAAGCACCCGTTTCAAGAGGACCCCATGACTGATTCAAAGAACAATCAGGATGCCAAAAATCGAGACCGCCTGGTCGCCGAAATGCGCAAGGAACAGCAGACGCGTCAGGCGGGATATCGGGAACAAGCGCTGAAGCTGTTTCCGTTAGTGTGCGGTCGCTGCACCCGTGAGTTCGAGGGGAAAAAACTCCGTGAACTCACCGTGCACCATATCGACCACAACCATGATAACAATCCCCCCGACGGCAGCAACTGGGAGCTACTCTGCATCTACTGCCACGATCACGAGCATACCCGTGGGGTGCAAGAGGATCGCGGCACGGATGGTCCAACGGCTAAAGTTGAGCGCCCCTCTCTGGGACACTCTCCCTTTGCGGCACTGGCAGATAAATTCAAATAACGAGGAGTCTATCGGGCTTGACGGGCCGAAACGAAAAATCGGTTATTAGAGTCCAGATTTTCGAGAATTTGAGAGCGAATAGCAGGGCTATTTTGCGAAAATTGTCGAGAATATGGGCCGATCAGGCGATTTTGCAGGCGGCTCATGGTAAACCCGACAGCCTCCTAAAATAGCATCGGCAGAGGTACCCGCCCCCATAAAGCAAGGCATAACAGGACCATGTCGCACCAATCCTTCACCACCTTCAGCACATCGAATCGCCGTCTGATCCTGTGGCTGGGTGCCAGCCACCTGCTGTGGAGCTGCGCGACCTTTGGGCTTTGGTGGGGCGGACAGCTGATCGATGCGTCTGATCCCTGGTGGTCCGGGGGATTTATCGCCCTGCAACTTTTTGCCGCTGCTCAACTGCTTTTGCCTGCCCTGCTACTACAACCAGAAGCGCGCAATCGCTTCTTTTATCTATTCTGGGGCGTCACCCTGCTGCTGAGCATCTGGCTGATCAATCAACTAACGTTGGCCACTAGTTGGCTGCCGCTGCTGACTGTAATTAGATCGAGCCTGCTGCTGTTGGTGGCAACGCTCACCGGGGCTGCACTGGCCCGTTATGTTCAGCGACTGTGGGAGATTGTCCCGATCTGCATCGTGATGACCCTGGCCGATGTGGCCAGCTGGCTCGCAGGCCCGACTGCCAGCTTCAGTCGGGATATTCAACAATATTATCTGGCCCCCGAAGGCCCGCCACCCCTTATCGACATGTTTCTGATTAAGCTGGCTTTTCCTGGATCTGCCGTATTGGCGCCGGTTTTCGGCATCTCGGACTGGATTATGGTGGTCTTCTTTGCTATCGTCGCCCGGCGCTACGCCATCAACGATAACCTGCTGGGGACGCCCGGTGAGACCCTAGCGCGGCAGGGACGGATCGGTCGCTACCTACCGGTCTCTGTGGCCGCGCTGTTCATCGCCGTCCTGCTGGCCCACGCCACCGGTCTGTTTATCCCGGTTTTGCCGCTAATGGCCCTGGTCCTGTTCCTCTGGTTCGCTATCCGCTACCTGCTGCTACAAAAAAGGTCCAACCCATGAGTGACCAACGAGTGAATGACCCACTGCACGGCGTAACCCTGGAACAGATCGTCATCAGCCTGGTAGAATATTACGGCTGGGATGAATTGGGGAACTGCATCGATATTCGATGCTTTAAAAAAGACCCCTCGGTCAGTTCCAGTCTCAAATTCCTGCGCAGGACGCCTTGGGCTAGGAAGAAGGTCGAGAATCTATATCTATCGACCATTATCATTGCACGGGATGAGGGCACAGAGGATAATTCGCAACTTTGAGTGATGCAGTGACGCTCTTGACCGATGGCAGCGTAAATACTCAGACGAAGATTGGCTATGGCGCCTACCTGGCGGTATCTGACCCTGGACTTTCATTGGATGAGTTGAGCAAGCAAGTGAAAGTGAAGCGCTTTGCGCCCACCTCTTCGACGAAACTGGAGCTGCAGACCTTATTATGGGCGCTTGACGATCTTCAGGTGTTAGGCCGTCCCTTGATCGTGGTTACCGATTCGCAAAACATCATCGGCTTACCGGCAAGAAGGGATCGACTGGAGCGAAACGATTATTGCTCTAAGAAGAAAACACGCCTCAACAATTACGAGCTATATCAGGACTTTTATCGACAGATGGATCAGCTGAATTGTGAACTGGTCAAGGTGCAAGGTCATCAGGCATCAAAGCACAAAAATAATATCGATCGACTGTTTACTCTGGTGGATAGAGCCTCGAGAAATGCCCTAAGAGAAGATGCTCGCCGATCAGCCTTGTAATTCACCGCGCCCCGATCATCAACTGTTTTTCGAGAAACCACCTTATGTCATTTGCCTCCCTTGGACTCTCCACTCCCCTGCTGCGGGCTATCGACGAAAGCGGCTATTCCGCGCCTACGCCGATTCAGATCAAGGCGATTCCTGCGATACTCGCCGGCCGGGATATCATAGCCGCAGCGCAAACCGGTACCGGAAAAACCGCCAGTTTCGCCCTGCCCTTGCTGCAGCGGCTTGCCAGCGGCCCCCGAGTCAAATCGAACCACATTCGCGCCTTGGTTCTGACGCCGACTCGCGAGCTGGCGGTGCAGGTTGGCCAGAACGTGGCCAACTATGGCAAACACCTTTCCCTTAAATCGGGCGTGGTCTACGGTGGGGTAAAGATCAATCCGCAGATGATGAAACTGCGCAGCGGAGTCGATGTGCTGGTGGCGACACCGGGCCGCTTACTTGATCTGTTCAGCCAGAACGCGGTGAAATTTTCCCAGCTGGAAACCCTGGTGCTCGACGAAGCCGACCGGATGCTCGACCTAGGTTTCAGCGACGAGATTGGCAAGATCCTGGCCCTGCTGCCGAAAAGGCGTCAGAACCTGCTCTTTTCGGCCACCTTTGGCGAGGAAATCCGCAAACTCAGCGACGGTCTGCTTAACCAACCGTTGCAGATCGAGGTTAGCCCGCGAAACTCCACCGCCCAAAGCGTCAAACAATGGGTTTATGAGGTCGACAAGAGCAAAAAAGCGGCCCTGCTCAGTCATCTGCTGCGCAATCAGGGCTGGACGCAGGTGCTGGTCTTCATCCGCACCAAGCATGGCGCCGACAGTCTGGTGGCGAACCTGATTCGCGACGGCATTGCCGCAGCGGCGATCCACGGCAGCAAGAGTCAGGGGGTACGCAGCCGGGTCCTGGCCGAATTCAAAGGGAATCAGATCCGGGTGCTGGTGGCCACCGATATCGCCGCGCGGGGTATAGACATCAGCGAACTGCCGCAGGTGATCAACTATGAGCTGCCCAAAGTCCCTGAAGATTACATCCACCGCATCGGCCGTACCGGTCGAGCCGGATCTGCTGGGGAGGGCATCTCGCTGGTCTGTGCCGCTGAGGTCGAGATGCTGGCTGCCGTAGAGACTCTGATCCGTCAGACCCTGGTGCGAGAAGTGGTGAACGGCTTTATTCCAACCCATAAGGTGCCGTTGAGCCGCGATGTGCGGGTACGGCCGAAGAAACCGAAAAAACCCAAGCAGAAACAAAAGCAGGAGCAGGGGGCCGATCACAAAACGGAGCGAAAAGAACTGAGCGACAATCCCAAACCGCGCCGAGGCAATAAACCGCGAGACCATGACGGACGAAAAAGAGCGACCGTAAGCAGGAGCAAGCCACGACCGGAAGCCGGCGCGGGAGCTGCGAAAAAACGATTGTCCTCCAAACCAAAGAGGGGCGCTCCGCCGAAAAATAGTCCGCGTAAACCACGCTAAACGACACAAAAAAATATATTATCGTTGAAAACACACCAGGAGACTGTCGGACTATCCATGAGCCGGCTGCATATTCGACTGTTTGGCCCATATAGGCCGACAGACCCCTAGAAAGTAGCGATTAGCGCTACGGGAGAGCAGAAGATGGAAATTGACTTGGACTTGCTGAAAGACCTGATAAACAACCGCATCGAGGACATTGAACAGATCGTGGACGGAACCGGGTACCTGCCCAGAACAGTGCTCGGCCTCGGCACCTTTTTACTCGATCAGGATGGCAACCTGGACTTGCTCACCGCCAAACAGCAGGTCACCTTTGAGAAATTTCTCAAGCCGCTACTCGAGACCTCATCCGATAAAACAACTGCGGACGACTGACCCAGCCCCAAAGGCATTCGGCAAGTGGGGTCGGGGCTGAAATCCAGAGGAAAGGAAATATTTTGGCAACCAAGCAGCTCTTCGGGGCTGTTTTTTATTGAGGTCCCATGCTCCACCCCAAACACATGCACTTTAAGTTACTGTCAACCGAAGCGCGCCACCTGATCACCCTGGCTGCGCCGATTCTGACGGCACATCTGTCGCAACAAGCCCTCGCCTTTGCCGATACCGTCATGGCCGGCCGGGTCAGCGCAACCGATTTAGCCGGGGTAGCGGTCGGTGGCAGCCTCTGGTGGCCGATCTTCCTGTTTCTTTACGGAGTGCTGCTGGCCATCACGCCGCTGGTCGCGCAACTGCATGGGGCGGGCAAGACCGCGGAGGCCGGCCCACTGGCCCGCCGAGGGATGGTTGTGGCCTTGCCTCTCATGTTGATTGCCATCCTGCTACTACGTAACGCCGGTTTCGTCTTTACTCGGATGGCGGTCGACCCTCAGGTGGCTGCCATCTCCATTGACTACCTTAAAGCCATTTCCTGGGGACTGCCGGCGGTGGCCGTGTTCTTTGTGTTGCGCAATTTGAGCGAAGGGCTCGGCCTGGTCCGACCGAGCATGCTCATCGGCCTGGCCAGTATTCCGGTAAATGTGGCCGCCAACTATGTTTTTATTTATGGCAAACTGGGCTTTCCGGCCATGGGTGGGGTCGGCTGTGGTTGGGCTTCGGCACTGAGCCTCTGGTTCATGTGCGGATGCATGCTGCTGACCATCTGGCGCATTAGGTCGTACAAAACTACCCACTTCTTCGATCTTGCCAAAGGGCAAGGAACCGAAGGGGCCACACAGCTTCTTCGCCTGGGGCTGCCGATTGGTCTTTCACTATTGATTGAAGCGAGTATTTTTGCCCTGATTGCCCTGTTTCTGTCGCCCCTGGGGGCGTTAACCGTGGCCTCGCACCAGATCACCCTGAACTATTCCGCTATGATTTTCATGATCCCTCTAAGTATCTCCAGTGCCATTACGATCCGGGTGGGTCACGCCATCGGTCAACAGCGCTTTGACCGGGCTCGCCTGGTCAGCAAGACCGGGCTGATGCTTAATTCATCCCTGGCCCTTGTGACGGCAACGCTAACCCTGATCTTTGCTGAAAATATTGCCGCGATCTACACCCGCGATCCTCAGGTTATAGCCATTGCTGTCGGCCTCCTTTACCTCAACGCTCTCTACCAAGTTTCCGACGCCTTTCAGGTGGGTGTCAGCGGGGCGCTGCGCGGTTACAAAGACACCCGTGTGCCGTTGCTACTGATCATCGTCGCCTACTGGGTGATCAGTCTGCCCCTGGGCTACAGTCTGGCCCTTACCGATCTTTGGGGCCCCCCAATGGGGGCTAAAGGTTTCTGGCTCAGTCTGACCGTCGGCCTCAGCATTGCTGCGGTACTGCTCGGCATTCGACTGCGCAAAATTGGGCAAAGGGAAGAAGCATAAATCTTTCCCTTTGAATTTGTAGAGCTCCCTCTCTGCAGGTTATGATAATCCACTTTATTCAGAAACGAGTTAAGCGAAGGAGCTGGTAAATACTATGGCAAAAAAGTCTAAGCATAAAGGTACAGGCCTGGTTTACTCGTCCGAGTTTGGCCAAATGTGTCCTGGATGTAACCACCCTGTCGGAAAATGCATCTGCCAGCAAAAATCATCGCTGCCTAAAAGCGATGGCATCGTCCGGCTGATGCGGGAAACCAAGGGCCGTAAGGGAAAAGGCGTCACCTTAATCGGCGGCCTACCGCTGACGGAAGAGGGATTGAAAAAGATGGCCAAGACCCTGAAACAAAAATGTGGCAGCGGCGGCAGCGTAAAGAATGGCCTCATTGAAATTCAGGGGGACCATCGGGATCTGCTGGAAAAGGAATTAGCCGGGCTTGGCTACAAGGTTAAACAAGCCGGCGGCTGATCGGTTTAGGCAAAACACAACTCCAGATAACTCCAACGAAGGGATCAGGGGCCCCGCCCCTTTTTTAACACCATCATGGCACATCTACATCGACTGGTTCAGCCCGGCCGAACCAAGGGAACAGTTCTAGGCGAATCGGGCGAACAGCTCACAGTTCCTGCCGATTGGGTTTTTCTTCCAGCCGGCGATGCAGCAATCACCCGCAGTGTAAAGGCCAAGGGAACGACTTGGGTGGTGAAGGTACGCAAAGGCAAACGGGATATCTCCCTGGGGATCTGGGCCGAAGCGACTCATATCCTGGCTTCACGGTTGGAGGTTGAGGCCAAGCGATCCACTCCCGAATACGCCAGAACTCGGCAACGGGACCTGGCCCGACGGGAGGCTAAACAACAGGCCTATGTGGGGGATTTTTTTACGGAAGTTGTCTGGTTTCTCGATTTTCATTCAAGATATGAGGCCGAAGCGCAGCGGTTGAGTGAAAAAATTACCGCTCACGCAACCCCGGTCGGTAGCGGCACGGTGGCACGGACCGAACGCATCCCCTTGGCCAAACGGGCCGAGGCCGCGGTGATCGCCTGGATGCGCCACCAGACCACGGCCTACGATTCCATGAGCATCGCACGGATCAAGGGCCAAAGAAGAGAGGTCCGCAGGCAACTCGCCGCCAAATCCGTGGAACTATTACAAGCCTATCGCCAGGGTCGGGATATTGCCGAAAGCTGTCCCCTGCAAAGGGCCTTGAGTAAGGAACCCTAGCCCGGGAGCATCCGTTGAGTCGGATGGCACTTCCCGATTATCAATAGCCAATAAAAAAACGGGTCTGCATTACTGCAGGCCCGTTACTTTTTTCGCGACTAAGTTATCCAATCACGCTGCTACTTACGCAAATGCTTTCCGGCGGAATGGATACCGAGGGAATAGCGGTGGGGACCCGGCACGCCGGAGGAGATAATGGCGGTCGTGTCCCCCGGCCGAATGATGGCATCCAGAGACGTGGCTTTGTGATTGATGAACACCCCCTCGATCTTTTCTAAAGGTAAATCCAGCTTATCGGCAAGATCGAATCCGGAGAGACCCTCGGGGGGAATGTACATGTCTTCATAGGAGGGCAGCCCTCGATTGCGGCGAATGGTATGTAGCGAACCAAACATGCGAACATGGGTATTGGGTGCCTTACTCATGGGCTGTATTCTCCCTTACAATTGCGGCCAGTCTCAAAACCATTGGCCTGATACAAAAAAACGTGCGTTCCACTACAATAAAAAGATGGTTGGTTCATGTCAAATGATTTAAAATGATCCCAGCTATCACTATTAACGATACATGTTGATCAGGAGAGACCATGGATCTCGGAGCCCTGCGCATATTTCTCGCTGTCGCCGAAGAGGGCAGCATCTCGCGCGCAGCTGAACGCCTGCACTATGTGCAATCCAATGTCACCACCCGCATTCGTCGGTTGGAAGAGAATCTCGGCACCAGCCTGTTTATCCGCACCGGGCGGGGCATGGTACTAACCAGCGCCGGCCAAAACTTGCTGAGCTATGCCCGACAGATTCTGCGCACCGTTGAGCAAGCACGCCTGGCGGTGACCGGCACCGCCAGCCCCCAGGGGCCGCTGACCCTTGGCGCCATTGACACGGTGGCCGCCGTGCACCTGCCAACAGTGTTGGCCCGCTATCACCAGCAATACCCCAAAGTCGCTATCGGCCTGCAAACCGGTGCCAGTCAAGAGCTGGTGCGTCAGGTGCTCAACTACGATATCGAGGGCGCCTTTGTCGGCGGTCCGGTGACCAACAGTGAAATCGTCCAGCAAGAGGTCTGCGTCGAAGAGATGGTGCTGGTGACGGCCCCGGACCAACCGGCTCCGGACACGGGAAACTTCGATACCATCCTGGTGTTTCGTCCCGGCTGCTCCTGCCGTAACCGGCTGGAACAGTGGCTACGGGAACAGGGCCTGACCCCGATCAAACTCATGGAATTCGGCACCCTAGACGCCATTCTAGGCTGTGTCGGCGCCGGGATGGGTATCACCATGCTACCGCGATCTTTTGTCGAACGCGGCTCCTTTGCCTCGCTGGTGCGCACCCATTCCGTGGCGGAATCCTTCGCTCACGTACCGACTCTGTTTGTTCGGCGCAAGGACATGGCCGCTTCCCCGGCCCTCAGCGCCCTTATTGAAATGTTTCAGGCGGAACGAAGCGCAGCCGGCGACCAGGGGCAGATAGACATGGGGAGTGAAAGTCTCGCTCAATCGACACGGACAAAATCATAACGATCGTTCAAGGTGCGAGTGATGAGGCCAACGCCGCAACGATCGCCGATGGTTTCGATGGCGACCACCGCGTCGGGATCATCAAAGTCGATAGTGGCCGAATGGCCAAGATCGATCAGTTCATCAAGAATATAGGCATCCAGTGCCTGCTCAATATCCGGGGAAATAATCTGACCTTTAAGACCACGCCGCTCTAGGCGGACATGAAAGCGACTCTCTGCCAACCGAGCGATCCAAGGTCGCAAAGCCATGCAGAGCTTGGCTAGAAAATCGTCCACCTCAAAGGTAAAGACCCGCTCCAGCGGCACCACTCGAGACACGTCACGAAAGGCGATGCACTGCTGGCCGCGCTTTTGGCTAATAGCCTCGCAGAAATGTGCCACATCGTCTACCCGCCCCAAAGACACACCATGAAAACCGGTTTCGTGAAACTCTCCGTAAGGGGCAAGCTCCCCCAGCAAGAGTCCATAACTCCCATCGTTTGCCATGGTGACCAGCACGTTGAATTGCCACATAATGACCTCCCCAAAATGAGTTTAACGAAAGCCGAAGAATTCTCAAGCGATCTTGCGTTGCGATCTTCCCTTGCTAAAAAACA
Organism: Desulfuromonadales bacterium; assembly: GCA_013619105.1. Lineage (GTDB taxonomy): Bacteria > Desulfobacterota > Desulfuromonadia > Desulfuromonadales > Syntrophotaleaceae > Syntrophotalea_A. The sequence continues at coordinate 11,317 of JABXKU010000035.1, forward strand.
GCCGTCTGTTATCTGGTTTAATAAAGAGGTAAATCGGAGGGAAAAGAATGGCCACTGAGTATCGCCGCAAATGCCTAGCGAAAATACATATTGCCAAAAAGGAATTGGGCCTCAGCGACGGGGAATACCGCGACCTGATCGCTGACACGGTGCCCGGCAAAGGATCGGCGGCCGACCTTGACGATAGGCAACTGCAACAGCTCCTCGACCGCCTGCATGCCCTCGGATGGCGCCCCCGCCTGCCCCGTAGCGCAGAGCGACCGCTACCGGCCACGGTGTGGAAAGCTCGCCAACTGTGGTTGCAGCTTTATGAGCGGGGGGTGGTGCACAGCTCGCAATGGACCGCCCTGGCCCGCTTTGCCAAACGCATGACCGGGATCGGCGACCTGCGCCATCTGACCGGGAAACAGGGGGCGATTGTGATCGAGGCGCTCAAACGGTGGTTGGAGCGAGAGGGGGGATAGCCGAGCATAAGTCTTTTGTCTTCCCCCCCCTGTGACACAGCCGGAGCGGAGTGGACGTTTTACGATCAGGCGGGGAAATGTTTGAGCGCAGCGAGTTTTTGCCCGCCCGTAAAACGTCTGCGTAGCGCAGGGAACCCGAAGGGCCAGGAGTTGGGGCGCCTTTTTCTGCCTACTCTTTTTTGGCGCGTAAAAAGAGTAGGGCGTCGGGCGGGGGCGCAACCCCGCGGTCTTGTAGATGGTGCAGCGGAACTGAAAATACTGCAACAAGCAAATCTATCAATCGGCCGGTCTTGCCCGGCCAGGCGCGTCACTTTTCTTGACGACCTAGAAAAGTAACCAAAAGAAGGTCGCCCCCCGTTGGCCCGCCTGCGGCGGGTACCCTCTCTCCGGGATTATAATCCGGGAAAGACGAGATTCGCTTCGCTCAAACGTCTTTCTGTTCCGGATGAAAACCCCTGCGTTCGGCGGCACTCACAGGGGGGTTGGATCAAGGACTTACCCACCCCTGTGACGCAGCCGGAGCGAAGTGGACGTTTTGCGATCAGGCGGGGGAATGTCTGAGCGCAGCGAGTTTTTCCCCGCCAGCAAAATGTCTGCGTAGCGCAGGGTACCCGCAGGGCAAGGAGTTGGGGCGCCTTTTTCTGCCTACTCTTTTTTGGCGCGTAAAAAGAGTAGGGCGTCGGGCGGGGACGCAACCCCGCGGTCTTGATTGTTTATACAGTGATGCCGGAAAGATGACCCACATCAATCTTTAGGGTCGGCCGGTCTTGCCCGGCCACGCGCGTCACTTTTCTTGACGACCTAGAAAAGTAACCAAAAGAAGGTCGCCCCCCGTTGGTCCGCCTACGGCGGATTCCCTCTCTGCGGGATTATAATCCGGGCAGGACGAAAACTCGCTGCGCTCAGACATCCGTCCTTCTGATCCGGATTAAAATCCCTGCGATCGGCGGCACTCACAGGGGGAAATTCGATAAACGAGAATCTTCAAGCTTCAAGCCTTTCGCCCTTCCAACCCCTGTGACGCAGCCGGAGCGGAGTGGACGTTTTGCGATCAGGCGGGGAAATGTTTGAGCGCAGCGAGTTTTTTCCCGCCCGCAAAATGTCTGCGTAGCGTAGGGAACCCGAAGGGCAAGGAGTTGGGGCGCCTTTTTCTGCCTACTCTTTTTTGGCGCGTAAAAAGAGTCGGGCGTCGGGCGGGGGCGCAACCCCGCGACCTTAGCCCCTTATGACAATTCAAAAAGAACAGCTTCTAGCCAATTTCCTTACCAATAGAAAACGCCTGCCCCAGATACTCACCCACTCCATGATAGGTACGCATCACCGGGGTAAAGATCATAGGCCGCACCTTTTGAATATCGGGCACTCCGCTTTCTGACAACACAGCCGGATCGGCTTTAACATCGACAATCTCGCCAATGAACTGGGTGTGGCCGCCGACCTCCACCGTCTGCTGCAGGCGGCATTCGATGATCAGCGGAAATTCCTCCACATAGGGGGCGTCAACAACCTCGCTTTTGACCGCAGTCAGGCCAGCGGCGGCGAACTTGTCCCCATCCCGACCGGAAACCATGCCGCAGTAATCGGCTTGGCGGGCAAAGGCCTCGGTGGCAACATTTACGGTAAAGGCGCCACGCTGCAGAATACTAGCGTGACTGTAGGTCGCCGAACGCAGAGAGATGGCAACGCAGGGCGGTTTGGAACAGCAGATGCCGCCCCAGGCAATAGTGGCCAGGTTCGGCTGGCCAGCTTGGTCGTAAGAACCGACCAGCCACACAGGCGAAGGCTGGGCAAGGGTCTTGATACCTAGGGATACTTTTTTCATAGGTTTGCTCCTTGTTAAAATTGATGCACTCACAAAAACTTATAGGATTGCTAATTGCTAGCGGCCTGCTGCGCCATGAGCTGATCGAGGGGCACACCGCCGACGCCGATATTTTCTCGCGGAGTTTCGTCGATAAAGACGACGAACTTAGCCGCCGCAATGCCGGTGGCTTCGGCGGCAGCAGCAGTGAGGCGAGAAATAAGCTGTTCCTTGACCTCGGTGGACTGTGGGGATATGGCGAGGGTGATGACCGGCATGAAGAACCTCCTTGGCAATATTTTGCCTGGTGAATATTGATGCATTCGCAAAAACTTGAATTAACGGCGCTCAGCCAGCAATACCGCCCGCAGCGGTGCCGGATGACCTTCGGCGGTTTTGCGCGGATTGTCCGGATCGAGAAAGTCGGATAGGGATTCGCTTTTGATCCACTCGGTTTGACGCTGCTCCTCCGAGCTGGTCCAGGTCTGGTCGATACAGCGGACGTTTTCGAAGCCGGCCCGTTCCAGCCAGCCCTGCAGACAGTCGACGGTGGGCAGGAAAAACACGTTGTGCATCTTGGCATAGCGCTTGGGCGGACAGAAAGCCCATTCCCCTTCGCCTTCGACAATCAAGGTTTCCAGCACCAGTTCACCGCCCTTCCGTAGCATCCCGGCGAGTTGTTTAAGGGCATCGATGGGAGCACGCTGGTGAGATAGTACTCCCATGTGAAAGATGCTGTCGAAACAGCCGCTCATCGCCGGTAACTCTTCGAGTTTGACGGGCAAGCAATGCACGCTGGGTTCGTCGATCAGGCGCTGTAACAGCAGATACTGGCAGTAAAAGGGCGCATAGGGTTCCAGGCCGAGGGCCAGGCGCGGCTTGCTGGCAGCCATGCGCAACAAGTAATAGCCACAGCTGCTGCCAACATCGAGAATTCGCCGCCCGACCAAGGGAGCGATCTGGTCCTTGATCCGATTCCACTTCAGATCCGAGCGCCATTCGCTGTCGATCTCGACGCCAAAGATATTGAAGGGACCCTTGCGCCAGTGGCGGAATTCCATGAGAATTTCGCGCAATTCTTCTCTTTGTTGAGGATCGAGGTCTTCTCTAGTACCGATACGAATCATATCAGCGTCTAAGTCAATTTCGACCTCGTCCAGCTGCGGCAACCGATCCAAAAGCGGCAGCAGGCGCCGAGCGTTACCATCGACCTGAGTAATAAGTCGCTGCTTTTCTGTGAGCAACGCCTCCAGCTCCTGTCGCCAGACACCCCAGCCTAGGGCCTCGAGTTCTTTCAGTAAAACCATCAAACAAGCTCCTTGCAAGCCAGAAAAGAGGCGAAATTGAACCACTTGAACCACAGATCGAGCTGATGAAAACCGGCCTGTTGCAAACGTCGCTGATGAGCTTCAATCGTTTCCGGAATAAGAACGTCTTCTAGGGCCTCGCGCTTCTGGCTGATTTCCAGCTCGGAATAGCCCCGTTCCCGCTTATAACGATAGTAAAATTCCTGCTGCAGGGCGTCCAGCGCCGGGTCAGGATGTACCACCTTCTCCGTCAGCAACAGCACGCCGCCGGGGCGCAACGCCCGGTAGATTCGGTCGATCAGCGCATCCCGCGCGGCCAGCGGCAAAAACTGCAGGGTTAAAGTAATGACCACCACCGAGGCATCGGCTATTTCCTGCTCACAGATGTCCCCGCAGATCAGCTCAATGGCCTCTTCCCAGGGACCTTCGGCCAGACGCTGCCGGTAGAGGTCGAGCATCGGCTGGGAACTGTCTACCGCCAGCAAGCGAAACTCCTTTTCGCCCATCTCTGCGCCAAAGCGCACACCGAAGTTGCCGTTGGAACAACCGAGATCGTAGATACGGCTACCCGGATGATAAAAGTGGGCTGCCAATTGAGCCAAGCGGTCGATCAGCTCCCGGTAGCCGGGCACCGAACGGGTAATCATATCGTCAAACACCGCAGCCACCCGCGCGTTGAATTCAAATGGAGCCGGCCCCCGTGGGCCGGTGTAGATGTCGTCTTTGGCCATTCTTCATACCTCCTGCTGATGGAATCCCTGACCTGCGATCAAACGCAAGGGATTATAGCAGAAGTCAACTGCAACAGCAGTGCTTTTGCTATGAAAACTCCTTTAACATTCTCACCCCTGTGATAAAATTGACCGGTAGCACAATCGTTTACCCCATCACCATTAGACAAGGAGACCATCATGCAACGTTCTACGATTGCTCTGCTATTGAGCGGCCTGCTGATTCTGCTGCTGGCCGGTCCGGTGCTGGCCCGTGGCGGTAACGGGCAGGGCGGGAATAACCCCAACAACAACCGTCAGTCGGCCGATGACGCCACCCGCGGCATGGAAAGAGCCGCCGAACGACGCTCGGAACAAGCAACCGAACATGCCCAAGGCGATATGGACCGGGACATGGATCGGGATCGCACGCACATGAGAAACCAGGACCATGAGGGACGCATGGACGATGATCATGGCAAGGCAAAGATGAAGGACAAGAGCAAACAAAAGGGCGAGAAAGCCGCCAAAGATCAGGAAATGAAGGGCAGGGACAAACAAGGCGAGGAAATGAAACAAGAGGGCGTGGACCTGGGAAAAAAGACCCAAAAGAAAAAACGCTGGTACTGGCCCTTTGGCGATGACGAATAGGCAGAAAGCACATACAGTTTAGCAAAATGGGGTGCCAATTGGCGCTCCATTTTTTTCAGGTGCTACTCCAAAGAGTTGATTTTAAAACCAACAGCACCTTCGATCACTGTTGAAAAGAGAAGTGAACCGAGCATTTTAGCAACCCACGTTCGACAGAGTGGTCGCACATAGAAATTGTAGCCGTTGCGGGATAGCTCAAAGGTTCTTAGCTTTCTCCTTACCTGCGCGACAGTATGCTCCACCCAGTGGCAGCCATTTTTTGCCTACTTTTTGTTGGCTTGGACAAAAAGTGGGGCGTCTGGCGGGACGCGACCCGCCGGTCTGGCCTTTCTTGTACAACCCTACAGATAGGGCGAGAAAAGCTTAGCGAAATTATCCCGCAGACGACTAATAACCGGCAGACTGTCCAGTCCCTCCTGAGTCACCTCCCTGGCAACCGCAACCACCGAATCAATATGCTCGGTCAAAGCCGCGACCAGCACTGTGTCGAAAACCTCCAGGTTGAACTCAAAATTGAGCCGCAAGCTGCGAGGGTCAAGATTAGCCGAGCCGACCAGGGCGTAATGGTCATCGACCAGCAACAACTTGCTATGCACAAAGGGAGGCCGCTGATAGTAAATGCGACAGCCGTGCTCCAGGCATTCGCTGAAATAAGCCCGCGAGGCCCAATTTACAAAAGGCAGGTCATTTTTAGCAGGCAGAATGATATCCACCTCGACGCCACGCAGGGCTGCAGCATTAAGGACGGCCACTAGGGTACGGTCTGGGATAAAATAGGGGGTCATGATGCGCAACCGGTGACGAGCGCAACCGATGGCACCGAGAATGATCCAGCGCAGCTTTTCGAAATCTTCGTTGGGTCCGGCGCTGATCCCGCGACAGAAGGCCGACCCGTCGGGCAGGGAAGGTGGATAACTGATAGGTGGTGGAACATCGCCGGTGGCAAAATTCCAGTCTTCCATGAAGGCTTCCAGCATCTGCCCCACCGCCGGGCCTTCGATACCAAAGTGCACGTCTATCGCCTGCCGACGAATGGAAGTGGCGGCCAAATGGCGACCACTGATATTCATGCCACCAGTAAAGCCCCGCCCACTATCAATGAGCAGCAGTTTGCGGTGATTGCGCAGGTTAAAATGCAAGCCGCGACCAGACAGGGCCGGAGGCAGAAAGCGGCCGACAGCCACGCTGCTGCCCTTGAACAGCCGACCAGCTCGCGGCCTGGAGTAGCGCTCGCCAAGGCCGTCCAGCAAAACCCGCACATCAAGGCCTCGATCCGCTGCTTGCTTTAGAGCTTCGACAAAAGCCCGTCCGGTACTGTCGGTCTCAAAGATGTAGCTGGCCAGATAGACCGATTCACGAGCCTCGGCGATGGCTTTAAGCATGGCGGGAAAAGCCTGCTCACCGTTATGCAGAGCCACCACCCGGTTTCCGGGCAGCAGAGGCCTGCGAGTTACCGCATCGGACAGTGACACCAGGGCAGCATAGCCTTCTGCGCTAAAGGCAATCGACGGCCCCTGACGTAAAGACCAGGAACAGAAGCTGGCTTCAGCGGCGCCGTTGCAGGGCAGCTTAACCTGCCAGTCACGAGCCCGGGTGCGAATACGGTTGATGCCAATCAGCCAATAACCGAGAGGGCCTAATCCGGGAAGGACACAACAAACCACCACCCAGCCGAAGGCCGCACGGGGATCCCGCTTGTGCAGCAGCACATGACCAACAGCGATTAAAGAAAGTGCCGCCAAGGCGGCGAGGAGCAGTGCTTCCAGCAACGGACCTCCTCACAAGGGGGGGAGCCAGCAAGATCAGCGGCGTAGGTTGGTGGCACAACGGGGACAGGTAAGCATGCTGGTGGAAGGGACCTTATGGCCGCAAGTCGGACAGTTGAACCAGTAGCGGCAGTATTTACACTGCTGTTCGGAAAGACCCTGCTTTTTCTTGCATTTGGGACACTTGCGATACATCTTGCGGTTTTCCATATAGTCGGAGAACAGCAGACCGCAGCTCGGACAAGCTTCGGCATCGCGCCGACGAATTTCCGCCCCGCAATTGGGCTGCGGGCAGACAAAGACCGTCTTACAGGCACTACACCAGTATTTACCCTTTTTTTCTTCTTTGCAGGCGGGACATTTATCCATAATTCGACTCTATCTTTTCGAATTTAACAATAAGACTCCGGTCGATTCCAGCCTGGTGGCGTTGAAGCCGACCAACAGAAAAATCAATCAGACGATCTTCTTGAACATTTTTGGGCCGGCTTTGCACACCGCACAAGGCACCTGCGGCTCGGCTTCGAGGGTGTTGCCACAGATCATGCAGACGTAGTAATCGACCGTCTGACGACTGCCGAGGTTATCCAGCATCTTCTGATAGAGATTAGCATGAACTTCCTCGACCTCATTGGCATAACTAAAGCTGCGCTCAGCCGCGGCAAAACCAGCGGCAGCAGCAGCTTCGATCATCGGCGGATACATTTCCTTAAACTCATGGGTCTCGCCACCAACGGCCTCCTTGAGATTGTCGAGGGTCTTGCCAATACCGCCAAGAGCCCGCAGATGGGCATGGGCATGGACCGTTTCCGCTTCAGCGGCCGCCCGAAACAGCTTGGCGGCCTGCGGGTAACCCTCTTTGTCCGCCTGCTCGGCAAAAGCCAGATATTTACGATTGGCCTGGGATTCCCCGGCAAAAGCGTCTTGCAGATCTTTTTCGGTTTGGCTGTTGGTCAAATCGGACATGATCGCAACCTCCCTATTTCGCAATGAATTTGACTAGTTAGATAAACCATCGAGTTTCATTTTATCCATTATGCACCCAATGTCAACCGCCGGATTAAAGGCTGACAGCGATCAATGAGCATCACAGGCCCTCTCAACACAGTCGGTCTTGCCGATCAAAACCAGCAGGTCGCTATCCTTGATCACATGACTTGGCGACGGCAGGGTACTGAACTCACTGGTCAATACATCCTTGATCCCAATAATGGTGACACCGAACTTTCGACGCAGATCGAGGTCGATGAGACTCTTGCCAACAAAGTGGGCCGGCGGTGCTACCTCGGTAATGGAATAGTCTTCGGCAATCGGAATAAATTCGAGAATATTGGAACTCGACAGGCCGTGGGCAATCTTGATGGCCGTATCCTTCTCGGGAAAAATGATATCCGTGGCGCCGACCTTCTCCAGAATCCGGCCATGATCCTCGTTCACCGCCTTGACCAGAATGCGGCGCACATTCATCTCCTTGAGATGCAGTACCACCAGGGTCGACAGATGGGACCGTTCACCGGTGGAGATAAGCACCCCGTCCATCTCGCCGATGCCCTGGCTCTTGAGAAATTCCTTGCTGGTGGCATCGCCAATCACCGCGTAGGAGGCGTAATTCTTGATGCGTTGGACCTTCTCCCGATCCAGGTCGACTGCGACGACCTCATGGCCGTCCTCATACAGGGTTTTAGCCACATGAAAGCCGAAGTTTCCCAGCCCGATAACACAAAATCGTTTCATAAGGATTTCTCCCTCGCTAATTAGTGATGAATTCTCAAAAACACAGGGTCGTTTTCACAGGGAACGTCAGCCAATCATGATGTTTTCTTCCGCATACTGTACGGCATCCTCGCGGGAACGGTAAAGCATGGCGAAGGCCACGGTCAACAGCCCTACCCGGCCGACAAACATGAGAAAAATGATCAGCACCTTACCAAAGGGCAATAGCTTCGCGGTAGCCCCCAGGGACAGACCGACGGTGGCGAAGGCCGATACCGCTTCGAAGGTATATTCGAGAAATACCCCGCGGCTGGCATCGGCAGATAATCCGTGCAGTTGCACCGCCAAAAGAGCAAAGACCGCTACGGCTAGAAACAACAGCGCGGTCATCACCAGAGTCATGACCTTAGAAGCCGCGGCCTCGGGCAGGGTTCGGCGATTAACATTGGTATGAGGATTACCCTTCAACCGGCTGTACAGCACAATGACGAACAGGGCCAGGCTGGTGGTCTTGATGCCGCCGCCGCAGGAACCGGGCGAAGCGCCGACAAACATCAGAAACATCATCAAAAACAGGGTCGGCACCTCAAGCAGATTGAGGTCGATGGTATTAAAGCCGGCGGTACGAGCCGTGACCGATTGGAACAACGCGGTCCACAGGCTTTCGCCGGCTCCCAAGCTGGTAAAAGAGGTCGGCCATTCGAGCAAGCCGATCAGGACCGCCCCCCCCACAATGAGAAGACCACTGGTCACAAGCACCAAGCGCGAGTGCAGAGACATACGCCGCCTGCCTGTGCGCTGCTTGGCCAGATCAATAAGTTCCTTCATGACCAAAAACCCGAGACCGCCAAGCACGACCAGACCCATGATGGTCAGGTTGACCATAGGGTTATCACGATAAGCCACCAGACTGTCTGGAAAGAGCGAAAAGCCCGCGTTGCAAAAGGCCGACACGGAATGGAACAGAGCATAGTAGAGGCCCTTGACCCATCCCATCTCCGGAACAAAGGCAAAGGACAACAGCACCGTGCCGGCCCCCTCGATAAGCACGGTCAGCAGGAACACACCACGGATCAGGTCGCGCATGGAATCGACCGGGCTGTGCATCAGGGTCTCCTGAATCAGCCACCGATCTCGAATACCGACCCCCACACCGAGGTAGAAAAATAGATAGACGGAGAAGGTCGTAATGCCCAGCCCGCCGATCTGGATCAGCAGCAGCACCACCAGTTGGCCGAACAGGGTCAATTTGGTCGCGGTATCGACCACGACCAGCCCGGTAACACATTGGGCCGAAGTGGCGGTAAACAACGCATCAAGAAACGATAGAGCTTCGCCGTGAGCGGCAATCGGCAAGGACAACGCCAACGCTCCGAGCACAATCGCGAGCCCGTAATAGAAGATCAGCGCCTGGCCCGGAGGTAGGCTTTTCATCCGCTTGGAGAGTTTTCTCATGAACTGATTCCCTTCAATCTGAGCCAAATGCTAACGCCAGCGCACCGACAAAGCAAGGGGAAATACCCCTCACCACCGCTGAGCACGGGTCGGCTATTACTACACATTTTTACGACGCCATCAAAGGTTGAGATAAGGGCGCAGGTAACGCCCGGTAAAGGAGGCCGAATTGCGCGCAACATCCTCCGGCGTGCCGAAGGCGACGATATGACCGCCGCGGCTACCCCCTTCCGGACCCAGGTCGATAAGGTGGTCGGCGGTCTTAATCACATCGAGGTTATGTTCGATGATCACCACCGTGTTGCCGGTTTCGACCAAACGTTGCAACACATCGAGCAACTTCTGAATATCGGCGAAATGCAGGCCGGTGGTTGGCTCGTCAAGGATGTAAATGGTGCGACCGGTGGCCCGCTTACCGAGTTCCTTGGCCAGCTTGACCCGTTGGGCCTCGCCACCGGACAGGGTTGTGGCGCTCTGGCCGAGCTTGATATAGCCGAGGCCGACGTCTCGCACCATCTCCAACTTATTGCGAATCCTGGGGATATTCTCGAAAAACTTTAGGCCCTGATTGACGGTCATGTCGAGGACTTCGGCAATATTCTGCCCCTTGTAGCGTACCTCCAGGGTTTCCCGGTTGTAGCGTGCGCCCTTGCAAACCTCGCACTGCACATAGACATCGGGTAGAAAGTGCATCTCGATCTTGAGGATACCCTCCCCCTGGCAGGCCTCGCAGCGCCCCCCCTTAACGTTGAAGGAGAAACGCCCCGCCTTGTAGCCCCGTAATTTGGCCTCGGGCAGCTGGGTAAACTGATCGCGAATGTCGGTGAACAAGCCGGTATAGGTGGCCGGATTGGAGCGGGGCGTACGACCGATGGGAGACTGGTCGATATCGACCACCTTGTCGAGCAATTCAACGCCGAGGATCTCGTCGACCTTGCCGGCCTTCTCCCGGGAGCGATATAGCCGTTGGGAAAGGGTTTTGAACAGGGTGTCGATGACCAGGGTCGATTTACCCGAACCGGAGACTCCGGTGACGCAGGTCATCACCCCGAGGGGGATATCGGCATCGACTCCTTGCAGGTTGTTTTCCCGGGCGCCGCGAATCTGCAAACAACGCTCGCTGGTACGCCGCTCGGCCGGCAGAGGAATGGTCAGGGCCCCGGACAGGTAGCGGCCGGTAAGGGACGCCGGGTCGGCCAGGATTTCCTGGGGAGTGCCTTGAGCCACCACATGGCCGCCGTGCACCCCCGCGCCCGGACCCATATCGATGACCTGATCCGCCTCAAGAATAGTCTCTTCGTCATGCTCCACCACCAGCACCGTATTGCCAAGATCCCGCAAGCGCTTAAGGGTTTCGAGCAGCCTCCTGTTATCCCGTTGATGGAGACCGATGGACGGCTCATCGAGGATATACAGCACGCCGACCAGAGAGGAACCGACCTGGGTCGCCAGCCGAATGCGCTGCCCTTCACCACCGGACAGGGTGCCGGAAGCACGGTTGAGGCTCAGGTAATCGAGACCGACGTAGCTTAGAAAGGAGAGGCGGTCGCGAACTTCCTTGAGAATCCGCCGGCCGATCTCTATTTCTTTATCCGCCAGCTGCAACTCGGCAAAATACTGCTCCGCGTCGAGGATGGAGAAGGCGCAAATCTCTTGTATATTCTTGCCGCCGACCCGCACGAACAACGACTCCTTGCGCAAGCGAGCACCGTTGCAGGTCGGGCAGGGCATCACATTCATGAAGTGACCGAGATTCTCCCGCACCCGATCCGAATCGGTCTCGTGGTAGCGCCGTTCCAGATTGGGGATCACCCCTTCAAAAACCTTGTCATAAAAGTGTCGCCGGCCACCCTGGTCGAAAAAGAATCGCAGCTCTTCCTTACCCGAACCGTGCAGTAAAATTTTGCGCAATTTCTCGGGCAACTCACGGAAAGGGGTATTGATATCGAATTTATAGTGATCGGCCAGGGCCTCGAGCAACTGATGATAGTAGAAGCCGGTGCGGGTCTCCCAAGGAGCGATGGCCCCTTCGCGCAAGGACAGGTCGGGGTTTGGCACGACCTCGTCGGCGTCGAAGTAGAGACGGGTGCCGAGGCCGGCGCAATCGGGACAAGCGCCGTAGGGATTATTGAAGGAGAACATGCGCGGCGTGATCTCTGGATAGGAGATACCGCACTCAGCGCAGGAATGTTGCTCCGAATAAAGAGAGCTTTCACCGCCGGGTTCTTCGACCCGCACCACGCCATCGGCTAGGCGCAGGGAGGTCTCCAGGGAATCAGCCAGGCGCCCCTCGATACCTTCCTTGACTACCAACCGGTCGACCACCACTTCAAGGGTATGCTGCTTGTTCTTGTCGAGGGAAATTTCCTCGCCGAGTTCGTACATTTCGCCATCGATGCGAATCCGCACGAAGCCATCGGCCTGCAGCTGGCGTAACTCCTTGCGATATTCGCCCTTGCGACCACGAACGATAGGGGCCAGCAGCAGCAGGCGGGTCTTGTCCGGCAACTGCATGATGCGATCGACCATCTGCTGCACGGTCCAGGAGGCAATCTCATCGCCACAGCTATGGCAATGAATGCGACCGATGCGGGCGAAGAGCAGCCGCAGATAGTCGTAGATTTCCGTGACCGTGCCGACCGTCGAACGGGGATTCTTAGACGTGGTCTTCTGCTCGATGGAAATGGCCGGCGACAGGCCATCGATGCTCTCCACATCGGGCTTGTCCATCTGCTCGAGGAACTGCCGGGCGTAGGCGGAAAGGCTCTCCACATAGCGGCGTTGGCCCTCAGCATAAAGGGTATCAAAAGCCAGGGTACTCTTGCCCGAGCCCGATACCCCGGTGATGACCACCAGCTTATCGCGGGGGATCTCCAGATCGATGTTCTGCAGGTTGTGCTCGTTGGCACCCTTGATAACTATTTTGTCAGCCATGCTCGATTCCGTAATTTAATGAAGGATAGCGGGATGCAAGGTTCACATACCGCCACCACAATGACGATAACGGACTACTTTAGCATGGCGTTGGAGAGCATTGCAATTCAAGCAGAGAAGGGTGGGTTGCGCTGCCGAGTCGGGTAGGCTGAAACAGAAGCGGACCTATAAACCATAAAAAGAATCGATAACACCGGCGGGTTGGGTCCCGCCAGACGCCTTACTTTTGTCCAAGCCAACAAAAGTAAGCCAAAATGGCTACCGGCCAGGACCGGCGAATTCAGGAAGCCATTTGGTCGGCCAGAGCCACCGCCGCCAGCAGACTCTTCTCGCTGGCCCGGCCGCTGCCGGCTAAATCGTAGGCCGTGCCATGGTCGACGGAGGTGCGGATGATGGGCAGGCCGAGGGTCACATTGACCCCATCGTCGAAATGGAGCAGCTTGAGGGGAATCAGCCCCTGGTCGTGGTACATGCAGATCACCGCGTCGTAGGCGCCCTGCACGGCAAAGTGGAACAGGGCGTCGGCACTGTGGGGTCCACTGGCATCGATGCCCTGCTGGCGGGCTGCCTCGATGGCCGGAGTAATGAGTCGTTGCTCTTCGTCACCGAACTGCCCCCCTTCACCGGCGTGGGGATTGAGTGCCAGTACCGCCAGGCGGGGAGACTCAAGAGCGAAATAACGCCGCAGAGCGGCATCGCTGATCTGTACCGTGGCTAAGATCTCTTCAGGACTGAGTGCCGCCGGTACAGCGCTATAGGGCAGGTGGGTGGTCACCAGACAGACCCGCAACCGACACCCCGCCAGCATCATCACCACCTTTTCAACGCCACAGCGAGCAGCGAGCAGTTCAGTGTGGCCGGGGGCTTCACAACCTGCAGCTCGCAGAGCCTGCTTGTTCACCGGCGCCGTCACCATAGCGGCCACTTCACCAGACAGGCAACGATCACAGGCCCATTCGATATAGCGAATCATGGCCTGGCCGCAGGCCAGATCCGGTGCGCCATAGACCAAGTTCGCGGCGGGCAGTTGTGACAGATTCTTGAGCAGCAAACTGCGCTCACCGCAAACCAGTCGATGGCTGGCCAAGGCTTCGGAAACGCCATCCTCCAGAGCCTCAACCGTGACCTCGGCACCAAAGATGGACGCCGCTCTCTGCAGCACTGCTCCATCGCCGGCCACAATCATCGGCCGCTGGCCGGTGGAGAGTTGGCCCTCCAGCCAGGCCTTCATAATTATTTCCGGCCCGACTCCCGTCGGGTCACCCATGGTTATTACAATTGGTCGCTTCATTTGCTCCCCTCGGTTTATTCGCTCTGAGGTCTCAGTATACTGCCCAGTCGCCCCTGGCTCAATGATCAAGTCGTCCGGCCGGACTAGTTCCTTCTCTTGACAGCCAAGCCGTAAGCCTTTTCCCTTCCATCCCCTGTGACGCCGCCAAAGCGGAGTGGACGTTTTACGATCAGACGGGGGAATGTTTGAGCGCAGCGAGTTTTTCCCCGTCCGTGAAACGTCTGCGTAGCGTAGGGAACCCGCAGGGCAAGGAGTTGGGGCGCCTTTTTCTGCCTACTCTTTTTTGGCGTGTAAAAAGAGTAGGACGTCGGGCGGGGGCGTAACCCCGCGACCTTGTAGTTTGCGCAGTCGAGATAAAGATACTGCAACGAGAAAATCAATCAACTGGCCGGTCTTGCCCGGCCAGGCGCGTTACTTTTCTTGACGACCTAGAAAAGTAACCAAAAGAAGGTCGCCCCCCGTTGGCCCGCCTGCGGCGGATTCCCTCTCTGCGGAATTATAATCCGGGAAAGACGAGATTCGCTTCGCTCAGACGTCTTTCTGTTCCGGATTAAAATACCTCCGTTCGGCGGCACTCTCAGGGGTTTTGGGTCAAAAACTAACCACCCCTGTGACGCAGCCAAAGCGGAGTGGACGTTTTACGATCAGACGGGGGAATGTTTGAGCGCAGCGAGTTTTTCCCCGTCCGTGAAACGTCTGCGTAGCGCAGGGTACCCGCAGGGCCAGGAGTTGGGGCGCCTTTTTCTGCCTACTCTTTTTTGGCGCATAAAAAGAGTCGGGCGGGGGCGCCACCCTGCGGTCTTGTTCTATGCGCAGCAAATCTGGAATCAATGCAAAAAGAAAATCTATCAATCGGCCGGTCTTGCCCGGCCAGGCGCGTTACTTTTCTTGACGACCAAGAAAAGTAACCAAAAGAAGGTCGCCCCCCGTTGGCCCGCCTACGGCGGGGTCCCTCTCTTCGGGATTATAATCCGGGAAAGACGAGATTCGCTTCGCTCAGACGTCTTTCTGTTCCGGATTAGAATCCCTGCGTTCGGCGGCACTCACAGGGGGTGA